>NZ_JBVHCY010000002.1:0-478560 GCF_057922445.1 Flavobacterium sp. UM26 | reverse complement strand
AAATAACTTATGAAAGGCACAACAAACCTTCGTGTAATTCTTATTCGAAGGCTTGTTATGTCTTTTTTTAAACTAAAAAATAAATAAATTTTTAGTTTGTATATATCATAGTAATCGGGGCTATGAGCCAACATTGTGCTTTTTTGGAAGCAATTTAATGTGATTCAGTTTGTCTTGCTTTCAATTGCCTCCAGCTTTAGCTGGAGAATGGGGATTGATTGCATTGGCTTTAGCCAAATAAAAGCAGCTAATTTTGGCTAAAGCCTTTAAAACTTTCAAATTTCACCCCTCCAACTAAAGTTGGAGGCAATTAATGTCAAAAAAAATATCTGAATAATAACACTTTCTGTTTTTTGTTAATTGATTAAAAATTTCCCGTGACTTCGTATTCTTTTGTTTTATCTTTTTTATCCGCTACTAATTTCAAAAAGGTATCAAGTTCTTTGGTCAAAGGCAATTGATTTTGGCTTTTCCAAAAATCTGCTGAATAAATAAATTTAGCTTTGAATAAATCTTTATCAGTCGAAAAATTAGGAATAATTTTCTCGTCCCGAGGTGCACTAGTTGTAAATAAATCTATTGAATTATTAAAATAGAAGGACTTTTTATCTGTTACGACTTCTACTTTGACATCCATTTTTAATGAAACAGGGTAGTATTTATTTGAAGCTACGTCTTTAATGAATTTTATGTGCTTGGTCCACTCGGGAGTCCTGTATTTAACCTTGGAAAGCATAAATTTTGAATAAGGCAGTAAATCAGTATCAATATCTGAACTCATTTTAAATTCAACAATGGCAAGATCTTTTTTGTTGATGACAAGATAACCTTTGATACCAAGACCTTGAGCGTTTTTATTCTTGGATTCAAATTCAATTTTTTTGTAATTCTCATCATTAAATGCAATTTCAGTAAAATTGCATCCGCTTGGTGATGGCGCAACCAAGTTAGATATTTCTTCAAAATTTTGAAATTTAAAGTCTATACCTTCTTTTTTATCATAAAGTTTTACTTTACGCATATTCAAAATTTCAATGCTTATTTTATCCTTGGATGAAATGTTTTGATTTTTTTTCCCTGACAAGTCTTGTAGCACAATTATTTCTTTCTCTTGTTTTAAAACATTTCTCAAGAAAAAATCAATGGTATAGTTACCAATTAAATTGTCTTTAATTCTATCGTACACTTTTTGAACATATGCTGCCGAATTCCCAACTATTATCTCGGGTAGTTGGATCGTTTTTTGTTGCATAAAGATTGTGTCTTTAGAATTTTTTAAATCATCAAAAGTTGTTTCTATATTTTCATATCCCAAAAGATTCAAATTGATGGCTTTGTTTGCAGAAACAAAAATGAATTTACCATCGATATTCGTAGTTGAATAATCTTTTTGGTTAGAAATTATTACGTTTTCTAATGGTAGTTTAGTAAGTAAATCAACTACTATTTTTTGAGTTTGAAAGTTTTGGGCATTGCTATAGGTAAAGATTAGTATTGCAAATAGTTTGAATATAGTTCTCATTTTCATATTATGGACTTGTACTTTGATTTTGTTGTTGATTAATAATTCATATTGTTTTTTTCAATCTCAAATAGTCTGTGTTTCATCACGAGTCGCCCCGAAATTCTCCATTCAAAGCGTACTCTTGTCAAGTACTAATTTATAAATATTCGTTTCCAACACCTCCGAATCTTTGTCTTCGCATAACAAAAACTCCAAGGTTTTGTCTGAATTTTGATAGAGGGTAAGGCCTTCAAATTTATGGGTATCGCTTATCTTTTGCGTAAATTCAAGTTTCATTGTTTCTACATCAATTACCCCAATCAAACTTCCTTTTACTTCTCCATCATTATACGTCGATTGTGTGTCTTCAGCAGTAGCCAAAAAATAAATTTTAGCATCCACCAAAACGGCATCGGTAAAACTGCTTCGCACGCCATTAATTTTAGGCAACTTATACTCGTTGCTAATCATATTGAATTCGTTGATTAGGTTTTTACCATAAACCGTAAAAATCACATTCTTGCTCTTTTTTCCGTTCCCACGATTAAAAAGCATCCATTCTTTTCCAGTATAAATAGCCCCTTCAAGATTAAAATCATCGGCTTTAATTTGACCAAAGCTTTGCATTACGCTATATAAATCCGTCAAATCGTTGGTTTTAATCTCTTTTTCGGTTGTATTAATTTCTACCATTTTGTTGCGTTTCGGAGTAGAACCGGAACCAAAAACATACAACTTGTCTTCAAAACTTGTTATGGCTTCAAAATCGGGTTTGTCTTTTTTGGCAATATTTGCGCTGGCATTTTCAATAATAGCGTGTTGCTGTAAGTCTTTGGCTTCCATATTGTATTCGTACAAATAGCCGCTGTTATCACCAATAACATATAAGGAAGGCGATTTGTAAATAAGTCCAGAAGCAGAACCAATTCCTATGATTTGAAATAAAAGCTCGAGTGTGAATTTTTCCATTGCATTATAAAATTTGTATCAATATCCCATTAAAGTGGGGAATCCAGATGAATTAAAAAGCAACTAAAGTAGTGATTTGTTGGCAGATTCTTTTCGTTTAAACGGACTTTAAAAATTTCTTCTCGTACTTTTTTTGAGACAGCTAGTTGGGTTTGGCTTCTTATTGTTAATTCAATTTTAACCGAATATATACTCACTGTTACGATGTAAATTTTAGATTAAATTATAATTTAAAATCTTACGTATTCATAGCTGTTTCTTAATCCCACAGTGACAATGTGTTTATATTCATAGCCTTATTTTGTGGGTATAAAAAAACATACAACAATGAAAAAACTAATTTTACCCTTATTGTGTTTGGTTTCACTTATTTCTTGTGAGAACGACTCTAATGACGCTAAACCAACTAGTGTGGTATTGGCAAATCAATCAGTAACTCCAGTATTGCTTACTAAAAAGGCAGGTTTTGAAAACGTGGAGTTATTCTCTTTAATTTCTTCTGATGATGTATTGTCAGGAAGCCCAAAGTTCGTTTTTGGAGGTTCAGCTGATGGTTCTGGATTGTTAAGAAACGAAGACGGAACATTTACTTTTTTGGTAAATCACGAAGATAATTTTGCTGTTTCAAGAGTTACTCTTGACAAAACCTTCAAACCTTTGAAAGGAGAATATTTATTAAACTCTAATGGCGGAACTTGGAGACTTTGTGGTGCTACTATGGCTACTGTTGCAGAACACGGTTTTGGACCTTTGTACTTAACTTGTGGTGAATCAGGAGAGGAATCTCGTACGCACGCTGTATATCCTTATGCCGATGCTGGAATGGCATCTGTTACCAAAGAGTTAGCTTCATTTGGACGTTTAAGTGCTGAAAATGCAATGCCATTGAATGCTAAAGCTTATGCTGGTAAAACAGTTGTAGTGATTGGAGATGACGATTCAGGAACTTATGGAGGTCAAGTTTTTATGTATGTATCGGATAGAGTTGGAGATTTAGCCGATGGTTCTTTGTATATGATGAAACGTCAAGACGATAATCAAAGAGAGAAAGATATGGTGGTTAACCAAAAATATCCTGTTTCATTTGTGAAAATTGAAAACCATACTACGCTTACTGGTGCAGCTATCAATGCTTCAGTAAATACTTTAAAAGGTATCAAATTTGGTAGAGTAGAAGATTTGGATTACCGAAAAGGTAGTGCAGAGGGTGCTCGTGAAATCTATTTCAACGTGACAGGTCAAAATACTACAGGAACCAATGCAGATGCTTCTAGAACCAAATACGGACGTGTGTATAGATTGAACTTAGATGCTAAAAATCCATTAATCGGAAGTTTAGAAGTAATTTTGGATGGTGATGACCGTAACGGAATTGCGGGTAAATTTCAAAATCCAGACAACATTTGTGTGACGAAAAACTATGTATATGTGCAAGAAGATGCCAACGGATATGGTGACGAAACTCACGATGCCTACATCTATCAATACGATATTGCTAAAAAACAATTAAAAGTAGTTTTTGAGTTAGACCACCGTCGTACGGCTACTGATGCTGCCAAATATAACGTAGGAGGAACTTCAAAATTTGGAGATTGGGAATATGGTGCTATGATTGATGTATCGGAGCAATTGGGAATCGATGATACCTTTTTGTTGAGCGTTCAACCACACTCTTGGAGAGGAACAAAATACAAAGGTGTTGATGGCGGTACAAATCGTCCAAACGAAGATCAAGCGAGTCAAATTGTATTAATCAAAGGATTAGCTAGATAAGATATCTTTTATTACCCACAACCACGATGGCTTTTTGTTATCGTGGTTTGGTTTTTTTATTTCTAAAATAATCATGAAAAAAATCATTGTTTTATTCTTCTCATTTGCTTTGTTCTCTTGCCAACCCGCTGAGGAAAACCATCAAAAAGTTGCCGCTAATTTTGATATATATATAAAGCAGTTAAAAGTCGAAGTTGAACATTTAAAAGAATTGGTGCAATCCGATGCCAATTCCCAAAAGATTCAATTTCAATTTTTGAAAGCTCATAGTAGTTACAAAAAAGTGGAATGGCTGACCGAGTATTATTTTCCAGCAGTTGCCAAGTCCATCAACGGACCAGCATTACCTGAGTTTGAGGAAAACGATGGGAAAACCTTGCCTCCTGAAGGCTTTCAAGTTATTGAAGAATATTTTTTTCCAAAATACAATCAGTCAACAAAAGCTGAAGTATTGACAGAAATAGGCATTTTGAATGCGAATTTAAATCGATTAGAAAAAATAGCGCAAACCAATGAATTGACAGATGCTTCGGTTTTTGATGCGTTGCGACTATCCGTATTTAGAATGATTACCCTAGGAATTACGGGCTTTGATTCCCCAGTTGCGCTACATTCACTTCCAGAAGCAAAAGTAGTTTTAGAAAGCATAGGGGAAAATGTAACTTTTTATAAAAACACTTTGGATGCTAAGTCATTTCAAGCGCTTTCAGCTACTCTTTCTCAAGGAACAAAATACCTAGAAACGCATACCAACTTCAATGCTTTTGATAGAGCGTATTTTATAAAAAATATAGCTAATCCATTGAGTAAACAGTTATATCAATGTCAAAAAAGTGCTTCGATTCCGTTTGTAAAAGAGACCAGAGCTCTAAAAACTACAGCGCAAACGCTCTTTGATAAAGAGGCTTTTGATATAGAAGCTTTCAATGGTTTTCCTGATTATAAAACCACTCCAGAAAAAATTGCCTTAGGAAAAAGATTGTTCAATGACCCTATTTTGTCAGGCAACAATTCACGTTCTTGCGCTTCTTGTCATCATTCTGATATTGCTTTTACAGATGGTTTAGAGCAAACCATTTCCTTAGATGGCAAAACCAAAGTAAAGCGTAATACGCCTACTTTGATGAACATCGCTTTCCAACGTGCTTTCTTCTATGATTCTAAAGTAAGTTATCTCGAAGACCAAGCCGTGGCTGTCATTACAAACGAAATCGAAATGCACGGTTCTCTTGAAAAATCAGTAAAAGCCTTGCAAAAAGATAAAAAGTATGTAGCCGAATTCAAAAAAGCATTTCCTAAAAATGAGATTAACGAATTCGGAATCAAAAATGCCTTGGCTTCCTACGTTCGTTCTTTGAGCAATTATAATTCAAAGTTTGATGCATATATGCGTGATGAAGTCGAATATTCGACAGATGAAAAAGCAGGTTTTAATCTATTTGCTGGCAAAGCTAAATGTGCTACTTGCCATTTTATTCCTTTAACCAACGGGACAGTCCCACCTAATTTTATGAAAACAGAAAGCGAAATTTTAGGAGTACCCAATAGGCATAATTATTTGGATACCGATTTAGGAAAATATGAATTGACCCAAGCCGAAATTCATAGAAATTCATTTAAAACACCCACCATCAGAAATATTGAGTTAACGGCTCCGTATATGCATAATGGTGTTTTCAAAACTTTAGAAGAAGTCATTGATTTTTATAACAAAGGTGGTGGAATTGGCCTTGGATTTAAAGTGCCTAATCAAACCTTGCCTGAAGATCAATTACTGCTTTCAGATAAGGAAAAGAAACAATTAATTGCTTTTATGAAAACCCTTACCGATAAGAGAAATTAAGAAAGTTCTTTGGTCTGTAGTGCTTTAGTCTAGGTCGATTTGAAGGTTTTAAAAATGATTTTTTTAAATTAATTTCTATTCAAAGAATCGATTTCTTCTGATTACCTTTGCCGACCTAAAAAGCATTACAATGAACCTATCCCAATATACCAAAGAGTTTTCATATAATATTAAATTAGCTTATCCTGTAGTTTTAGGGATGCTAGGACATACTTTGATTGGTATTGTCGATAATTATATGGTTGGTAATTTGGGGTCTACTGAATTGGCAGCGGTTTCGTTGGGTAATAGTTTTATTTTTTTGGCGCTTTCTTTGGGTATAGGTTTTTCTACTGCTATAACTCCGCTGATTGCCGAGGCGGATGCTGAACAAAACACCAAAAAAATTCGAACCACTTTTCATCACGGCTTGTTGTTGTGTACAATTTTGGGGATTGTTTTGTTTGTTTTGACTGTCTTGTCTAAGCAACTGATGTATTTTATGAACCAGCCCGAAAAAGTTGTTGTCTTGGCAGCCCCATATATTGATTGGGTGGCTTTTTCGCTTATTCCAGTAGTTATTTATCAAGGGTATAAGCAATTTGCCGATGGATTATCGCAAACCAAGTATTCTATGTATGCCATATTTTTTGCCAATGTGGTGCACGTATTTTTTAACTATGTCTTGATTTATGGCGTTTGGTTTTTTCCTAAGTTGGGAATCATTGGCGCTGCTTTGGGAACCGTTATTTCTAGAATTTTGATGGTGATTTTTATGCATTACATTATGAAGCAGAATGCTATAATGAAACGCTATTTTAAAAATTTTACGTTCAAAGAAATCAAAAAAACGATTTTAAAAAAAATCATCAATCTAGGATTGCCCTCAGCGATGCAAATGATGTTCGAGGTTACTTTGTTTACAGCTGCGATTTGGCTTTCAGGAACTTTGGGTAAAAACAATCAAGCGGCAAATCAAATTGCGTTGATTTTAGCATCCTCAACTTTTATGGTTGCAATGGGATTAAATGTAACGGCAATGATACGCGTAGGTCACGCCAAGGGAGCAGCCGATTTTAAAGGATTAATTGTGGTAGCACGTTCTATTTTTTTATTGGTGATACTTATTGAATCGCTATTTGCCATTTTATTTATTGTTTTTCATAATTACTTGCCGCATTTATTCTTAAATACTACCGATGTTTCTCAAATGGCGGATAACAATGAGATTATAATGATTACGGCTAAATTGCTGTTGGTTGCAGCGGTTTTTCAAATTTCTGATGGTGTTCAAGTGGTTGTTTTGGGAGCTTTGAGAGGGCTTCAAGACGTCAAAATTCCGATGTACATTACCTTTGTAGCCTATTGGATTGTTGGATTTCCCGTATCCTTTTACTTAGGGAAATATACAGATTTAGAGGCAGTAGGAATTTGGATTGGGTTATTGGCGGGATTAACAGCGGCGGCACTATTTTTATACATCCGATTTTCTCGATTGACCAATAGATTGGTTCGTTTGAATGCTACCGAATAAAGTTTTTCTTATAAATGTAACTTCTATTTTATTTCCTCGTATAATAAGCATATCAACTAAAACCAAAAAAAATGATAGTATTTATTATTCTCGGAATAATTCTGTTAGTCGTTAGTTTTACAGTAAACAACAACGCTAATCCTTTATCTAAATTTTCTAATCTTTTAAAAATTATTGGTGTTCTATTACTCTTAATCGGAGTTTTTTCGTCAATGTTCAAGCAAATCGACGCGGGTAAAGTAGGCGTAAAATCGCTTTACGGAAGTGTACAGCCCGATATTTTAGAAAGTGGACTTCACGTAGTTAATCCACTTTTGGATATTACTGTTTTTGATGTTCAAACACAAAACTATACAATGTCAGCTGTTCATAATGAAGGAGCGCAAGAAGGTGATGATGCGATTAGAGTATTATCTAATGACGGTTTGGAAGTAGTCATAGACTTGACGGTTTTGTATCGTGTAATCCCAAATGAAGCGCCCAAAATTTTGAAAGGAATTGGAGAAAGCTACACCGATAAAATTGTACGCCCAGTAACCAGAACCCGTATTCGCGACAACGCTGTTTATTATGATGCGGTGGCACTTTATTCGACTAAAAGAAATGAATTTCAACAACGTATTTTCAAAAGTATCGAAGCCGATTTTAAAGCTAGAGGATTGGTGTTAGAGCAATTGTTGATTCGAAATATCAATTTGCCAGAATCTGTAAAGAAAACCATCGAAAGTAAAATTAATGCCGAGCAAGATGCTCAAAAAATGACTTTTGTTTTGCAAAAAGAAAAACAAGAAGCGGAACGTAAAAGGGTAGAAGCACAAGGTATCGCAGATTACCAACGCATCATTTCTTTGGGGCTAACTGATAAACAATTGCAATACGAACAAATCAAAGCGCAAAAAGAAATCGCTACTTCACCCAATACCAAAATTATTTTTATGGGAAAAGGTAGCGCACCAGTGATTCTTTCAGATAAATAGTTTTTAAGTTAATCGGTTATTTGATTAAACGGTTAACCTTTAGAACTGAATGCTTAAATTTGTAAAAAGTTATACGCTTTGAATAGCTTCGAAGTAAAATATAGTCAATAGACAACGAACAATAAACAACAAACAAAAATGGAATTACCAAAATTTTTATTAGGCGACAATACCGACTTTCCAGACGATATTTTTATCATTCATATGGATTATCCTCGATTTATCATTAATCTTAAAGATGATGAGGTAGAGTTTTTAGAAGAACCAGAAGACCTAGACGAAGCCGAATTGAACGCCGAAATGGAAGGTTTAATTGAACAAGCGAATGCGTTTTATGACCGCGAAATAGCACGATTTGAAGAGGAATAAGTTGGAATTAATCTCATAATAGAAAAAAGGGTAGTGTGAAATTGTTAAACACTACCCTTTTTTGGTTAGTTACTTTATTTTTGGGTTGAGTATTTACTCTTTTTGTACAAATACGAAGCTGTAATCACGTGACTTAACGCATCTTTTGCCAGTTCTTTGTTGAGAGGTACTGGAGTAAAGATAGTATCTTTTGAAACTTTAAATTGCAATGGTTCTTTGTTGGGTTGCATGATAACCACTTGGTCTTCTACTCGGAAGGCATTCACATCGTGAAATTGCATTATCGCTCTTCCTTTTGTCGAAGCTGGTAAACGGAACAGATTTCGACCCGGCATTGGCGTGATAACATTCATTCCAATTTTACTCAATGTGGTTGGTTGGATGTCAATTTGGCTACACAATTTTTCATATTTGGCATTTTTTGCAATGTTGGGACCAATCAACAAAGCGGGTATATGAAATTTATGAATGGGCACTAAATGTTTTCCGTAAGTTCTAGTGTTGTGGTCGGCAATGACTAAGAAAATAGTGTTTTTGTAATAGGCCTCTTTTTTGGCTAAGGCAAAAAACTTTCCAATGGCATAATCGGCATATTTCATAGCATTATGCACAGTATTTTTAGGCTTTTCGTACAACTGAATTCTACCATCAGGGAACTCAAAAGGTTCGTGATTAGAAGAGGAGAAAACGAGTGATACAAAGGGTTTATCTTTTAGTGTTTTGAAATACGCATTGGCTTTTACCATTACATCTTCATCAGACCAACCCCAAGTTCCGTGAAAAGCACTGGTTTTAGGGTCGTATTGCGGTTCATCAATGATGGTACTAAAGCCGTTTCCGTTAAAAAAAGCGCCCATATTGTCAAAGTTGGCCATTCCTCCATAAATAAAACTGGTGTCATATCCTTTTGCTTTCAATAAACTAGCAATGGTATAAAAGTCTTTTTGAGAGTTATTCAGCTTGACCACACTTTCTGATGGCGAAGGCAGAAAACCAGTGACAACGGCTTCAATCCCGCGTACACTTCTAGTACCTGTGGAGTACATATTGGTAAAAAGTGTTCCTTCTTTGGTTAATTTATCAAATTCTGGTGTTAGTGGTAATCCGCCCAAACTTCCCACATATTCGGCGCCTAAGCTTTCTTCCAAAATAATAACAATGTTGTAAGGCTTTTGTAGTATCGTATCGGATTTGCTTTTGTGTAGTAAAGGAAAGTTGGCATCGACAAAATCTTCTGGTTTTGCATCCATATATTTTTTTACGCGAGGAATAGCTTCTTCGGGTTTCATTTTTCCGTACATCTTATCGGAGTTTCCTTCATTTTTTAAGGAATACACAGCAAAGCCAAGCGTGTAAAAGGAGTTCAATCCCAAACAATTCGTTAATTGGTCGGTAGAGAAAATGGCGTTGCTAGCATTTATAGGTCTTTTGGAAGTCAAACTAGAACGCGCACCAAAAAACAATAAAAAAGCGACCAAAGGAAACAAGAGTATTTTGGTTTTGTATGACGTATTTCCAACTCCAAAAAGCTGTTTTCTAAACCGAATTAATGCATAAATAAAGGTCGACAAAAAAACGATGGTTGCCAAAATAGAAGGCAAATAGCCTTTGTATAACATTCCAATCACTTCTTTTGGGTAAATCAAATACTCAATAAAGAGTTGGTTAGGACGTGTGTCGTATTGAGCGATGAAATTTGGTGTTGCCAATTCAAAGAACAGCAATAAACTGAGGAAAAAGATAAAGTAAACCGTCAAAAATGACTGGATTTTGTATACCCATTTTTCTGGAAAAAGACTAATCAATACAGCTGGAAGTAGCGAAATATAACACAGTAATATCAAATCCATTCGCAGACCGATAGGGAAAAGATACCCGTAATTTTCGGTGGCAATTACACGTTCTTTGAATAGAAAAAATAAAACGATTCGGCTCAGTGTAGTGATGCATAAACCAAGTAACAAAAAGTTTACAATTGGTTTTAAGTGGGTTATTTTTTTCAAGAGAAATTAAAATTTAGTGGCGCAAAAATACTATTTAATGAAAGAATTGTAATGATTTTGTATGCATAAACCAAAAGAAAAAAAGTTATTTTTTGAAATAGGTATCCAAAATATCCTGTGCAGCAGCAAAGGGAGAAAGCGCATTATTGGCCACAGCTTCTTTATTTTTTTCTAGTAGTGGAACTATTTCTGGATGATTGTAAAAATGGTTTTTCAAATACTCATTGATGGTTTCGAGCATCCAATATTGGTTTTGTGCCGCTCTTTTTTCAAAAAAATACTGATTAGCTTGAGTGGTTCCTATGTAGCTCAAAATGGTTTCCCAAATGGCTGGAATTCCTTCTTTTGTTAAAGCACTGCAAGTAGTTGTAGTAGGCGTCCAACCCGATTTTTTGGCTGGAAAAAGATGCAAAGCACGGTTGAATTCTACTTTTGCCAAATTTGATTTGCGGATATTGTCGCCATCCGCTTTGTTGATGACTATGGCATCGGCCATTTCCATAATGCCTCGTTTGATGCCTTGTAATTCATCGCCAGCTCCCGCAATTTTTAGCAATAAAAAAAAGTCGACCATACTGTGTACCGCGGTTTCACTTTGGCCAACACCTACCGTTTCAATAATAATGGTGTCAAAGCCAAAAGCTTCGCACAAAGTAATGGTTTCTCTAGTTTTTCGAGCTACACCGCCCAAGGTTTCCCCAGATGCCGAGGGACGAATAAAAGCATTTTTATCTTTCACCAATTCCTCCATTCGGGTTTTATCGCCCAAAATACTTCCGTGCGAAATGGTACTGCTAGGGTCGACAGCGAGAACTGCCACTTTTCTGCCTAAACTCGTTAAGTGTTTTCCAAAGGCTTCAATAAAAGTACTTTTGCCAACACCAGGTACACCTGTAATGCCTATTCTAATGGATTCTTTTACGTGCGACAAACACGAATTGATGACTTCGTTGGCTTGACTCAAATGCTTGAGGTTGGTGCTTTCTACTAGTGTTATAGCACGGCTCAAAGCAGTAATATTACCAGCCAAAATCCCTTGAACCAATTCAGCAGGAGTAGGCGTTTTTTTTCGAAACGATTGAATACTATGAGCCGCTTCAATGCTAACACTTTCGGGTGAAGGAATACCCGGAACTTCGTGTAGCGCTGATTTTTTTGGATTCGTGTTGGCCAAGATAAAATTATTTTGAGAGTAAAATTAAATAAAACTTACGGGTTTGTGTGAATATTAAAATAATTTTAATTGTATTTTTGAGCAACAACTCTTTTACTGCTCTTGTATAACAAACCCTATGATTAATTTTATTATTATTTTTGTTTTTTTGGTTCTTGGTATAGTACTGCAACGCGTCGATGCTATTCCAAAAACTACTCCCAAATTCCTCAACTGGATAGTTATTCAAATCTGTCTACCCGCTTTAGCGTTGTATTATATTCCAAAGATTCAGTGGAATGCTCAATTATTGTATCCAATCCTCGTCGCTTGGATAATTTTTCTCTTATCTTGGTTAGTGTTTGCGCTTCTTGGGAAACATTTTGGTTGGTCTCGAAAACTCACAGGCTGCTTAATCATTTGTAGCGGACTCAGCAATACCTCCTTTCTCGGATTTCCCATAATTACTGCGCTCTATGGCGAGAGCGGAATGAAAACAGCCATTTTAGTCGATCAGCCAGGATCCTTTGTCGTGCTATCTACTTTAGGAATATTAGTCGCAACAATGTATTCCAAAGGGCAAACAAATGGCTTACAAATTTTCAAAAAAATAGCTTTTTTTCCGCCCTTTATCACCTTTGTCATCGCTTGTTTGATGAATACTTACGAATACGAATTACCCACTTTTTTTCAGCAAGGGCTCAAAATAATTGGTGCTGGCGTAACACCTTTGGCACTGCTTTCGGTGGGATTGCAGTTACAATTTGATGCCAAAAGCAAGCATTGGGGCTTTTTACGATTAGGGCTTTTTTATAAATTACTTTTTGCGCCAGCATTTCTTTTTTTGTTGTACGTCGTGATCTTGCAGCAACGCTCAGAAGTTATTCAAGTAGCGTTATTAGAATCTGCTATGGCGCCAATGATAACGGGTTGTATCTTGGCAGCAAGCCACGGATTAAAGCCAAAATTATGTAGTATGATGGTAGGTTTTGGGATTCCTGTTTCCTTTTTTACTCTTGTTTTTTGGTATTTTTTAGTGCAAAATAGTTGATTTTTTAGGAGCGAAACAGTTGGCTTCTTCGGGAGGCAGGTTTCCCGCTATCCACTATATCTCCTGCCTTGTTCGGTCACAAGTCAGGAGGATGCCGTTCCTATCGGGGCTAGTTGGCAACAATAGGTTTAGAGTGAGTAAATTTTAAAATCAAACTACTCATTTATGTAATCATCAGCTAGTCTTGTAGCATTGGGAATCAGTTGGTTGATTTTGGCATATTGCAAAAGCATAATTGTTTTCGCATCTTTAATTTCGCCTGTTTCAATCATTAAATAGGCTTGTTCAAACGGAATTTCAATAACATCAATATCTTCATGTTCTTGATCCAAACCACCACCACAACTCACTCTCATACTCGCATCGTATTCTCCAACAAAAAAGTATAAAATTTCTGTCACAGCTCCAGGCGACATATAAGACTCAAACACTTTTCGTACAGACGAAAGGCGATAGCCTGTTTCCTCTTCGGTTTCACGAATAATACAAGCTACTGGGTCATCTTCATCAAGTAAACCAGCACACACCTCTATCATCAAGCCCGATTTATTGCCGTTCATATAAGTAGGCAATCGAAATTGACGGGTCAAAACCACAGTTCCTTTGTGAATGTTATAC
The DNA here is from genome assembly GCF_057922445.1 of Flavobacterium sp. UM26. Taxonomy (NCBI): domain Bacteria; kingdom Pseudomonadati; phylum Bacteroidota; class Flavobacteriia; order Flavobacteriales; family Flavobacteriaceae; genus Flavobacterium; species Flavobacterium myriophylli. Next base: position 464,787 of record NZ_JBVHCY010000002.1, on the reverse strand, counting down.
AATAAAATAGCGGCGCCATTGCCTCTATCATACACCTCTCGTTTTTGAGTATCCCATGTACCATCCTTTTTTTGATAATCAACAGTGACCCTGTTCAAAATATACCAATTGTCGGATAGTAATTCTGTCTTTTGGATTTTGTATTTCGGATTTGACATAGCCTTAAGGTTTTCTACTTCTATTTGTTAAGTCTCTGAATGTTGTTCCCCAATTATTATTGTTATTGTCGTTAACTAGTCCATTTTCGGTCAATAATGCATCTTTATCATTGGCCTCTTTCTTCCAAACCCAAGCGCAAACGGATAGTCCTTTTTCATAAACAAGATCCAGAAAAGGCTTCGGATTCATTAAAATCCCTGCATTCATAGGTGCTGTTTCGCCTATAAATATCGGAATATTTTTATTTCTCAATTCATTTAAACGATTTTCAACAGAATTGTTACTGTCCAAAAGCCATTTTTCATACGCATGAATATCAAATAAAATATTGGATTTTCCATTAAGAAAATCATTGCCTTTGTTTAATAACACACTTTCGTCCTGTCCTTGTTCCGCACAAGGCACTACGACAATGTTTTTATTTCCTGTAGACCGAATAATTGCTACTAATTCATTCATGTCTTGTAGCCAAACCTGGTCGGTATAACCATCGGTTCTGTCGTATCTGTAGGGTTCATTCCATACTTCAATCCATACATCGGGCTGGTCTTTAAGGTAAGTAGCCCATTCTTTTAATCGGGTCTTGTATTCATTCCACCAATTGGTTTGTTGTGGACTTTTACCAGTAAAAGCGGTGTTTTGGGTGCCATCCCAACCAAAAGCGCAAACAATAGTAACTCTTTTGTTTGCTCTGTTATCTGCAATTATATTTTCGAGGGAATATAGATATGCTCCTGTGGCATCTTTTATTGGGCTACCAGTTAGTGGTGTCTCCTTTGTATTGCCTATAAATTCTCTAATGATATCTATTTTCCAAGTATTCATATCGGTACTTCCTACACCAAATACATGAAAAGCATTCGTGCCAATAAGTTGTATTGGATGCTGATCCAATAGAAGCTTAGTTCCCGCAATACTATATTTTGTACTGCTGACTGTAGTTGTTTCTATATCATCTTTTTTGCAAGAAAAAGCAATAAGAACCAGAAGTAGTATTAATTTTTTTTTCTTCATATTGCAAAATAGAGTTGGAATAAAAAACGCTCTGAAAATCTCAGAGCGTTTGGTTGTTATTTCAAAATAGTTTGCTTTCTGTCTGGTCCAACAGAAACTATTTTTATCGGCACTTCTACTTCTTTTTCTATAAATTCGATATACTCTTTTAATTCTTTTGGCAATTCCTCATAAGTGGTCATTCCAGTCAAATCTTGTGCCCATCCTTTGAATTCTTGGTAAACAGGAGTTACATTTTCAGGTTCAATATTGTATGGGAAATGCGCAATTTCTTGTCCTTTGTATTGATATGCAGTACAAACTTTTAAAGTATCAAAACCAGAAAGAACATCACCTTTCATCATCATCAATTGGGTTACACCATTTACTTGAACGGCATATTTTAATGCTACTAAATCCAACCAACCACAACGTCTTTGTCTTCCAGTTACAGATCCAAATTCATTACCAATTTTTGCCATTGTTGCACCAACTTCGTCAAACAATTCCGTTGGGAAAGGACCGCTACCTACACGAGTAACATAGGCTTTGAAAATTCCGTACACTTCTTTGATTTTGTTTGGCGCAATACCTAAACCTGTACAAGCTCCAGCGGCTGTTGTATTAGATGAAGTTACAAATGGATAGGTCCCAAAATCAACATCTAATAGAGAACCTTGAGCACCTTCACACAAAATAGATTTTCCTGCTTTTTGTGCTTGGTGTAAATATTCTTCACTATCAATGAAATCTAATTTTTTTAATTCTTGAATAGCTTCAAAAAATTCGGCCTCCATTTCAGCCAAGTTGTATTGAATAGCTACATCATAGAACTTAATCATTTCTTCGTGTTTGTCAGCTAAAGCTCTGTAACGATCTGCGAAATCTTCTAACTCGATGTCTCCAACTCTAAGACCGTTTCTACCTGTTTTATCCATATAAGTTGGACCAATTCCTTTCAAAGTAGAACCAATTTTTGCTTTCCCTTTTGATGCTTCAGATGCTGCATCTAGTAAGCGGTGTGTTGGTAAAATTAAATGTGCTTTTCTAGATATGATTAACTTAGATTTTATGTCCAAATTAAATTTTTCTAAACCTTCAATTTCTTTTTGAAAAACAACAGGATCAATCACTACACCATTGCCTATAATGTTTACAGAGTTTTTATGAAAAATACCAGAAGGAATAGTTCTCAAAACGTGCTTAATTCCGTCAAATTCTAGTGTGTGTCCAGCATTTGGTCCTCCTTGAAAACGGGCAATGATATCATAATTAGAGGTCAGTACGTCTACGATTTTTCCTTTTCCTTCATCCCCCCATTGTAATCCTAATAATAAATCTACGGTCATTATCTGTATTATTTGTTGTTAATTAAATGTAATTGGACAACTTATAAGTTGCCCAATTTTTTTATTTTTATTTTATTCTGTTTTCTTTTTGTTGCCATATAAATACAGCGAGTGATTGGTAATTTCTATATCAAAAATTTCTTCAATTGTTTTTTTGATAGTTTGTATTCTCGGGTCACAAAACTCGATTACTTCTCCTGTATCGGTCATGATGATGTGATCGTGTTGTTTGTCGAAATACGATTTTTCGTAATGTGCTTGGTTTTGTCCAAACTGATGTTTGCGCACCAAGGCACAATCCAAAAGTAATTCAATTGTATTGTATAGGGTAGCTCGGCTCACACGATAGTTTTTGTTTTTCATTTTGATATACAAATTTTCGATATCAAAATGTTCTTCGCTATCGTAAATTTCCTGAAGGATAGCATAACGTTCAGGCGTTTTTCTATGGCCTTTATTTTCAAGATACATTGTAAAAACATTTTTTACAATTTCTTGATTTTTATTGTTTTCTGTGGAGATGAGTGTCATATCTGGCAAAGATAAATTATTTTGTTTAAAGATTAAAGTCCCTAGTTTTAAAGTTTGTGATTAAATGTTCTTCAAAACAAATTAAGTATTGTAAACTCTAGTTACTTTTTCAATTCCATCTATTTTTTTGATATTATTGATCATTTTTTTGAGAATCGTATTGTTCTGAACGATTACTGCTACTTGACCATGAAAAAGTCCTGCATTGGTGCTCAATGAAATACTCTGAATGTTGACATGCATATTGTTTGAAATCACTTTCGTGAGTTGGTTGGTCAATCCTAGTACATCCATTCCGGTGATATCGAGTAGTGCCTTAAACTCTTCTTGTGTAGAGTCAATCCATTTGGCACTCATAATTCTATAAGCATAGTTCGATTGCATTCCAATAGCATTAGGGCAATCTTTTTTGTGTACTTTAATACCTTCATTAATCGTAACAAAACCAAAAACATCGTCACCAGGAATTGGGTTGCAACACGGTGCTAGTTTATAGTCTAGTTTGTCATGTTCTGTTCCAAAAACCAGTAAATCATAATTGTTGTTAATCTCAGGTTTGTGGATATCAATATCGGCGGTGTTTTTTTGATTGCGTTTGATTTTGTTCTTGAAGAAATTGATGATGGTATTACTTTTCTTCGCCGCAAAATCTTTCAATTGCTGATTTTCAATCGCACCAATTCCAACTCTGTAATACAAATCCAAACTCGTTTTCAGCTTAAAGAAATTCACCAATTCATTCGTAACGGATTCGTTCAGATTGATTTTGAGGTGCTTTAGCTTACGGGTAAGAATTTCTTTTCCTTCTTCGCCAATTTTTTTAGTGTTTTCGTTGAGAACGTTTTTAATTTTTGTTTTGGCTCTCGAAGTGGTCACATAGTCCAGCCAGTTGGCAGTTGGTTTTTGGTATTGAGAGGTGATAACTTCAATTTGGTCCCCACTTTTGAGTTCGTAATTCAAAGGCACTAACTTTCCGTTGACGCGTGTTCCTCGGGTTCTAATTCCTAGTTCAGAGTGAATACTAAAGGCAAAATCTAACGAAGTAGCACCTTTTGGCAATGATTTGATTTCTCCTTTTGGGGTAAACACAAAAATTTCTTTAGAATAGAGATTCATTTTGAAATCTTCGACAAAATCTACTGCATTTGTTTCAGAATTTTCTAAAGCTTCTCTTAGTAAATTCAACCAAACGTCTAAACCGCTTTCTTCGGTAGCGCCGTTTTTGTATTTGTAATGTGCTGCATACCCTTTTTCTGCAATTTCGTCCATCCTTTCACTACGCACTTGCACTTCAACCCAGCGTCCTCTTGGTCCCATAACCGTAATGTGCAAGGCTTCATAACCTGTAGATTTAGGGGACGAAATCCAATCTCTCAATCGACTTGGACTTGGTCTGTAGTGGTCAGTAACAATAGAATAGATTTTCCAAGCCAGAAATTTTTCTTCATTGGGCTCTGATTTGTATACGATTCTGAGTGCAAATTTGTCATAGACTTCATCAAAACTTACGTTTTGCGCACGCATTTTTCTACGAATAGAATAAATAGATTTTGGTCTGCCTTTGATGATATAATCGATTCCTTCTTTATCTAAGGAATCTTTTAAAACATCTGAGATGTCTTTAATATAGGCATCTTGCTCTTCTTTGGTTTCTTTTATTTTACTAACAATTTCATTGTAAATCTCGGGTTCGGTATATTTTAAACCCAAATCTTCTAACTTGGTTTTGATATTGTATAGTCCTAATCGATGAGCTAAGGGTGCATAAATATAGAGTGTTTCAGAAGCGATTTTGGTTTGTTTATCCTCGCGCATCGAGTCCATAGTTTGCATGTTGTGCAAGCGATCCGCAAGTTTAATCAAGATTACTCGGACATCATCATTCAAAGTAAGAATCATTTTTCTAAAATTCTCAGCTTGAATGGAGGCATTGAGGTCTTTTTGAACCATTGAAATTTTGGTGAGTCCTTCAACCAATTGCGCTACTTTTGGATTGAAAAGTCTTTCAATGTCTTCTACCGTAATGGGAGTATCCTCTACAACATCATGCAACAATGCAGCAGCAATCGAAGTTGCACCTAAACCAATTTCAGAAGCAACGATTTTCGCCACAGCAATGGGATGAAAAATATAAGCTTCACCTGATTTTCTTCTTTGGTCTTTGTGGGCATCAACTGCTACATCAAAGGCTTTTCGAATCAGTTTTTTGTCGGTAGGTGTTAAAGTTTGATAACTAATGCGCAACAATTCTTTGTATTCTTGCGCAATCGCTTTGTTTTCTTTCTCTATTTCTAATTCTGTCATAACGGCATGGTTCAATTTCTAAAACTAAGCAATAAATCCCATTTTTGCAAGGCGAAATTGACTAATAAAGTTTATTTAAAAGCTTTTAAAAGTAACTTGTCCGATAAAAAAAGTACAATCATTTTTATCGGACAAAAATAAAATATTTGTTGGCGACTAATTGACTCTTTTGAAGTCTAAGTCTTGAAAATCGTAACTAAAATCGGTTAAGTCTGAAATTGGTTTCATTTTGATGCCAATCGTTTTTCCTGAAGCATCATTTTCTAGAAATAAATGGGCATCAGCATTAAAAAAGGCATTGTTCCATTTTACTACCAGATTGCCAGATTTGTAAAAGAAAACTTCGCCAGCTAATTGCGGAGAACGTTTCGATTGAAAGTAAATTTTTCCTTTCTTTTCTGAAAGTTCAATGGTACCAAACCAATTGTCTTTGTATGTTCCAACAATAGATTTCCAATCGGTTTTTACTTTGTCTTTTTTGTTTTTGGCTACAGTAGTCCAAACTTCTTCGGTCACTTTGTCGGCAGTAGCAACATTGGCTTTGATGCGATTATGATACAGCGTTACATAATCTTGAGCAGGAATACCTAAATAGCTATCCTTAATCGTATTGGTTATCGCTGTAAAAGCTGCCCCTTCTTGTTGATTGGTCAGAACAATTATCCCTAATTGTAGCTCAGGAAGTAGTGTTACTTGAGTGACATTGCCTTCTAAACCTCCGGTATGCGAAACTTGCTTATATCCTTTAACATCATTCAAAAACCAGCCTAATCCGTAACCATTGAAGTGAGTGTTGTAAGGTGGGCGAGTGGCAACTGGAATGATGGTTTGCAATTGCCACATTTCATTTTGCTGCGCTTCAGAGAATAAAGCTTTGTTTTCGGGGCCGTATTTTCCTTTGTTGAGTTGCAAAAGCACCCATTTACTCAAGTCATTTACGCTAGAATAAATACCCGCTGCCCCATCAAAAAGCTGATTGGTGTATGGCTTGATTACTTTTAATTGACCTTTTACAGGAACGTGTGGAGCAATGACGTTTGTAGTATCTTTTAACCTTTTGTATGAAGCTACACTATAGTTCATCTCAAGTGGTTTCATCATGCGTTGTTCAACAAAATCAGCCCAACTCAGTTGACTTACTTTGTGAACAATCTCACCAGCGACGATGTATAAAAGATTGTCGTAATCAAATTTGGTTCTAAAGCCAGAAACAGGTTTTAAGTACTGTAGATTTTCGATGATATCTTTTGAAGTGAAATCGCTTCCGTCAGGCCAAATCATTAAATCGCCTGCTCCAAGTCCTAAACCGCTTCGGTGGGTTACTAAATCTCGAATGGTAAATTCGTTGGTAACATAGTCGTTGTACATTTTGAAATTGGGCAAATACTGAATTACTTTATCGTCCCATTGTAGCTTTCCTTCTTCAATAAGCATCGATAATGCAGCTGTAGTAAAGGCTTTACTATTGGAAGCAATTCCAAATAAGGTGTTGCCATCCACTTTTTCTTTCGTTAAAATCGATTTTACGCCATATCCTTTGGAATGAATTACTTTGCCATCTTTTACGACTGCTACGGCAATTCCAGGAACATTAAAAGTTTGAATGGCTTTCTCGGTTACTTGGTCGATTTGCTCTGGAGTAATTTGGGCAAAAGTGCTGAAACTAAATACAGAAAGTAAGAGCAGCGAAAAATAATATTTTTTCATGTTTTTAAGTGTTGTGTTGTTCAATAATCAATCAATATTTTTTTTAAATCCTCTTTGTCTTTTGGCTTCGAAAATCAAAATAGCCGCAGCAACCGAAACGTTCATCGAATCAATTTCGCCTTGCATCGGGATGATAATATTTTGTGTGGCCGCATCGCGCCATTCTTGCGTCAATCCTGTAGCTTCTGTTCCAACAACTAAAGCAGTTGGCGTGGTATAATCCTCAAGATGATAGCTATTGGAGTTTTGTAAAGTAGCACAATAGAAACTAATATTTTTTGCTTTCAAAAAAGCAATAATTTCCGCCGTACTTCCAGTGGCGATTTGGTTGGTAAATAAGCAACCGACGCTCGAACGAACGATGTTTGGGTTGTACAAATCACTTTTTGGGTTGGCAATGATTACGGCATCCAAATTAGCTGCGTCCGCAGTTCGCAATAAGGCGCCAATGTTACCAGGTTTTTCAGGAGCTTCTGTTACTAGAATCAATGGGTTTTCGGAAAGTTTTAAATCCGATAACAATGTCGATTTGGTTTTGGCTACAGCCAAGACACCTTCTGTAGAATCTCTATAGGCTAGCTTTTCATAAACGCCCGAAGTAATTTCTATTAGTTCAGCATTTGGAGCCAATTGTTTGGTTTGACTTTCAGCACAAATTTCGGGAACAAATAATAAGGTTTCAATTTCGTAGCCTCCTTTTATGGCAATGCTAATTTCTCGTTGTCCTTCAATCAAGAAAGTGCCGGTTTGTTTTCGAGCTTTGGCTTTTTCCTGTAATAAAACCAAGGATTTGATATACGGATTCTGTATGGAAGTAATTTGTTTCAAGCTTTTTTTTAATGACAAATATACACAGAGTATTACTTAGATTAAACTTGAATTGGGATATTTAAAGAATACTGCATTTATTTAATAAGTATTTCTTTAATTTTGTTTTCTTCAAAAAGAAACAACATTGTTTAAGAGTAAACGAATAAGAGCAACATGTTTTATTTATTAGATATTATTGGGACTATGGCTTTTGCTTTATCGGGAGCACTTACGGCAATGAACAAAAGATTGGACCCTTTTGGGATATTGATTATTGCCTTTGTCACGGCGGTAGGTGGGGGAACGCTGAGAGATGTTCTTATTGGTAGAACTCCCGTGGGTTGGATGCTCAATCTCAACTATGTTTATGTAATTTTCATTGGCTATATTTTGGCGATTCTTTTCAGAAAAAGATTCGATAAGTTGCGTAAATCATTGTTCCTTTTTGATACTATTGGTTTAGGAGTCTTTACGCTTATTGGTTTAGAAAAAGGAATTAGCATTGGTTTGCATCCTATCATTTGTACCGCTTTGGGAACCATGACCGCTTGCTTTGGAGGGGTCATTCGGGATATTTTGTGTAATGAAATTCCAGTTATTTTCAGAAAAGAGATATACGCTACGATTTGTATTTTGGGAGGTATTGTTTTTTTTATGCTAAAAAAAGGCAACTTTCCAGATGAATTAATTCAGTTAGTAACATCTTTGGTAATTATCATTGTTCGGTTGTTGGTGGTCAAATTCAATTGGTCGTTGCCTACATTGGATTTAAAATTAAAATAAACGTGAAAAAATATAGCATAAGGCCTTATCAAGAAAGCGATTACGAGCTTTGGAACACCTTTGTGAGTGCCTCTAAAAATGCTACATTTTTGTTTCATAGGGACTTTATGGAGTACCATAAAGAACGGTTTGAAGATTTTTCACTGTTAGTATTTGATAAAGTTAAATTGGTCGCAGTCTTGCCAGCCAATAGAATAGAAAATAAGGTTTATTCGCATCAAGGATTAACTTACGGTGGATTGGTTTATACTTCCAAGTTAAAAATAGAAAGGATAGAATTGATTCTAAATTTGTTGTTTGATTTTTTCAAAAGTAAGCGTATAGAACATTTTTATTTGCATCCAATTCCTTCATTTTACTTAGGACAAGGTAACGCAGCAATTGACTTTTTTTTGATGAAAAAAGGAGCGCAACTATACCGAAAAGAAATGAATATGGTAGCGCATTTGCATCAAGAAGTTCCAATTTCTAAAAGTAAATTGAAACATTTTAGACGAACAGAAGTATTGGGATTGCGAGTGGTAGAAGAAACCAATTTTCAACCTTTTTGGGAAAAAATTTTGGAGCCAAGATTAGGTGAAAAATATGATGCAAAACCAGTTCACAGTCTGGCTGAAATTCAGTTGCTTCACGAAAAATTTCCTCAAAATATCAAACAATTTTCTGCATATTTAGGAGATAAAATTATTGCAGGAATCACCATTTTTGAATTTGAAAACGGAGTAAAATCGCAGTACGGTGCCACTTCCAAAAAAGGTGAAAAATACCGTGCTTTGGATTTTTTATTTATTTCCCTTTTGGATATTTTTCAAAAAAGAGGCAAACATTTTTTTGATATGGGAATTGTAAATGACTCTGGCGAAAAAGGATTTCATAGTGGTTTATTACAGCAAAAAGAAGAATTGGGTTGCACCGTATGGAATCAGGATTTTTATAAAATCAAGTTAGTATGATACGATTTCTAGACTTAAAAAAGATAAACGAACGCTATGAAACGGCATTTAAAGATAAATTGAAGTCGGTTTTAGAAAGCGGCTGGTATATTTTAGGTAAAGAAGTCGAAACCTTCGAAAATAATTTTGCAAACTATTGTAAGTCGGAACATTGTGTGGGTGTGGGCAATGGTTTGGATGCTTTGACTTTGATTTTTAAAGCCTATATTCAATTAGGAAAATTGCAAAAAGGGGATGAAGTTATTGTACCAGCCAATACTTATATCGCTAGTATTTTGGCTATTCTAGCTGCTGATTTGGTTCCTGTTTTAGTTGAACCCAAATTGGAAACTTACAACATTAACCCTGATTTGATTCCAGAAAAGATAACTTCAAAGACAAAAGCTATTTTGGCGGTTCATTTATACGGACAGTTAGCAGAGATGGAGCGTATTCACACAATTGCTGAACAAAATGATTTATTAGTTATCGAAGATGCAGCTCAGGCTCACGGAATAGAAAGAAATTCTAATTTTGAAATTCCAAATTCCAAAACCGAACTATGGGCTCGTGCGTACAGTTTTTATCCGAGTAAAAATTTAGGAGCTTTGGGTGATGGAGGAGCAGTTGTTACTAATGATGCTCCATTGGCGAAAGTGATACAATCCCTCCGAAATTATGGTTCCGAAACAAAATATCAGAATGAGTTTGTTGGTGTTAATTCGAGATTAGACGAAATTCAAGCCGCTTTTTTGAACCTGAAATTATCCAACTTATATGCAGATAACGAAAAGCGAAGAACTATTGCCAAACGCTATTTGACCGAAATTAAAAACGATAAGATTATCTTACCATTTTGGGATTTTTCTAATAATCACGTTTTCCATTTGTTTGTGATTCGAACTTCAAGAAGGGCTGAATTACAATTCTATTTGCAACAACACGGCATCGAAACAGCGATTCATTATCCCATTCCGCCGCATAAGCAAAAGGCTTTGACACAAATGAATGAGCTCTCTTTTCCCATCACCGAGAAGATACACGAGGAGGTTTTGAGTATTCCGCTACATCAAGCTCTAGAGGATGAAGAAGTTAGTGCTATTATTAATGCATTAAACCAATATTAATGAGTATTTTTTCTAAAATAAAAGTATTTTGTTTTGTGAACTTACGCATCATAAAGTACAAATTGTTATCGGATTGTAAAAAAGTTTCAGGAAGCCCTGTAATGCATCATCCTTTATTGCTAAAAGGCGAAGGAAAGATTTCCTTCGGTGAAAATGTACAAATTGGGGTAATTTCTTCTCCTCATTTTTATTCTCATTACACCTACTTAGAAGCCAGATACAAAGAATCAGAGATTGTAATCGGCTCAAATGTTGCCATAAACAATGGGTTCTCGATAGTGACTTATGCTAAAGTTACTATTGGTAATGATGTACTAATTGGTGTCAATTGTTCTATTATGGATAATGATGGGCATGAGCTAGCATTTAATAATAGAAATCAGCCGCCTTCTGGACAAGCTGTTGTCATAGAAAATAATGTTTTTATTGGTTCGAATGTAACCATTCTTAAAGGAGTAACTGTGGGAGAAAATGCAGTAATAGGAAATGGAACTGTAGTGACTCGGGATGTACCAAAAAATGCAATTGTTGCGGGTAATCCTGCTCGAATAATTAGAATGTTACCACATTGAAAATCCTAAGAGAAAATACGTTGCTTAGAGTATTAACTCTAAATTCCTTTTCAATGGGAGTAACTTTTGTATTGGGATTTATCTCGAATAAGGTGGTTGCTGTTTTTTTAGGACCTTCCGGTATGGCTATACTAGGCAATTTTAGAAACTTGGGCGCAATGTTAAAATCCGTTGCAACGCTTGGGATTAGCACTTCACTTGTCAAATTGGTGGCTGAAAACAAAGAAAATAAGACAGCACTTTCGGAATTGTATGCTACTTTTCTTTCTGTTTTTATTATTATTTCTTCTTTTTTAGCCATTGGGGTTTTCTGTTTTGCGGAGGCTATCGGACAGCTTTTGTTTGATTCCAACCAATGGACAACTCCAATCCGAATAGTGGGTTTGTCTTTGCCTTTGGTATTGCTTACTACATTTTGGTTAGCCATTTATAATGGTTTGGAACAATTCAAAACTATTGTTTTAATACAATTGGTCTCTTCTGTTTTGGTTTTTACAGTAACCATAAGTTTAATTTATTGTCATTCCATTGATGGTGCGATTTGGGCGATTGCTTTAAGTGAACTACTGATGGTGCTTGCTACTTTTGTTTTTGTCGTAAAAGACAAACGCTTTTTTCAATTTAATTTTCGGTTTTTAATAAAAAAAGAATATCTAATTTCTATTCAAAAGTTTTCGGCAATGGCTTTGCTGTCGGCTATAATAGTTCCATTAACTTTGCTTTTAATTCGTGATAACATTACAGCTGGATATTCGTTACCTGAAGCTGGTTTATGGGAGGCTACTACAAAATTATCGAGTTTTTATATGCATTTTTTTAACGCTGGATTGTCATTGTATTATATGCCAAAACTAGCTTCTTTAGAAACCGAATCCGAATTTAAGCAAGAACTTATGGGGTATTTTTCGACCTTTGTTCCTTTGTTTTTGATAATGTTACTCGTTTTGTTTTTTGTAAAAGAGTGGGTTTTAGAACTAATTTTTACAGCTGAATTCTTGAAAATTAAATCGGTTTTGATTTGGCAATTTTTAGGCGATTTTTTTAAAATACTAACCTTAGCTTTTGGGTACCAAATTTTGGTCAAAGCCCGACTCAAAGTTTATTTTTTTCTTGAAATAACTTTTAATCTAAGCTATTTACTACTATCACTGTATTGGATAAAAACTCAGGGATATGAGGGAGCGATTCAAGCGTATTGCTGCGCTAGTGTTTTAGGTTTTATCTTAGTTTTAATAGTGTTTAGGAAATTGTTTTTACCAAAGATTTAAAGCTTCCAAGCGGCTAGGTACTTTTGGGCGATTTTATGTGATACTGTTTGTTTAAAAAAATGAGCGATACTTTTATAGCATAGTAATATCTTAGGTTCAATTCAATTTATATGAAAATCTTAATTGATTAGTAATCCTTTAGTTGATGTTTCAAATACGTATTCAATTATAGCACATTTATTTGTTGTTGAAGGTTTAATTATAAACGGTTTAATAAGAGTAAGAATACCTAAATAGAATGGGTTTCTGGTTGAAAGAATTTAAAATCTATTAGTGAATCAACCTTCTTTTAAAAAGTACTATACGTAATCCTAGATTTTTGAAAAATAGTTTGAAATCATTCATTTTAAAAGTATGTACAATTTCATAATTTATCCTTTTTTGTAAAGCCAAATCTTCGTCTTTTGTTTGGTTAAGAGCCAATGCTTTTTTCAAAATTAAAAAGGTGGAATGATTCATTCTTTTAGCACGAGAGTCTGTTTTTTTGAAAAAATTACTTCCTAATGAATTTGCAACATTTCTTTTTTGAATTAATGGTGCATCAATAAAGTCAATGGCAAAATTTCTTGATGCACGAATCCAAAAATCAAAATCTTCGTATTCTAAAAATTCATCATATCCATTCAAAGAATCAAAAACTTCTTTCTTGACCATTCCAGATACTGAACAAAAAGTCTTTCCAGATGTTATAATACTTTCATATATTCTTCCTGTTGGTCGCTTTTTAATCACTTTTTTATTCGAGTTTACTTCAAAAAAATAATCTTCAAAATTGCCGTTTTCAGAAATTAATTCGGCATTTCCATAAACTATTCCAAGATTTTGATAGTTTGAATTCTGAAAACAATGAACTTGTTGCATTACACAATTTGGTAGTAAAAGATCATCTGCTGCTAAATCAATGATGTATTTTCCTTTAGTTTTTTTAAGAGTTCTATTAAATGATTTTGTAATTCCTAAATTGCGCTGATTTTGAATAAATTTAATTTCAGGATGTTTTACTATAAAAGAAGAAATAACATCAGCAGAGTTATCGGTACTGAAATCATCTACTACAATAATTTCAATGTTATTATAGGTTTGATTTAGAGCTGATTTTAAAGTCTCTAAAATAAATTTAGAATGATTATAACAATGACATATAATGCTGACTAAAGGTTTTTCTGAATTCAAATCTATATACTTTTATTAAATTTGGCCAAAAATAACTAAATGCGATGAATGTTTCTCCAAATAAATATAAAATAGCATTAGTTGGATATATGTTAAGTAATGGAGGCGCAGAGAGAGTTTTGTCTACTTTGTCTCAATATCTTCACAATAATCATTATGATGTGCATATAATCATAATGATAGATGAAATTACTTATTCATATGGAGGAGAATTATTTAATGTTGGGGCTCTTAGAAATAAATCTAATAATTTGCTAAATAAAATTAGACGATTTTATAAGTTTAAAAAGTATATTGAGAATAATGAATTTGATATTTTAATTGATTTTCGCTTTAGAGTGGTTTATTTCCAAGAGTTTTTTATTTATAAATTCATATACAAAACTCCAAGAATTCAAACTGTTCATAGTGGAAGTTATCATAGTTATTTGTTTAAGTACAAGTTCTTGTCTAATTATTTTTTTAAAAAATTTGATAAAATCATTACGGTTTCAAAAAGATTGGAAAAAAAGATTAATTCGGATTTGAATTTTACTAATGTTCAAACAATTTATAATCCCATAGATATTGATTTTATAAAAGAAAAGTGCTTTTCTGAAAAAATAGAAACTTACGATTTTGATTATATTGTTGCTGTTGGTAGATTAGCTGATACGAAACAGTTTGATAAACTTATAGAGGCTTATTGTTTATCTGTGCTACCAATTAAAAATATTCATTTAGTAATTGTGGGTTCTGGACCTGAATTAGAACGATTGCAAAATCTAGTCAAAAAAAAGTCAGTTTCTGAATTAATCCATTTTATGGGGCAAATTGCTTATCCTTATAAGATTGTTAAACACGCAAAATTTTTAGTACAATCAAGTTTGTTTGAAGGTTTTCCAATGGTAATTCTAGAATCATTATGTTGTGAAACACCAGTAGTTGCATTCGATTGTTTTTCAGGCCCTGATGAGATTATCGTTAATGGAGAAAATGGAATTTTGGTTGAGAACCAGAATTTTAATGAATTAGTTAAAGCAATAAATAAAATGGAAGGAGAAAATGATTTTTATCTTCACTGTAAAAAAAATGCTTTTGAAAGTATTAAAAAATTTGATATTAGTAAAATTGGTCCACAATGGGAATTGTTAATTGCTAGAATAAAAGAACATGCCAAATAAATATGAGTTTATAAAAATCCCAGTAGTAGAAGACACCCGTGGGAATTTAGGATTTATTCAAAATGATATCCTAACCTTCGATTTTAAGCGAGTGTATTACTTGTTTGATGTGCCTAGTAGTGCTTTTAGGGGTGGACACGCTCATATTGAACAACAAGAAGTCTTGATTGCTCTCAGCGGAAGCTTTGAGGTAGTTTTGGATGACGGTTTTGAGAAAAAAACAATTTTGCTCAATAAACCTTCGCTGGGATTACTAATTCCGACAGGGATTTGGAGAGAATTACAGAATTTTTCTTCTGGTGCGTTATGCTTGGTTTTGGCTTCGGATGTTTTTGAAGAATCGGATTATATTCGAGACTATCCACAATTTTTGGAAACTAAAAAATGAAATTACTGTATTTAGTTCCTTCGGTCAATCAAGCGGGTGGGGTAGCAAAAGTGCTGGCTACCAAAACCGACTATTTCATTCAAAATTTCGGGTACGAAGTACATATCGTGACCCAGAATAAAGGCTACGAGACTCCTTTTTTTGAATTTAATGCGCAAATTGTTTGGCATGATATTGAACGGAAAGGTTATTTTTTGAGTGCGATTTATGCCTACAAAAAACAATTGCAAACGATTATATCACAAGTTCAACCCGATAGTATTATTGTGGCGGATAATGGATTGAAAGGTTACTTGGTTCCCTTGTTAATTGGTAAGCACTTACCTGTGGTTTTTGAATGTCATGGTTCAAAGTATGTAAATGAAAGACCTTTTGCATTTCCTTTTTTTTCTCGATTATGGTTTCGAATAGGGGTTTCTGTTAAAAAATGGGGTGCTAAAACTTTTGATGCTTTTGTGGTATTGAATATAGAAAGTGCCCAAGAATGGAATAGTAAAAATAGTATGATTATTACTAATCCATTGTCTTTTAAATCAGAAGAACCAGCTCTGTTAGATGCTAAAAAAGTACTAGCTGTTAGCCGTAATTCCTATGAAAAAGGACTCGATAGATTATTGGAGATTTGGTCTTTAGTATTTCAAAAGCATCCTGATTGGAAACTGGATATTTATGGAACGCTTTCTCCTGAAGAAAATCTGATTCCGATGGCAAATGCTTTAGGAATTGCTTCTTCCGTTCGTTTTTATCCTCCAGTTTCGGAAGTTGTTACGCTATATGCAAACGCTTCGGTGTTGGTGATGACTTCTCGTTCAGAAGGATTGGGTTTGGTGTTGCTTGAGGCTATGGCTTCGGGTTTGCCTTGTGTGGCGTACGATTGCCCAATAGGTCCAAGGTCAATTATAACGGATGGTGTAAATGGTTTTTTGGTTGAGGATGGCAACGCAATCGCTTTTGCAGAGAAATTAGCCTTGCTTTTTGAGGATAAAGATTTAAGAAAAAAGCTGGGAGCCAACGCTCGGCAAAGTGTTTCGAAATATGATTTGGATGCGATTATGTTGCAGTGGAAGGCCTTATTTGAGCGTTTGCAATAGACAAAGATAGCCCAACTTGTACCAGTCAAAAAGTAGCAACGAAGGATTGTCAGACAATAGATTTTTTGTAGTAACTGTTTTGGTTTGTTGAAAAAGCCAAGCCGTCAATTGAACCAAATGTAGTTTTTTGACCCATAAAAAAGTTGCGATTATTTTACTTTCATTGGGCTTTATTGTTTTCGTTTGAATCAACAGGACTAAGTTTTGCAATGCGATTTCTGTTTTAGCCAAAAACTGAGCGGAGGTTTCTAAATTAAGATGAAAAGTAGGATTGTCAATATGAAAAACAGTAATGTTCTGCTGCCCCAAATTCGATAGAAAGGACAAGTCTTCATACCCATAATCGCTTACCGATTCAGGAAATGGATGGCTCAGTGCGATTTCTTTTCGAATGACTAAATTCGAAGTAAGTGCGCGGCTATTGGGTTTTTTATTCCTGAATTCGCAAGACAAAGCTTCTCTTTTTTGACCATATACCCAGCGTAACAATTGTGAGTGATGAGGCTTTTTGGGATGATATATAATGCCTCCAAAGACCAAATTCGACATTGGTTTTTGTATAAACGAAAGATAGTTTTTGATAAAAAATGAATCTTTTGGAAACATATCGCAATCCAAAAGCAGTAACCAATCAAACTGTGCTTTTTGAATCAGTAAATTTCTATTGTTTCCTCTACCTAAATTGACTGTGTTTTGTGAAAACGTACAATTCGATAATTGTTCAACAGTACGATTTTCTTCGATAAATGAGGAAGAACAATCGTCTTGGCAAAGGATTTCGAATGGTATTCCGGCGGCAATACATTGTTTGTGTACTTCCAGAACTAATGGAAATACCGCATAATTGTATACCGGAATAAGAATAGAAAGCATTATACCGTGCGCTGAACTACCTCAAAAATTTTGGTGTCTTCACATTTTAAGGTCTTAGAAGGGTATTTCATTAACAACGCATAATCGTGAGTGGCCATAATGATGGTTTTGCCAAGAGCATTGATGGTTTTTAGTACCTCAAGTACTTCGGCACTGGTTTGTGGGTCTAAGTTTCCTGTAGGTTCATCGGCAAGAATGAATTCAGGATCGTTAAGCAAAGCTCTTGCAATAGCAACTCTTTGTTGTTCTCCTCCAGAAAGTTGGTGTGGCATTTTGTTGCCAAAATCTTGCATCCCTACTTTGGTAAGCACTTCTTCGATTTTGGTATTCATATCGTTCAAATCTGTCCAACCCGTTGCTTTGAGTACAAACAACATATTGTCATTTATCGAACGGTCGGGTAAGAGTTTGAAATCTTGAAAAACGATTCCGATTTTACGTCTCAAAAATGGGATTTCATCTTCTTTTAGGGTTTCTAGACTAAAATCTACAATGTGTCCCGTGCCTTCTGTTAAAGGCAAGTCACCGTATAAGGTTTTGAGTAAACTACTTTTTCCTGAACCTGTTTTTCCTATTAAGTAGATGAATTCACCATGTTTTACTTCTAAATTAACATCGGATAAAATGGTTCTTCCTTCTTGATAAATGGTTACGTTGTGTAAAGCTAATACGGTTTGTGACATGATTGAAGTGATTTATTGCGTAAAAGTAAGAAGTTAGCCTTTGTATTCAAAATAAATTCGAAGCTTATGCGCTAAAATCATCAGTTTGATTGTTGATTTAGTGCTGTAGGCTTTGTTTTGTTGCACAAACTTAAGTAGGTACGTTTAAGTTGAATTTTTATGCTTCCAAAAAAGCACTAATGTTGGCTTTTAACCCTGATCGAAACGGCATCCTTTTGTGAAGCGATAGCGTAACAAAAGATATAGTGTAGAGCAGGACGATGTGTTCAAGAATGCCGTATTTTTCTGTTCCTAATTACGATTCTTGAAAGGAGTGAGATAATAAAATGTTGTTTCTTCTCGTTTGTAATACGATAAATATGATATATTTGAATCATCAAAAAAATAGCACAATGCGTACCTTTTATTGGCTCCTGTCTCTACCTTTTTTACTTTGTTTTTCTGGTGTTTTTGCACAAAAATCTACTGTTTATACTCACGATTTGCAGCGTTTTGATACGGCAATGGACTTGTATACGAATAAGCAATATGCTAGCGCTCAAGTTCTTTTTGAAAAAGTGCAGCAAAATGTTTCTAATGAGGATATCAAAGGGGATTGTGCGTACTACATTGCTAATTGTGCTATCCGAACTAATGCCAATAATGCTGAGGATTTGGTGGCATTGTTCGTAAAAAAATATCCTACTAGTTCTAAACGCAATCAGGCTTATGTTGAAGCAGCACATTACTATTTTGAACAAAATAATTACCCGAAAGCCTTGTATTGGTTTGATAAAGTGGAGGCTGACGAATTGACAAAACAAGAATTGGAGCGGTTTAATTTTCAAAAAGGGTATAGCTATTACACCACGAGAAAGAAAAAAGAAGCTACAAAATATTTGAATATGGTTTTGAACTCCCCAGAATATGGTGCTCAGGCCAAATATTATCTGGGTTTTATGGCCTATGAAGGCGATGATTACAAAGCGGCAACCAAATATTTTGATGAGGTTTCTGGGGAAGAAAAATACAAAGAGAAGTTGTCGTATTTTCAGGCAGATATGAATTTTAAGTTGGGCAATTTCCAAAAAGCGATTGATTTGGGTGTGAAAGCGATGGCACAATCGAATGAAATGGAGCTGTCTGAATTGAATAAAATTATTGGTGAGAGTTATTTCAACTTAAAAAATTACGAGAAAGCGATTCCGTATTTGTCCGAATACAAAGGGAAAAAAGGCAAGTGGAACAATACCGATTTTTATCAATTGGGATATGCGTATTACCAACAAAAGCAATATGAAAATGCCATTGCTCAGTTTAATAAAATCATCGACGGAAAAGATTTTGTGGCTCAAAATGCCTATTATCATTTGGGAGAATCGTATTTGGATTTAGGCCAAAAAACACAGGCATTGAACGCGTTTAAGAATGCCTCTGAAATGGATTTTAATACCGAGCTTCAGGAAGACGCTACGCTTAATTATGCCAAATTGAGTTATGAAATTGGAAATTCATACGAAAGTGTACCTTCTATTTTGTTGGCTTTTTTAGATAAATACCCTCGTAATCCAAATGTGGCTGAGGTGGAGCGTTTGTTGATAGATTCTTATATCTCCTCTAAGAATTATAAAGAAGCACTGGTTTTGTTAGAAAGAAATAAAACGGCTGAGAATAAACTGGCTTATCAAAAAGTGTTGTTTTATAGCGGACTAGAGTCTTTTACTGCTGCCGATTACGCAACTGCTAACAAATTATTTAATCGAGCAATAAATGAATCTAAAGATGCGAATATCACCGCAAGAGCTACTTTCTGGAAAGCCGAATCTGATTTTATTTTAGAAGATTTTAAATCGGCTTTGGCAGGATTCAAACAATTTGCTGTTTTGCCCAGTGCAGCAACTACAGTGGAGTTTAAAAACAGCAATTATAATTTGGGCTATTCTTGTTTTAAATTAAAAGACTACGAGTCGGCAGCGAGTTATTTTCAAAAACAAATCGATACTAATACAGAGGATAGAGCTCGTTTGGCAGACGCTTACTTACGTTTGGCAGATTGCAGATTTGTCGGGTCAAAATATTGGCCAGCCATTGATAATTATGTAAAAGCTATTGAGCTAAAAAGTGTAGATGCTGATTATGCCTATTTTCAAAAGGCACTTTGTTATGGTTTTTTAGCCAAAAATGATAAAAAAATAGTGGAGTTGAAAGCATTCTTGGAGCGTTACAAACAATCTGTTTATAGAGATGATGTGCTGTTCGAATTGGGAAATACTTACGTGGCTGACAAGAAAGACGAATTAGCAATAACGACTTACAACCAGTTAATAACCGAATTCCCAGAAGGAACCTTTACTTCAAAAGCTTTATTAAGACAAGGTTTAGTGTATTACAATGAGGATAAAGATGATTTGGCTTTAACCAAATTCAAAAAAATAGCAACCGATTTTCCTAAAACCCCAGAAGCTTTAGAAGCAGTGGCTTCGGCGCGTTTGATTTATGTGGATAGCGGAAAAGTAAATGAATATGCTACTTGGGTACGTACGTTGTCATTTGTATCTGTAACCGATGTAGAATTGGATAATGACAGTTATGAAGCTGCCGAAAAACAATGGCAGCAAGGCAATACAAAGCAAGCTATAGCTGGGCTTAATGCCTATGTGACCTCTTTCCCTAATGGCGTTCACGCTTTGAAAGCCAATTATCAGTTGGCACAAGCCTATTATGATGAAGGTGCTGCAGGTAAATCGATTCCACATTTTGATTTTGTAGTACAACAAGCACGTTCCGAGTACACAGAGCAATCGTTGGTTCGCTTGGCTCAAATTCACTTGAAAGATAAAAGAGCCGATTATGCCATTCCTGTATTGTTGCGTTTAGAAACCGAATCGGATATTGCACAAAATAAGTTTTTTGCACTCTCTAATTTGATGAAGTTGTATTATAATACAAAAGAATACCCAAAAGCAGTTGTTTATGCAGAAAAAGTTTTAGCTGAAGCCAAGATTGACGAAATGGTAAAAAGCGATGCGCAAATAATTATTGCACGAAGCGCTATTCAAGCTGGAAACGAAACAAAAGCAAAAGAAGCTTATGCGAGATTATTGCCTATTGCTAAAGGGGAATTAGCCGCCGAAGCGATATTTTATGATGCCTATTTTAAAAATAAAGAAGGGAAATTTGAAGCTTCAAACGAAGCAGTTCAAAAATTAGCCAAAAATTATTCCAGCTATCGTTATTTGGGAGCCAAAGGATTGGTCGTGATGGCTAATAATTTTTATGGTTTGAAAGACAGTTTTCAAGCGACTTACATATTAGAAAGTGTCATCAAAAATTTCACCGATTATAAAGATGTTGTTACTGCGGCGCAAACTGAATTGGATACCATTAAAAAAGAAGAAGCTAAGACGAACTCTTCTATTTCAAAATAAAGGCAATCAAAAAACATTTGCTTTCTATCACTTTTATTAGTCGAAAAATTATATCAAAAGCAACTATGGAGTTGTAAAGATTCCTATAAAATCATACTAAACACTAGTATAAAAGAGTAAAATAATATGAATATACAAGATAAAGTAAAGTCTTTTTCCTCCAATAGCATCACTAGTATCATTACAATGCTTTTTGTTTTCTCTTTGGGAACTGCTCAAGAAAAGAAAGGTGCCATTGGGGCAGAAGAGGTAAATGTTGTGAAATCTTTTTCGCCTACCGTATCGGATGCCTTCAAGATTAAAGAGACCCCGCTGCTTGATGATAAAGGAAATGCCCAAAAAGAAACAGTAAAATATACAGTTTTGCCTTTTCCTGTAGCGTCTACTTTTACTCCTGCAAAGGGAGTAGCTGCTAGTGTGGAAAAAGCCAAAGCACAACGTTTGTTCGAAAATTATGCGTCATTGGGTATTGGGAATTATGGAACGCTTCAAGGTTCGTTGTTTGTGTATAAAAAATTACAAGCCAGAGATTTTATAGGGGCAAGCTTTCAGCATCATTCCTCTCAAGGTGGTATAAATGATGTGCTACTCGATGACCATTTTTATGACACCAAATTAGATTTGTTTTATGGAGTAAAAGAAAGTGATTATTCTTGGGATATTGCCGGTGGTTTTCAAAGTCAAACCTATAATTGGTATGGATTACCTGCTGATTTTGGAAGTTCTTTGACCCCAAGTGAGCGTAACGATTTAATCAAAGGAATTGATTCTGAACAAAAATACAATGCCATTACGTTATCAGGTAATCTCACTATGGATGAAAGTATGTTAGACGAATCCAAAATAAAATTTCATCATTTTTCAGATGCTTTTGGATCTTCTGAAAATCGTTTGTTAGCGCAATCAATTTTTGGAATGGATCTTTGGAATGAAGCAGTCACCACCTCTGTTGTTTTGGATTATTTGGGAGGTTCCTTTGAGAATAATTACACTAAAACTAATACAGAGGCTATTGCGTATCGCTTCATAAATTTTGGATTAGCACCTCGATTTGCCATTGCAGAGGACGATTGGACCTTGCAAATAGGAGCGAGTTTGTTATATAGTTTAGATACCCAAGCGAGTAAAAGCAAATTGTATTTCTATCCAAATTTCAAAGCATCGTACAAAGTGGTGGATGATTTGATGATTTTTTATTTAGGTGCCGATGGTAGTTTAAAACAGAATACCTATATGGATTTTGCGAATGAAAATCCATTTCTTTCTCCAACTTTGTTGGTACAACCAACGGATACCAAGTACAATCTTTTTGTTGGATTAAAAGGAAAATTGGCAAATTCAGTGAGTTACAATGTTAGTGCGTCTTATTTGAATGAAGGGAACAAAGCCTTGTTCAAGGCAAATAATTATACAGAAAACAGTGCCAATGAGCCATACGCTTTCGGAAATTCATTAGGGATAGTCTATGATGATGTAAAAACGATGAGTCTTTTTGCAGAATTAAAAGCCGATTTTTCAAGAAACGTGGCCTTCGGAATCAATGCTACTTTAAATACCTATACGACAGATGTGCAAGCCGAAGCGTGGAATTTACCCTCTATGAAAATCAATTCGACATTAGATGTTGTCATTACCGATAAATGGTTTGCAGGTGCCAAAGTCTTTTTTGTAGGCGAGCGAAAAGAGAATCAATTCAATACCGATTTGGTTACCAATTCTACTAGTATTACTTTGCCTTCCTATTTTGATGTAAACTTAAATGTAGGTTATAAATACAGCGAACGCATTACCGCTTTTTTAAAAGCCAACAATATTGCTAATCAAGCCTATCAAAAATGGCTCAATTTTCCCGTTCAAGGATTTCAAATTGTAGCTGGAGCGAGTTATAAATTTGATTTTTAATGGTATACCGCAATGACGCGATGGCGCAAAAAAAAATCCAGTAACATAGCGTAAGCGGTAAAATATTTAGGAAGTAAAGAGAAGACCATAAAGATTCAATTTTTTACAAATAATAATTTCTTAGCGGCATAGCGCCTTAGCGGTAAAATATTTGGGAAGTAAAGAGAAGACCATAAAGATTCAATTTTTTATAAATAATAATTTCTTAGCGGCATAGCGCCTTAGCGGTAAATAAAAATGACATTCAAACAAAAAATACACGCCTACTACCTGCAATTAGTGCAAGACCGCATCGATGCCTTTCGCGATATGATTACTGCATTGACCGAAGATTCAAAAAATGATGCCAAAGGATCCGCAGGCGACAAGCACGAAACCGCACTTTCGATGATGCATCTCGAGCAAGAAAAATTCAATCACAAACTACAAGAAGTCTTGGCTCAAAAAGCCGTTTTAGACAAAATCGATCCTACCATCGTTCCCGAAACCATAGTCGTGGGGAGTTTGGTCGTAGCCAACGGCATTTACCTGTACCTCAGTTTGGCCTTGCCCAAAATCACCATCGATGGCACCAACATCATCGCGCTTTCGCCCCAATCGCCTTTGGGTAGTAAATTAATGGGTAACAAAGTAGGTTTCGAATTCGAAATCAACACCACCAAATACACCATTCAAGAAATTTTGTAATTTAAAAGTTGGAATAGGAGCGGGAAGCAAAAGGCCTTCTTGTTATCATCGTCCCGTGATCCGCTATATCTTTGCTGCCGAACCCCTGCAGCAAAGGATGCCGCTCCTCCCGGGGCTAGAAGGGATTATTTTGGATTTTTTGGGAAGATGGGTCAAAGGAGTTGAAACAAAATTTGTATTTTTGATTTTTAAAACATAAAAAGATGAACGCTATTGAGTTAAAGAGAGAATTGCATAGTTTTATAGATCAGGAAGATGATAAAACTGTGGAAATGTTATACCAAATGGTACAGTCTTACAGGATTCAAAGAAGAAAGGACAAAATGATTGCCGAAGGAGAAGAAGACATTAAAAACGGTCGTTTGTATAGCCTTAAAGAAGCTAAAGAAATTATGGATAAATGGGAACCCAAATAATTGTTCAATTAACGTCAAGAGCCCTAAAAGACATGCAAAAAGTTAGAGGTTTTAATGATTTGCTTTATGGTGTTTCCAAGTCAAAAGAAATTATCAATACAATTTTTGAAACCATCGAAATTTTAGAAAATCCTGATGTAGATTTTACGGAAATTGGTGCGATAGATGAAGATTTTGTTCATTTAAAATATGATTATCGTAAATTAATAACAAGTCATTATAAGATAACCTATCGGAAAAATAAAAGTAAAATATATGTAGTTCGTATATTTGATACTAGACAAAATCCAAATAAAAACAAATAGAAAACCGTTTGAAAGTAACGGTTTTTTTTGTGCCTCATTTAAGAGGTGTTAATCGAGATTTGACAAGGGGTTAAGGTGATGTGATTCTTGAACGATCAGATGAAGGGGACTTTTTCTTATCTTAGTAAGACCATATATCCGCATAATCGAGATATGTCATCTATAAAAATTAATAATATTCAAGAAACAAATTCAAGAAGTCAATTTATTAATCTCTTTTGAATACATCTTTTGGAATTCCTTCAGTAAAAATAGCAACATATTTATTAAAGTCATCTTTACTTTTTATTGGATAATTCAAAAGAATAAAACTATTCTTAGGATTGTTTTTTTGATAAAGTACCAAATATTCAATATTTAAATCAGGTTTTAAATCTGGAGTATCTATATAGCTGCTTTCTGAATATTTATTTTCAAATTCTTCATTGTTTGCTAGAAAAACATATTTTACATCATTAGAACCAGTACCTCCTCTCAGTGAAAATTTATTAGATATAAAATAATTAGTAATTTTTCCTTTAGAAAGCGAATAATTTGCACTTAAAGCATTAAAAGATATATTCTCTTGATAATTGTAATAGGATAAAAAAAATGCTCCAAAGATTAAAAGAAATAGAATTACTTTTAACTCATTATTTGTATTCTGGAAATTTCTATACAAATAGTAGCTTGTACAAATTGCAAATAGTAACATTGCAATAATAAATATAATAGTGTGGTTATTTAAGTTACTTATATCTTTCATTTTAATTATTGTTTAAGTTTAACCTCTGCGAAGTCCCTGACTACGAAGTCTCCTGAACTTTTTTAAATCTTAATTTAAAGCAGTAAATCTAATAAAAGACTCTTAACTTTTTCCGTGAATGCCTTTAGAATTTTAGGCGATTTCTAGTTTTTAATTACGAAACTACTCGATCTATGAAATCCTCATTATAGTCAACAACTCCATTTTTAGCAATCAGTCTAAAAGCATTTTAAACTTTACTTTTCCTTATCTTAGCAAGACCAAACCCAATTTCAAAAATATGAAATCGCCATTAACAACAAGTTTGTTGAAAACAAACACCGATAAGTAAAAGGCGATACCATATATGACCTCTAAAAAACAAAATTTACATATATGAAATCATTTTCTCTGTTTTTTGTATCCCTATTCCTGTTTTCTTGTACGTCTAACACACAGACAGAAGTGGATACGCTTGTGACCAATGCCACTATTTATACCGTAAACGCTGCCTTCGAAAAAGCTTCTGCTATGGCAATTAAGGATGGAAAAATTCTAGCCATCGGTAATACGGACTCGCTTCTAAAAAAATATACTTCCAAGACTATTTTAGATTTCAAAGGAAAATTTATCTATCCTGGATTAATAGATGCGCATTGTCATTTTTATGGCTATGGACTAACCTTACAAGAAGTAGATTTAAGAGGTACGAAAAGCTTCGAAGAAATAATCACTCGCCTAAAAGCGTTTCAAAAAGCAAAAAATCCAACATTTATTGTTGGTAATGGCTGGGACCAAAACGATTGGGCGGTGAAGAAATTTCCATCGAAAACAGCACTCGATGCCGCTTTTCCAAATATTCCTGTGGTGCTCAACCGTATTGATGGACACGCTATTGTGGTCAATTCCAAAGTGCTAAAAATGGCTGGAATTAGCGCCAAAACAAAAGCGGATGGCGGACAAATTGAACTCGTAAATGGAGAACCAACTGGAATTCTGATCGACAATCCTATCGAATTGGTGTTTAAAATCATCCCAAAACCCAGCCGCAAAACACAAATCGCCGCGCTCTTGGATGCCGAAAGAGTAATGTTTGATTATGGCTTGACAACAGTAAACGACGCAGGATTAGATCCTGATATTATTCATTTGATCGACAGTTTGCAACAAGCGGGTAAAATGAAAATCAACGTTTATGCGATGATTACAGCCAATCAAAAAAATATGGATTTGTATTTCAAAAAAGGAATCTACAAAACCAACCAATTGAATGTGCGCTCATTCAAAATGTATGGTGATGGCGCTTTGGGGTCCAGAGGTGCTTGTATGCACAAACCGTATTCGGATAGTCCGAAACAATTTGGAGCGTTGTTGTCTCCAGTGCCTCAATTGAAAGCAGTAGCTCAACAAATTGCCAATTCGCCTTTTCAACTCAATACGCACGCCATCGGAGATTCGGCCAACACCGTTTTGCTTAAAATCTACAAAGAAGTATTAACAGGCAAAAAAGACCGCCGCTGGAAAATTGAGCACGCACAAGTAATTCAGGAATCCGATTTTGATTATTTCAAACTCGGAATCATTCCTTCCGTTCAGCCTACACACGCCACTTCCGATATGTATTGGGCGGGAGATCGTTTAGGGAAAGACCGTTTGAAAAATGCCTATGCGTATAAAAAGCTACTTCAAAAAGCAGGTATAATAGCCCTAGGAACTGATTTTCCTGTGGAAGAAGTCAATCCTATGCTTACGTTTCACGCTGCAGTAGCACGTCAAGATGTAAAAGGATTTCCTAAAAATGGTTTCCAAATCGAAAATGCTTTGTCTCGCGAAGAAACCTTAAAAGGAATGACGATTTGGGCAGCTTACTCTAATTTCGAAGAAAAAGAGAAAGGAAGTTTGGAAGTGGGCAAATGGGCAGATTTTGTGATTTTTGATGCCGATTTAATGCAAGTAGAAGCTAGTCATATTGTTAAGATGAAGCCTTCAAGTACTTTTATTAAAGGAGCGAAACAAAAGTAATTGCAATTGCAAATAGCCCTCGATTTACAGATTTTAAGCGATTCTTCTAATTGTCTCTGTTTTGTATTTCATATTTTATTTAAAAATCGATTTTTAGTTATAATTTATAACTAAAAATCGATTTTGTGTTTTCTATTTATATCTGTTGTACCATCTTTGCTTCATCAAATTAAATAATCAGAATAAAAATATAGTTATGTGCGGAATTGTATGTGCCTTTGATCTAAAACAGAAATCAGAAACCCTAAGACCTCAAGTCTTAGAAATGTCAAAAATTATCCGCCACCGTGGACCAGATTGGAGTGGAATCTTTAGTAATGAAAAAGCGATTTTGTCTCACGAACGTTTGGCCATTGTAGATCCAGCTTCAGGGAAACAACCATTGTTGAGTGAAGATGGGAATTTGATTTTGGCTGCCAATGGCGAAATTTATAACCACCGCGATTTACGCAAACAATTTGAAGGTAAATATCAGTTTAAAACCGAAAGTGACTGCGAAGTAATTTTGGCTTTATACAAAGAAAAAGGAGTGGATTTTATTGATGAAATGAATGGAATCTTCGGATTTGCTATTTATGATGTGGCTAAAGACGAATATTTCGTGGCTCGTGATCATATGGGAATTATTCCTTTATATATAGGTTGGGATCAACACGGTACTTTTTATGTAGCTTCTGAATTGAAAGCATTAGAAGGCTATTGTACAAAAATAGAGTTGTTTCCTCCAGGACATTATTTGTCAAGTAAAGATGGGGAGTTTGTACAATGGTATAAAAGAGATTGGACGGACTATGAAGCAGTAAAAGATAATGAAACCAGTATTCCTGCAATCAAAGAAGCTTTAGAAGCTGCGGTTCACAGACAATTAATGAGTGATGTACCTTATGGAGTATTACTTTCAGGAGGATTAGATTCGTCAATTACTTCGGCGGTAGCTAAAAAATACGCTCAAAAACGTATTGAGTCAGATGATCAAGTAGATGCTTGGTACCCACAATTGCACTCGTTTTCTGTAGGATTAGAAGGTTCGCCAGATTTAGCCGCTGCACAAAAAGTGGCAGATCATATTGGAACAATTCACCACGAAATTAAATTTACTATTCAAGAAGGATTAGATGCTGTTCGTGATGTGATTTATAACCTAGAAACTTATGATGTTACTACTGTAAGAGCATCAACTCCTATGTGGTTAATGGCAAGAGTTATTAAATCAATGGGAATTAAAATGGTATTGTCTGGTGAAGGTGCCGATGAGTTATTTGGAGGGTATTTGTATTTCCATAAAGCACCGAATGCTAGAGAATTTCACGAAGAGAACGTTCGTAAATTAGGGAAACTACATATGTATGATTGTTTGAGAGCGAACAAAAGCTTAGCTGCTTGGGGAATTGAAGGGCGTGTACCATTTTTGGACAAAGAATTTATGGATGTTGCGATGCGTATCAATCCACAAGATAAAATGATCAACAAAGAGCATCCAATGGAAAAATGGGTAGTTCGTAAAGCTTTTGAGGATATGTTGCCTGAAAGTGTTGCTTGGAGACAAAAAGAGCAATTCAGTGACGGAGTGGGGTATAGTTGGATTGATACCTTGAAAGCTGTTGTTGCTGAAGAAGTAACTGATGAACAATTGGCGAATGCCAAATATAAATTCCCGTTGCAAACACCAACTTCAAAAGAGGAGTATTACTACCGCTCAATTTTTGCAGAACATTTTCCAAGTGATGCTGCAGCATTATGCGTACCACAAGAAGCAAGTGTGGCTTGTAGTACTAAAATCGCTTTAGAGTGGGACGAAGCATTTAAAAATTTAAACGATCCATCAGGTAGAGCCGTGGCCAATGTTCACGACGATGCCTATGTAAAAGCATAATTTATTATTTGAATTAGATTATTAGTTGTAATGTTGAAAACACGCTCTTTTTAGGGCGTGTTTTTTTTGTTGGGATATAAACCATAAATGTTGATAACTTGAGTCCTTAAAAAGGCTTTTTTGGACTAAATTCCTTTCTGCTTTTGTATATTTGCGTGTTATACAAAAAATACATTTTTAGAATAAATATATATGAGCGAGGAAATCAATAAGAACAATTATTCAGCAGACAGTATTCAGGCATTAGAAGGAATGGAGCACGTAAGAATGCGTCCATCAATGTATATTGGAGATGTAGGTGTCCGTGGTTTGCATCATTTAGTGTATGAGGTGGTAGATAACTCTATCGATGAAGCAATGGGAGGCCATTGTGATACCATTGGCGTAACTATTAATGAAGATGGTTCTATTACAGTTGAAGACAACGGTCGTGGAATTCCAGTAGGGATTCATAAAAAAGAAGGCGTTTCAGCACTTGAGGTAGTAATGACCAAGATTGGAGCTGGAGGAAAATTTGATAAAGATTCTTATAAAGTATCTGGAGGTTTACACGGTGTTGGAGTATCTTGTGTGAATGCTTTATCTTCTCACTTAAGAGCAACCGTTCATAGTAGTGATGGTAAAATATATGAACAAGAGTACGAAAGAGGAAAAGCGTTATATCCAGTAAAACAAATTGGGGATACAACCAAAAGAGGTACAATAGTAACGTTTTATCCAGATCCTACCATATTTACCCAAACAATAGAGTATTCATACGATACACTATCTGCGCGTATGCGTGAATTGTCTTTTTTGAATAAAGGGATTACGATTAATTTTACTGATAAAAGAGAAGTCGATAAAGATGGTAATTTCCTTGGAGAAGTATTTCATTCTACCGAAGGTTTAAAAGAATATATTCGTTATTTAGATGGAAACCGTGAACCTATTATCGGACACGTAATTTCTATGGATCACGAAAAAGGAGAAATTCCTGTTGAAGTAGCCTTAATTTATAACACCAGTTATTCTGAAAACATATTTTCGTATGTAAATAATATCAATACGCACGAAGGTGGAACGCATTTGCAAGGTTTTAGAAGTGGTTTGACAAGAACCCTTAAAAAGTATGCTGACGCTTCTGGAATGTTGGATAAATTAAAGTTCGAAATTACTGGAGATGATTTCCGTGAGGGGTTAACTGCGATTATTTCTGTAAAAGTAGCCGAGCCACAATTTGAGGGTCAAACAAAAACCAAATTAGGGAATAGAGAAGTAGTTTCTCCTGTAAGTCAAGCGGTAGGAGAAATGTTAGAAAATTATTTGGAAGAGAATCCAAATGATGCTAGAGTTATTATTCAAAAAGTAATTTTAGCGGCTCAGGCTCGTCACGCGGCCAAAAAAGCTCGTGAAATGGTACAACGTAAAACCGTTATGGGCGGTGGAGGTTTGCCAGGTAAACTATCCGATTGTTCAGAACAAGATCCTGCAAGATGTGAAGTGTATCTTGTCGAGGGAGATTCGGCAGGTGGAACTGCAAAACAAGGTCGTGATCGTGCATTTCAAGCTATTTTGCCTTTGAGAGGTAAAATTTTGAATGTCGAGAAAGCTATGCATCACAAAGTTTTTGAAAACGAGGAAATTCGAAATATTTTCACAGCACTTGGTGTAACTGTAGGGACAGAAGAAGATAGTAAAGCGCTTAATATTTCTAAACTACGTTATCATAAAGTAATCATTATGTGTGATGCCGATGTCGATGGTAGTCACATTGCTACCTTAATATTAACCTTCTTCTTCCGTTTCATGAAAGAATTAATTGAAGAAGGTCACGTTTACATCGCAGCACCACCGTTATACTTGGTAAAAAAAGGAAATAAAAAAGAGTATGCTTGGACCGATCTTCAAAGAGATCAGGCTAATGAGCGAATGGGAGGTAGTGCCTCTATTCAAAGATATAAAGGTCTGGGTGAAATGAACGCTGAACAATTATGGGAAACGACTATGGATCCTAATTTTAGAACGCTACGTCAAGTGAATATTGATAGCTTGGTTGAGGCAGATCGTATCTTCTCTATGTTGATGGGTGATGAAGTGCCACCTCGTAGAGAATTTATTGAAAAAAATGCTGTATATGCCAAAATAGATGCGTAAATTAGTGGATTGATTATAAGAATCAATTTTACATATAAATAAAATTAGAAAAAATGAAAGTTACCATTGTAGGAGCAGGAAATGTTGGAGCAACCTGCGCAGATGTAATTGCTTATAGAGGAATTGCAAGTGAAGTAGTATTATTGGACATTAGAGAAGGATTTGCCGAAGGAAAGGCAATGGATATTTCTCAATGTGCTACTAATACAGGATTTAATACAAAAGTTTCAGGTAGTACAAATGATTACACCAAAACTGCCAATAGCGATGTGGTAGTAATTACCTCAGGTATTCCTAGAAAACCAGGAATGACTAGAGAGGAATTGATCGGCATCAATGCAGGGATTGTAAAAACTGTTGCTGAAAATGTTTTAGCTCATTCGCCAAATTGTATTGTAGTAGTGGTTTCAAACCCTATGGATACTATGACATATTTAGCTTTAAAAGCTACTGGTTTACCAAAAAACAGAATCATTGGAATGGGAGGTGCTTTAGATAGCTCACGTTTTAGATATTATTTATCAAAAGCTTTGGATGTGCCTTCTAATGATATTTCAGCAATGGTTATCGGAGGACATGGAGATACTACTATGATTCCATTAACTCGTTTGGCTTCTTATAATGGTATTCCAGTGTCACAATTTGCCTCACAAGAAGTATTAGATAAAGTTGCTGCTGATACGATGGTAGGTGGTGCGACTCTAACAGGATTATTAGGTACATCAGCTTGGTATGCACCAGGAGCTTCAGTGGCTTATTTAGTAGATAGTATTTTGAATGATCAAAAGAAAATGATTGCTTGCTCAGTTTTCCTAGAAGGAGAATATGGACAAAACGATATTTGCATAGGTGTACCATGTATTATTGGTAAAAACGGTGTAGAACAAATCATTGATATCAACTTGAATGAAGCTGAAAAAGCAGCATTTGCTAAAAGTGCAGATGCAGTTAGAAGTATGAATGCTGATTTGAAAACGGTATTAGCATAACGTTTTTTATTAACTCAAAAAAAAGACTGCAGATTTGCAGTTTTTTTTTTGAGATTAATTAATAAAAAAATTGGTTTATCTTTTCGTTAATGATATATTTGCTCGGTTTAAAAAAAATGACATAATGCACGATTGATTTTTTTGTTTTAAAAAAACGATGTCAAAGCTTATTTTATTGAGGTTTAAAACAAAAAGAGTAATTAAAAAATAATTAATTTTTAGTAATAATGCAGAATAAAGGACTTATTAAATTTTTCGCAATTCTATTTGCATTGGTAAGTATTTACCAACTTTCTTTCACATTTGTATCTAATAAGATTCAAAGTGATGCTAAATCTTTCGCTGGTGGAAACACTGAAAAAGAAGTAAAATATTTAGATTCCATAGGGAAAGAAAAAGTGTTTAATCTTGGGTTTACTGATTTTACCTATAATGAGGTTAAAGACAAACAAATTAATAAAGGTCTTGACTTAGAGGGAGGAATTAACGTAATTCTTCAAATTTCTGTTAAAGACATTTTGAAAGGATTATCAAATAATTCAAAAAATCCTGTTTTTAATAAGTCATTAGCTGATGCTACCAAAAATCAAAGAGGAAATCAAACCTATTTGGATGCTTTTTTTGAAGCTTTTGAAGCGAATGCTAATGGAACTACAAAGTTAGCCTCTCCTGAAATTTTTGCAAACAGAAGCTTACAAGGTGAAGGAGGAGTTGATTTTCAAATGACTGATGCGCAAGTTCAAAAAGTTATTAAAAGAAAAGTTAATGAATCTGTAGAAAGTGCTTTCGGTGTATTGAGAGAGCGTATAGATAAATTTGGAGTTACGCAACCAAACATTCAAAAAATAGGTGAGACTGGTAGAATTCTTGTTGAATTGCCAGGAGCAAAAGATGTAGATAGAATCAAAAGATTATTACAAGGAAAAGCAGAATTGCAATTCTGGGAGACTTATAAAATTGAGGAAATTGGTAATTTCTTAGTAGCTGCTAATGATGTTTTAAAGAAAACTGAAGTAACAAAAGTAGAAACTAAAAAAGTAGTAAAAGATACTTTAAGTGCCTTATTGACGGATGAAAAAGATTCTACAGCTACTAAAGCTGGAAAAAATCCTTTGTTCGATAAAATTATTGCTCAAGGTGGGGGACCTGTTTTAGGAATGTTCTCTCCAAAAGATACAGCTGTTATTAATGGTTATTTGAAAAGACCAGATGTTAAGATTTTATTGGCTGGTGAGCAGCGTTATGCAAAATTTGTTTGGGGTAAACCAACAACTATTGCTGATTTAAAAGCTAAAGATAAAAAAGTAGATGCAGTTGAATTATATGCATTGAAAGGAAACCGTAATGATGCCCCTTCTATGGCTGGTGGTGTAGTTACGGATGCTATGGATACTTTTGATCAAATGGGTAAACCTGCAGTTTCTATGCAAATGAATAGCAAAGGTGCTAAAGAATGGGAAGAATTAACAGGAAGAGCTTATACTTCAAAAGGATATATTGCTATTGTTTTAGATAATGTGGTTTATTCTGCTCCTGGAGTATCTAGTGGACCAATTGCTGGAGGTAGATCTGAAATTTCTGGTAATTTTGATATCACTGAAACTAAAGATTTAGCTAACGTTTTAAGAGCGGGTAAATTACCTGCATCTGCTGATATTGTTCAATCTGAAGTGGTAGGGCCATCTTTAGGTCAAGAGGCTATCGATAACGGTACAACATCTGCAATTGTTGGATTATTATTGGTTTCACTTTGGATGATGGTATATTATGGTAAAGCAGGTTGGTATGCTAACTTGGCTTTGGCAGTAAACTTATTGTTCTTGTTTGGAATTTTAGCTAGTTTGGGTGCGGTATTGACTTTGCCAGGTATTGCTGGTATTGTATTGACAATGGGTACTGCTGTAGATGCAAACATTATTATCTATGAAAGAGCCAAAGAAGAATTACGTGCCGGTAAAACATTAAATGAAGCAGTTATTGCTTCTTATAGCTGGAAAGGTGCAATGCGTTCTATCGTAGATGCTAACGTAACTCACATTTTGACTGGTGCGGTATTGTTTATTTTTGGATCAGGACCAATTAAAGGTTTTGCAACAACCTTGTTAATTGGTATTGTGACCTCTTTATTTACTTCGATTTTTATTGCTAGAATTTTTATTGATAGAAATATTGCAGGTAAAAATGATTTATCATTTGTTACTAGTTTCTCTAAAAATTTCTTTACTAATTTCCACTTTAATTTCTTAGGGATTAAAAAATGGTCTTATGTTTTTTCAGCTATTGTAACTGTAGTGTCTATTATTTCTATAGCAACAAATGGATTTGATCAAGGCGTAGATTTTGTTGGAGGTAGAACATTCCAAGTTCGTTTTGAAAAACCAGTACAAGCAGAAGAAGTTAAAGAAGAATTGACTAAAGTATTTGGAAGTGCTGAGGCTAAAGTGTTTGGTAATGACAATCAATTAAAAATTACAACCAAATACAAAGTTCAAGAAAGTGGTAGTGAAGTAGACGAAGAAGTAAACAAAATGTTGTATGAAAACTTGAAGAAACATTTTTCTGCAGGTGTAACTTATGACAAGTTTGTTAATGCTTATGATGGTAAAAATGTAGGTATTCTTCAAGCTTCAAAAGTTGGTCCAACTGTAGCTGAAGATATTAAAACCAATGCTTATTGGGCTGTTTTAGGTGCAATGATAATCGTAGGATTGTATTTGGTTATCAGTTTCAGAAAATGGCAATATAGTTTAGGAGCTCTTGCTGCTGTAGCGCATGACGTGATTTTTGTATTGGGTATTTATTCATTATGCTACAAATTCATGCCATTCGGAATGGAAATAGACCAACACTTTATTGCAGCAATCCTTACAGTTATTGGGTATTCTATGAACGATACAGTAATTGTATTTGATAGAGTTCGTGAATTCTTGGATGGTAAGACTAAAGGTAACTTTAGTGAAATAGTAAATAACTCTATTAACTCAACTATGTCAAGAACTATCAATACTTCATTGACGATGATTGTGGTGTTATTAATCATGTTCATCTTTGGTGGAGAGTCTATCAGAGGATTTATCTTTGCTATGTTGATTGGTATTATAGTAGGAACATATTCTTCACTATTTATCGCAACACCTGTGTTAGTTGATACTATTTCAATTGCAGATAAAAAATTAATTGAAGAAAGACATAACGAGAACAAATAAGTTATAGTCTGTTTATAACAAAGGGCGCATTGTATGATGCGCCCTTTTTTTGTTTAGCTATTTAGGTTTATAGTTGTGCTTATTAAAATAGAGATTTTTGATGAATTGCGTGAGGGATGGCAGTGGAGCTCTCCCGATTTTTCATCGGGAAGCGGGAACGTACAGCCCGACCCGGAATTTTTATGGAGGGGCACGCCCAAAAATAACTTTTGTTTATGTTTACTTTAAGTGTGATTTGTTAGATTTGTTTTTGATATTTATTTATCAAAAGGTCTATCAATTTAAGTTAATTTCTCAACTATGAAAAAAGTAATTTTAAGTACTATGATTATTTCTTCTTCTTTGCTTTCGTTTGGGCAATCCACGATAAAGTATCCTGCCACTAAAAAGATTGATAAAGTAGATGTGTATTTTGGTAATTCTATACCTGACCCTTACAGATGGTTGGAGGATGACCGTTCAGCCGAGACTGCCGAATGGGTAAAAGAACAAAACAAAGTTACCTTTGATTATTTAGCAGCGATTCCGTTTCGAAATACAATCAAAGCTCGTATGGAAAAACTT
This sequence comes from Flavobacterium sp. UM26, assembly GCF_057922445.1. Classification (NCBI taxonomy): domain Bacteria; kingdom Pseudomonadati; phylum Bacteroidota; class Flavobacteriia; order Flavobacteriales; family Flavobacteriaceae; genus Flavobacterium; species Flavobacterium myriophylli. The sequence continues at coordinate 428,650 of NZ_JBVHCY010000002.1, read as the reverse complement.
TGGAACTACGAAAAAGTCTCAGCACCTTTTAAAGAAGGAGACTATACGTACTATTATAAAAATAATGGATTGCAAAATCAATCGGTTATGTATAGAAAAGACGCTAAAGGAACTGAAGAGTTGTTTTTAGACCCAAATACTTTTTCTAAAGACGCTACAACTTCATTGGATGGTGTAAGTTTTTCTAAAGACGGTTCTTTAGTGGCCTATTCTATCTCAGAAGCGGGTAGTGATTGGAGAAAGGTAATTTTTATTGATGCTAAAACTAAAAAAAGTATCGGTGAACCTTTAGTGGATGTGAAATTTAGCGGTTTGTCTTGGAAAGGAAATGAAGGGATTTTTTATTCAAGTTATGAAAAACCAAAAGGAAGTGAACTATCAGCTAAAACAGACCAACACCGATTATTTTTTCACAAGCTTGGAACCAAACAATCAGATGATCCAATAATTTTTGGTGATCAAGAAAAGCGAAGATATGTCGGTGGCTATGTATCCGATGATAATCGATATTTGTTTATTTCTGCTGCCAATTCTACCTCAGGAAATGAATTGTACTTAAAAGATTTATCTATACCCAATAGCCCTATTGTGGCTATTCATAAAGGATTTGAGTATGATGTCGACGTTTTGGATAATGTTGGTACTACACTTTTTATAGTGACCAATTTGAAAGCACCTAACAAAAGAATAGTTACTGTTGATGTTGCAAATCCAGGTGTTGAAAATTGGAAGGATTTGATTCCTGAAACGGAGCAAGTATTGAATCCATCAACGGGTTCAGGGTATATTTTTGCTAATTATATGAAAGATGCTGTTTCTGTGGTGAAACAATTTGATTATAAAGGAAAATTAATTCGCACCATTGCCTTGCCAGGTGTTGGAACAGCTTCAGGTTTTGGTGGTAAAGCCAAAGATAGAGAGTTGTATTTCTCATTTACCAACTATGTTACTCCAGGTACTACCTATACTTTCTTCCCAGAAAGTGGTAAATCTTCGGTTTATGTTAAGCCTAAAGTTGATTTTGTTTCTGAAAATTATGAATCTAAACAAGTATTTTTTACTTCAAAAGACGGAACTAAAGTACCGATGATTATTACCCATAAGAAAGGATTGCAATTGAACGGAAAGAATCCAACTATTTTGTACGGTTATGGTGGATTTAATGTGAGTTTAACACCAAGTTTTAGTATTGCCAATGCGGTTTGGTTAGAAATGGGCGGAATTTATGCTGTTGCCAATATGCGTGGAGGTGGTGAATACGGTAAAAAATGGCACGATGCTGGTACCAAAATGCAAAAACAAAACGTATTTGATGATTTCATTGCAGCAGGTGAATATTTAATTGCTCAAAAATATACTTCTTCTGATTTCTTAGCCATTCGCGGTGGTTCTAACGGCGGATTATTGGTTGGCGCTGTGATGACACAAAGACCCGACTTGATGAAGGTAGCACTTCCTGCGGTTGGTGTTTTGGACATGTTACGTTATCATACATTTACTGCTGGTGCAGGTTGGGCGTATGATTATGGTACAGCTGAAGATTCTAAAGAAATGTTTGCCTATTTAAAAGGCTACTCGCCTGTGCATAATGTAAAATCAGGGGTAAAATATCCTGCTACATTAGTAACCACAGGAGATCATGATGATCGTGTAGTTCCGGCGCACAGTTTTAAGTTTGCGGCCGAATTGCAAGAAAAACAAACAGGTAGTAATCCTGTTTTAATTAGAATTGAGACCAATGCCGGACATGGTGCTGGAAAACCAGTTTCTAAAACCATTGAAGAAGCTGCCGATATTCAAGCGTTTACTTTGTTCAATATGGGATTTAAGTCCCTTCCTAAATAATACAAATTTTTAGTTTACTTTTGAAAGCATTCCTAGATTCATAGGAGTGCTTTTTTTGTTTAACCCAATCAAGCGCATGCGATTATTTATTTCTTTTTTATTCCTCCTTTGTAGTCATCTTATTTGGTGTCAATCGAGTAAGGATAGCTGGAAAGTAGGTTTTTCTTATGGAACTGGAAATGCATTTAAAAATGCGGATTATACATATACCAATTCCAGTTACAAAGTACTGTTTTATAAAAAATGGCGGACTTACAAGAAAATAGATTTTACTTTTTTCTTTGGTCCCGAATACAATCACGCCTCTCATCAATTGCTGAATTATTATTTTGTGAAGCCTGACACACCAAATTACGAGGCCAAACGAGACGCTTTTATGCAATTAAAAACCATTAATGAAGGTGTTTTGCATCTAGGAATGACGGTTCAGAAAAAGATTAGTAAGCGAAGTGCAATTTACGTTTTGGGAAGTATAAGTCCAATGCTTACGGATACAGAAACAGAACGCTTGTCAAAAGGATTTGCTTTTTGTGATATTCTAGCCCTAGGGTATACTTTAGATTTGAAGTATTTTGCATTAGATGTACGACCAAGTTTTCGACACACTTCCAATGCAGGTTTGAATGCATCCAACGCTGGTTTTAATACTAAAAATATAGAACTAGGAATTGTTTTTGCACTATAAAAAAAGCGCTACTAGAAAGTAACGCTTGATAAGTATATAACCAGAATGTTTTAAGCTTCTTTTTTGGCCCTAAAGACAAAGAATAAACCTATTACGATAAAAGGAATACTCAACCATTGTCCTGTAGAAAGAATGTTGCCAAGACTACTTTCAAAACCACCTTGACTTTCTTTTACCGACTCAACAATGATACGAACGGTAAATAAAAGTACTAGAAACAATCCGAACAAAAAGCCTGATTTCTTTCTCGCTTCTGTTTTCCAATACAAGAAAAACAAAATAGCAAAAACGAAGATATAGCAAAATGCCTCATACAACTGAGTTGGGTGTTTAGCAGGAACTTGAGCTAATAAATTGGCAAATTTAGGGTCTGTTGCAATCGCTGTATATGCTTCGTTTGGATTTGTGATTCCTGTTGCATTCACAGCATCTCTTGGACTAAATTGATCTCTCAAAAAGCGAATTCCAAAAGAAGAAGTGGTTTCTTTTCCGATAATTTCGGAATTGAAAAAGTTACCCAAACGTACAAAAATAGCGCCACTAGCCACAGGAATAACTACACGATCCAAAATCCATAATTGTGGGCGTTTCAATATGTTTTTGCTGTAGAAATACATAGCAATAATTATTGAAATAGCCGCACCATGACTGGCTAATCCTTGAAAACCAGTGAACTCAAATTTTGGTTCGAAACGGAAAGGAAGTACGATTTCAAGCAAGTGATTGCGGTAATATTCCCAATCATAAAATAAAACATGTCCTAAGCGAGCACCAAGTAAAGTGGCTAGAACAGTCCATATAAAAAGCGAATCCAATTTGTCTATCGATTCTCCTTCGCGTTCAAAAATATGTTTCATGATGTACCAACCCAATCCAAAAGCTACTACAAACATTAGACTGTAATATCGAATCATAAAAAAGCCTAAATCTAATCCTTCAGATGGATTCCAAACCAAGTTTAAAGCGTGTGTCATGTGTAATTTTTTTGTAAATATAAACTTTAAATGTAATCAAATTGAGAACGTTTAATTACTATTTGTGCGTGCATTTTTTTTCAGGAACAGGGTCGTAGCCTTTTCCTCCCCAAGGATGACAACTCAAAATGCGTTTCAAACCCAAATAAGTGCCAAACAAAAAGCCGTGTTTCTGCAATGCTTCTATCATATAGCTCGAGCAAGTGGGCTCGTACCTGCAAGCGGCTGGTGTAAAAGGGGAGATGGCTCCTTGATAAAAGCGTACCAAAAGAATTAATGGGTAGGTAAAAATTTTATTTAACATCATCTTTTGTTAGTCAATTAATCATTAGGAGCAGTAAACAAAGGTGTTTTTTCAGTAATCATAGTTCCCGCTGTCCGTTATATCTTTGCCTTTTTAAAGAAAAAAGGCGAAGGATGCCACTCCCATCGGGGCTAAAAGGATAGAATTTGTTTTTTTGGAAACTTTAAACTTCTAATTTCTAACCTCTAATTTCTGTTTTATAAACTAAAGGTAGTTCCTTCTTTCCCGTCCTTCAATTGAATACCCAAAGCCAATAATTGGTCTCTAATTTGGTCAGAAAGCGCAAAGTTTTTGTTTTCTCTGGCTTGCTTTCTCATTTCAATCAACAACTGAATGGTACCTTCTAGTTTATCGTTGCTGCTATCGGCAATTTTTTCATTTTCAAGACCCAAAACCTCAAACACAAAAGCTTCTATAGCAGTTGTAAATGTTGCCAAATCTTCTGCTGTTATAGTTTCTTTACCATCTTTGATAACATTAATATAACGAACGCCTTCAAATAAATGCGCAATCAAAATTGGTGTATTAAAATCGTCATTCATTGCGTCATAACACAATTGTTTCCAATCTTCAATAGAAACAGACGATTGAGCGCTTGTAGGTAAGTCTTTCAATAACGAAAGGGCTTCCATTAATCGTTTGTATCCTTTTTCGGCCGCCACTATAGCATCATCCGAAAAATCAAGAATACTTCTATAATGTGCCTGTAGCATAAAGAAACGAGTAACTGAAGCAGAGAAAGGTTTACTCAAAATAGTGTTGTCTCCAGTCAAAATTTCTCCTGGTAAAATATTATTCCCAGTCGATTTTGCCATTTTCTTACCATTCAAAGTAAGCATATTGGCATGCATCCAAAAATTCACAGGTGTGTGTCCTGTGCAAGCTTCATTTTGAGCGATTTCACATTCGTGATGTGGGAATTTCAAATCCATTCCGCCACCGTGAATATCAAAATGATTGCCTAAGTATTTGGTGCTCATTGCAGTGCATTCTAAATGCCAACCTGGGAATCCATCACTCCACGGCGAAGGCCAACGCATAATATGTTGCGGCTCTGCTTTTTTCCATAAAGCAAAATCTTGAGGATTTCGTTTGTCGGATTGACCGTCTAGGTCTCTAGTATTGGCCAGCATATCTTCGATATTTCTACCACTCAAGATACCATAATGATGATCTTCATTAAATTTTACCACATCAAAATAAATAGAACCATTGGCTTCATATGCAAAACCATTGTCTATTATTTTCTTTATAATTTCAATTTGCTCAATAATATGTCCAGTAGCCGTAGGTTCAATACTTGGAGGTAAAAAATTAAAAGCACTCAAAATACGGTGAAAATCAACCGTATAACGCTGTACTACCTCCATCGGTTCTAGTTGCTCTAATCTTGCTTTTTTAGCAATTTTATCTTCTCCTTCATCAACATCATCCACGATATGGCCTACATCGGTAATGTTACGCACATAACGAACTTTGTATTCCAAATGCAATAAATACCTGAATATTACATCAAACGACATAAAAGTTCTCACGTTCCCCAAGTGAACATTACTGTAAACTGTGGGACCACAAACATACATTCCTACATTTCCTTCGTGAACGGGTACAAATGGTTCTTTTTCTCCAGATAGAGAATTGTATATTTTTAGGGGTTGATGGTTGTATAAAGGCATTTCTTTTTGTTTAACAGTTTAACGGTTTAATGTTTAACGTTGAATTATTGATTACAAACTTGTGAATGGTGATTGCTTATTTGAAAAGTCAACAATCTGTTGTCTATCAATTAACTATTTAACCGATAGAACAACAAATCATAAACTCTTAGAATTTTGTTTCTAGTTTAATGTAATCCAAGAATTCTCTTTTGGTTTGAGCTTCTTTGAATTTTCCGCCAAATTCAGAGGTTACTGTACTACTTTCGATATCTTTAATTCCTCTAGAATTCACGCAAAGATGTTTGGCATCTATTACACAAGCTACATCTTCGGTTCCTAATGCTCTTTGAAGTTCTTGAACAATTTGCATCGTCAAACGCTCTTGTACTTGAGGTCTTTTTGCATAATATTCAACAATTCTATTCATTTTAGACAAGCCAATTACCGTTCCATTAGAAATGTAAGCCACGTGAGCTCTTCCTATAATGGGTAACAAATGATGTTCACAGGTAGAATACAAGGTGATGTTTTTTTCAACCAACATTTCACCATATTTGTAGTTATTGTCAAAGGTTGAGGCTTTTGGTTTTTTATTTGGATTTAAACCACCAAAAATTTCTTTTACGAACATTTTTGCTACACGATTTGGAGTACCTTTTAAGCTGTCGTCTGTTAAATCCATACCCAAAGTAAGCAACATATTCTCTACATCTTTCTTGATGCGCTCAATTTTTTCTTCATCCGAAATAGCAAAAGCATCTTCTCTTATCGGATTATTAGCGTTGGTACTAATATGATTATTTCCTATTTCGTCGTGGAATTCTTCGTTATTTGTCATTAAAAATTACTATTTGTTGGATGTGTTTTTTTCAAGGGGTAAAGATAAATAATAAATAGTAACAAATTCAATCGCTTGAGGGAATTAATTGCCTTGTTTTTCTTAATATTTAGGGCTTAATTTTAACAAAAAAAGACAATAACTCCTCTGAATTATTGTCTTTTTAGTATCTATTTTTATTTCTATGAACGTTGATTGTATTCTTGTATAGCTTCTTTTAGAATGTGAACCGCTTTAATGAGTTCTTCTTTACTTAAAACATAGGCAATACGAACTTGATTTAAGCCCACGCCTGGAGTTGAATAAAAACCAGCCGCGGGAGCTACCATAACCGTTTCTCCATTAAATTCATAGGTTTCTAAAAGCCATTGTGCAAAATCGTCGGCATTGTCTATAGGGAGTTGGGCGATACAGTAAAAAGCTGCTTTTGGACTTTTTACTACTACTCCATCTATTTTCTTAAGTTCATGGATTAAAATGTCTCTTCTTTCCTTATATTCAGCAATTACTTCGTCAAAATAACTTTTTGGCGTGTCTATAGCTGCTTCACAGGCAATTTGTTCAATAGTCGGAGGACACAAACGAGCTTGTGCAAATTTCATTGAAGCGGCAATAACTTCTTTGTTTTTGGTTACCAAGCAGCCTATTCTAGCGCCGCACATACTGTATCTTTTGGAAACTGAATCAATCATAATGACATTTTGTTCAATTCCTTTTAGGTTCATTACAGAGAAATGTTGGTCTCTTTCGTCGTAAATAAACTCGCGATATACTTCATCAGCAATAAGGAAAAGGTCATATTTTTTAACCAATGCACCAAGCTGATTGATTTCAGATTCGGAGTAGAGATAACCCGTTGGATTATTCGGGTTGCATATTAATATTGCCTTCGTTTTACTGGTAATAGCTTTTTCAAATTCTTCAATCGTTGGAAGGGTAAAACCACTTTCAATGTTTGAAATTACAGGAACAACTCGTGCGCTTGACTCAGCTGAAAAAGCACTGTAATTGGCATAAAAAGGTTCAGGGATAATTACTTCATCTTCGGGGTCCATAATGCTTCCTAAGGCAAAAAGTAAAGCTTCTGAACCTCCAGTTGTAATCATAATGTCTTCAGTCGCTACTGAAACATTTTGATTTTGATAAAATTTGGCTAATTTTTTTCTATAGCTTTCATAACCAGCAGATGGTCCATATTCAATAATATCTAGTTGTATATTTTTGATAGCTTCAATAGCGAGTTCGGGGCTTTTAATATCGGGTTGACCAATGTTTAAATGATAGACTTTACGTCCTTTTGATTTGGCCAAATCTGCAAAAGGGGCTAATTTTCGAATTGGCGATTCAGGCATTTTTTTACCTCTGATTGAAATACTAGGCATGTTTTTAATAATTTGGTGCAAAATTGCGATTTTTTTTCCAAATTAAATGTAAATTTAAGTCCTATTTGTTATCAAATTCTAACAAATATGTTGGATTTTTTGTAATATTACCGAAACCCTTTTTTAATGAGAGTATCTCTTTTTTTTCTATTATTTTTTCTAGGACAGTATACTAATCGAGCTCAAGAAGGATTTCAATTTTTGGGCAATCAAACTCATACCGAAATACCATTTCAGTTGATTAATAATCTGATTTTTATACCGATTACAGTTAACGGTGTTGAACTTAATTTTTTATTGGATACAGGAGTAGAAGAAACTTTGTTATTCAGTTTGGATGATAAAAAAGAGCTCAATTTATACAATATTGATAAAATTCAACTGCGAGGATTAGGAAGTGATGAGTCTATTGAGGGTTTGAAGTCTTCGAATAATTATATGTTCGTAAGAGGATTGGTTTCATCTAAGCAAAGTTTTTACATCATTTTAGACCAAAAGTTCAATCTCTCTTCACATATTGGGATTCCTGTAAATGGAATTATAGGAACACAATTTTTTAAAAATAATTTGGTTGAGATTGATTATTTGAAAAAAAAAATTACCGTCACAAAACCTAATTTTAAGTACCAGAAAAGATTGGATAAAAAATTTACTAGTTTTCCAATTTCAATTGAAAGAGCTAAACCTTACTTCAAGGTTCAGTTGAAAATGCAGGATACTTATGTTGAATCCAAAATGTTGATTGATATTGGTAACAGCGATGCAATATGGGTTTTTCAAAACTATACTGTGGGGATTACAGTGCCTAAGAAAAACTTTGATGATTTTTTAGGAAAAGGATTTAGTGGAGATATTGAAGGAAAAAGAGCCAAAATAAGCGAATTGAAAATGGGCGATTTTAAGTTTACTACTCCAATTGTTGCTTTTCCTGACTCGAGTTCGTTGAAGCATGTTAAAATGGTCGATAATAGAGTAGGTTCTATTGGTGCCGAAATCTTTAGGAGATTCAGAGTTGTTTTTGATTATGAAAGAGGGACGATATATCTTAAGAAAAACGGAAATTTCAAATCTCATTTTAAGTATAATAAAAGTGGTATTGAGATTGAGCAAAATGGTTTGAAATGGGTAGAAGATTACATAAAACTTGAAAACAATATTTTAGGTTCGAGTGATTTTGGTTCACAAGAATCAAATAAGTTAATTGTCAGAAACGATTATAAATACAAATTCGAGTTAAAACCCAATTATGTTATTGCTAATATCCGAAAAAAATCGGCTGCAGAAAAATGTGGTTTAAAAGTAGGAGATGAGATTGTGTCTATTGGAGGAACACCTGTTTATAAGTATACACTTCAAAAAATTAATAATCTTTTTATGGTGGAAGAGGACAAAAATATCACCATAGTAGTTCTAAGAGATAATAATAAATTAAAGTTCGCTTTCAAGTTAGAAAGCGAACTTTAATTGGGTTTATATAACTTCTCCTTTGATTTTTAAGGCAACTCTACCATTTTCTTGATTTACGGCATTAGTTTCAACAGTGATGGTTTTTCGGATTGGTCCTGGAGTCATATTGTATTTTACTTCTATTTTGCCATTTTGCCCCGGAGGAATTGCTGATGTGGGCTTGCTCAAAATAATACATTCTTTGGTAGATAGAATATTGATGATTTGTAGAGGAGCATCCCCAGTATTTTTAAATTCAAAGGTTCGAATCCCGTTGTCAGAATTTTTATTGATTTTGCCGTAATCAATTGTATTGTCTGGTGCCGAAAATTCAATTTTTGGTCCACTCTGGCTGTAAATCGATACAGAAAAGAGTAAAGCGGTTATTGCAATGATAAGATTTTTCATATAATTGGACTTTGTTTGGGTTGAGTAAATATAGTTTGTTTTAATTAGAGTACAAATTATTAATTCGCTTTTTATACTCTACTTTATTAATTACTTTTGCCAACGGTACACTTACAAATATCGAACCAAAACCATAAAGATTCATTGTTTACTTTCTTTGCGTTTGATATTCAATGCCTAAAATGTATAATTACTAATAAAACGTATCTATTATAAAATGAGTATTCCTGCACAATTTGACGCTAAAACTATTGAAACGAAATGGTATGACTATTGGATGAAAAACAAGTACTTTCATTCAATACCAGATCATAGAACTCCTTATACCATTGTAATACCACCTCCAAACGTGACTGGAGTTTTGCATATGGGGCATATGTTGAATAATACGATTCAAGATGTTTTAATTCGAAGAGCTCGTTTGAAAGGGTTTAATGCATGTTGGGTACCTGGTACAGACCACGCATCGATTGCTACTGAAGCTAAAGTAGTGGCTAAATTAAAATCGGAAGGAATTAATAAAGCCGATTTGACTCGTGAAGAATTTTTGAAACACGCCTACGATTGGACAGATAAATACGGTGGAACCATTTTAGAACAATTGAAACAGTTAGGTTGTTCTTGTGATTGGGACCGAACCAAATTTACAATGGATGAAGATATGTCGGCTTCTGTTATCAAATCTTTTGTGGATTTGTATAATAAAGGTATGATTTACCGTGGTTACCGAATGGTAAATTGGGATCCTGAAGCAAAAACTACATTATCTGATGAAGAGGTAATTTACGAAGAACAACAAGGGAAATTATTTTTTCTAAAATATAAAATTGAAGGAACAGAAGATTTCTTGACGGTAGCGACTACACGTCCTGAAACGATTTTTGGAGATACCGCTATTTGTATCAATCCAAATGATGAACGCTTTGCACATTTAAAAGGAAAGAAAGCGATTGTACCTATTTGTGGGCGTGTGATTCCAATTATCGAGGATGAGTATGTAGATGTGGAGTTTGGTACGGGTTGTTTGAAAGTGACACCAGCACACGATATGAATGACAAAACTTTGGGTGAGAAGCATAATTTAGAGATTGTTGATATTTTCAACGAAGATGCGACTTTGAATAGTTTTGGATTGCATTACCAAGGAAAAGATCGTTTTGTAGTTCGTGCCGAAATTGCTCAAGAATTAGAGTCCATTGGTGCTTTGGCTAAAACCGAAACTCATTTAAATAAAGTAGGAACTTCTGAAAGAACTAAGGCCGTAATCGAACCAAGATTATCTGACCAATGGTTCTTGAAAATGGATGATTTAGTAAAACCAGCCATTAAATCAGTTTTAGAAGACGGAGATATTAAATTGCATCCTTCTCGTTTTAACAATACGTATGCGCATTGGTTGAATAACATTCGCGATTGGAATATTTCTCGCCAATTGTGGTGGGGACAACAAATTCCAGCGTATTTCTATGGAGATGGGAAAGAAGATTTTGTAGTGGCTGAAAACATTGAAGAAGCTCTGCAATTAGCACAGCAAGCAACTAACAACAAACAATTAACCACAAACGATTTGAAACAGGACCCTGATGCTCTTGATACTTGGTTCTCATCTTGGTTATGGCCAATGTCTGTTTTTGGGGGTATAATGGATCCAGAAAATGAAGATTTTAAATACTATTATCCAACCAATGATTTGGTTACAGGACCAGATATTTTATTCTTTTGGGTAGCTAGAATGATTATTGCAGGATATGAATATGCTGGTGAAAAACCATTTACGAATGTGTATTTAACGGGATTGGTTCGTGATAAACAACGTCGCAAAATGTCGAAGTCTTTGGGGAATTCTCCAGAGCCTTTGGAATTAATTGAAAAGTTTGGTGCTGATGGTGTTCGTGTAGGATTGCTTTTGAGTGCCTCTGCTGGAAACGACATTATGTTTGACGAAGAATTATGCAATCAAGGAAAAGGTTTTTCTAATAAAATATGGAACGCTTTCAAATTGATCAAAGGTTGGGAAGTTTCTGAAACGATTCCACAACCCGAATCTTCAAAAGTTGCCATTGAATGGTATGAAGCCAAGTTGCAACAAGCCTTAGCTGAGATTGAAGACAATTTTGAAAAATATAGAATTTCAGATGCTTTGATGGGAATTTACAAATTGGTTTGGGATGATTTCTGTTCTTGGTTCTTAGAAATGATCAAACCTGCTTACCAACAACCAATTGATAAAGCTACGTTTGATAAAGCCATCGAAATGTTGGAAAACAATATGAAATTATTGCATCCGTTTATGCCTTTCTTGACAGAGGAAATTTGGCATTTAATCGCGGAAAGAACCAAAGAAGAGGCTTTAATTGTTTCGACTTGGCCAGAGATTAAGCCATTCAACGCTCAATTAATAGCTGATTTTGAAAATACAATCGAAGTAATTTCTGGAATTAGAACCATCCGTAAAGACAAGAATATTCCGTTTAAAGATACTATCGAATTGAAAGTGGTGAACAATGATAAAGCTTCTACGTATTTCGATGCAATAGTAACTAAATTGGGGAATATAACTTCATTAGCATACGTTTCAGAAAAAGTGGATGGCGCCTTGTCTTTCCGTGTAAAATCAAACGAATATTTTATTCCAATCACTGGAAATATTGATGTAGCAGCCGAAATTGCTAAGCTGACGGAAGAATTAAATTACACCAAAGGCTTTTTGAAATCCGTTCAAGGGAAATTAGCTAACGAAAAATTTGTGGCTGGTGCACCTGAGAAAGTAATTGAAATGGAACGCAAAAAAGAAGCGGATGCTTTAGCTAAAATTGCTACGATTGAGCAAAGTTTAGCGGGATTGCAATAATTGCTACAAAGTATAAAACAAAAAACCAATGTTGCGATCAACATTGGTTTTTTTATGGATTAATAATTATGGATTACAATCTGTATTTCAAGATCGCCATTACTTGAGTTGGCGCAATTGGGTTTACACTATAATTTTCGTGTACGGTGTAGTTCAACTCGTTGGTGATGTTGGAAACTTTGCATAACAATGAGATTTTTTTCCAATCATATCCTACAGAAACATCAACGGTAGTGTATCCTTTTAATGGGATGTCACGGTCTTCAATGGTTATGGTATACGTTTTTGGATTGGTTGTAGGCTTGTTTTCTGTCCAAACATAACGGTCATTCCAACCACCAATTCGGTCGCCTATATAATTAGCAACACCACCAATTGTAATTCCTTTGAAAAACCCCTCTGGAATTTTGTAAAACACACTAAAGTTGGCAGTATGTTTTGGTGTTCTAACCAATAAGTCTCCTTCTACCAAACTACCACTAGTTCCCGAGGTTTTGGTGATTTTAGTTTCATTAAAGCTATAACCTGCCAAGATGTTTAAGCCTTTAATTGGATTGGCATTGACATCTATTTCAATCCCTTTTCCTCTAGTACCTCCCACTAATTCTTTTAAATTAGTATTAACATTCGGAGTAACTCCATCAGCTGCAAAAGGAGCTGTTTGTGCTAAATTATTGTTGTCAATAATGTAAGCAGTGATATTTGTGGTAATTAATCCTTTCATAAAATCTTTTTTGATTCCTACTTCATATTGGTCAATAATAGATGGCTCAAGTGGTTTTAAATCTACTGTAGTTCCTGTATTTGTTGTAAATGAGTTAGAGTAACTGGCGAATAAACTTGTAGTTTTATTAGGTTGAATAACAATCCCACCTTTTGGAGAAAAAGCAGTGTTTATTATTTTGCTACCATCTACAGCCTCGGCATTTTCAAAGGAAGTTGTAATTGTATTTACATTATTTATTTTTTCTATGGTTTCTTTTGTGGTTGTGATATAGTTTTCTTGCCACGACCAACGAATACCAGCTAATACTTTAATATAATCATTTATTGAAATTAAATCTTGTGCATATACTCCAAAACGTAGTGTGTTTGTTGTAGCGAGTTGTGTAATTCTACTACTAAAAGGTACGTCTCTACTTTGCGTAGCATAGTTGTAATTTAAAATATTAATTGCTGTAGCTTCCGTTGTTATTAAATCTGCAGGTTTTGAAGGGTTAAAGAATCCAAAGGTATAATTTGGTGCCATAGAATCTTCGAAATCAGCACCAGTAAAAATTTGGTGTTTGATTTTTCCGGTTTTAAAAATTCCTTGTAGACTCAATTGATTACCAAAAATATATTCAGAAGCGTCTAAACGAGTTAGCCCGCGTTTCCAGTTTACTTCTTTTACTCCTGCTGCATTTGTAGTGTATGCTAAACCAGACATTTGAGCTGTAGATAGTTGCGTTCTTCTATAGGCTTGATAAGAACTATTTAGATTCAACTTCCAATTGCTATTAAAATCGTGGTGCAATTGAACCGATGCACTTGAGGATTTGGTGTTTCCGTTAGACCATAAAGCTCCAAAATATTGGTTTCTTGGTAAATCTAATATTTCTTTTCCAACTATCCCTGTACCAAAGTCAGGGGTCCAATCAGCGCTTAAATAATCTCCTTGAAGTGTAATTTGTGTTTTTTCGGATAATAAAAATAAGAATGAAGGATTGAAATAAATTCTATCATTGGTTACAAAGTCTCTAAAACTTTCTGATTTTTCATATGAACCATTAAAACGATAGGCTATGGATTGATTCAAAGGACCATACACATCAAAGGCAGGTTTGTAATAGTTGTAGCTTCCCATTTGGATTGAAAATTCTCCTCCGTCAGTAAATTTTGGCGTTTTGGTAACCAAATTTAAAATTCCTCCTGGAGCAACATTTCCATATAGAAGGGCTGAACCTCCTTTAAGAAATTCTACTTTTTCTAAACCTGAAACTTCCGGAATTGAACCTGCATTATATCGAAAGCCATTTTTAAACATATTATTAGCCGACATATCGTAACCTCTAGACCAGAATGATTCTTGCGCGCCACCACGTGCAGAACCTACATAAACTCCGTTTGCGTTTTTAATTACATCACTCAATCGAATAGCTTGTTGTTGTTCGATGATTTGTGCGCCAATAACCTGAACGGTTTGTGGATTGTCCATTGGTTTTAAACCAGAACGTATGGCGGATACTGGCTGTCTTTGTTTATGTGCTTTGACAATAACTTCATTTAAAACAGCACCTTTTTTATTTTTTACGGTATCAATTTCAAAATCGAAGGATTCTATAGTTGATTTTTTATCGTTTGCAGCAGCGCTTGCTTGATGATTATCTTGGGCAAAACTTCCGAAGTAGGCTAAAAGTAGAGCGGGGAGGAGTATATATTTCATTTTGTTTATTTGGAATAATTAAAAATAACGATGCAAATATAAAACCCTCTTTTGAAACCACAAAGCTTATTTAGATTAAATATTAATAAAAATAACAAATAATTTAAAAGTGTTTGTTTGTCAGTAATTTGGAATACTTTTTTTAGGAGTGATGCGTGACCCAAAAAGTCTTATTGTGCCAATTTTATAGAAGAAAGTCACTTTTTAAGGTGTATTGAAAGCAAAAAGGACTACAGTTTAGCCTTCAATTTCTTTTTGAAGTTTTTGGACCGAATCACTTTTCCGTTATCTGTAATCATGACGCAGCTGTAGTCTGGGAATTTTTCGAGCAAAAGCAATCCTTGTTGTTGTCCTAAAACCATAAGTGAGGTACTCAAACCATTTGCGGTTTCGGCGTTGGGACCAAAAACGCTCACACTACACAAACCCGTCACAGGATAACCCGTCGCGGGATTAATGATGTGCGAATAGCGTTTGCCATCAAAAATGACAAATTTTTCATAACTCCCAGAAGTGGTAACGGCTTCTTGCCTTAAGGGAACGATTGCCATAATTTTTTCGGGTCGAAAAGGGTTCGTAATGCCAATATTCCAAGGTTTGCCATTAGGCTGTGTTCCCCACGTACTCATATCGCCAGAGCCATTAATTATTCCAGCGGGAATGCCTTTGGCCAGCATCATATCCCGACATTTATCGGTTGCGTAGCCTTCGCCCAAAGCGCCAAAACCAATTTTCATTCCTTTTACTTTCAAGAAAATGGTCGATTGAACAGAGTCTAAAATAATGTTTTGATAGCCCACTTTTTCAACCGATTTTTTAATGGCTTCTGCCGTTGGCATCTCGGTCATCGACCCGTCAAATTTCCAAATCCTATCCATAGCCGCAAAGCTAATGTCAAACGCACCTTTGGTAATCCTAGAAAACTCAAGCGCTCTTTGGGTCAATTCAAATACTTCTTTGTCTACTTTTACAGGGCGAATACCTGCATTTTGATTCACTTCCGAAATTTGAGAAGTGGGTTTCCAGTCCGAAATCAAATGCTCAATACGAGTGATTTCGGCAACAACAGCATCGATGTTTTCTTTTGCCGTGGCCGAATCTTGAGCTACAATCGTAATGTCAAAACGCCCACCCATAAGCAAAGTCGTTTTTTTTCGTAACACCTGACTGTGACACGAAACACTCCAAACGAATAGCAATAGGAAAAGATTTTGGGTTGACATAACGTATGTTGTATAATGTAAATATATTGATTTTGGGCGTGCCCCTCCCGAAAAAGGTCGGGTCGGGCTGTACGTTCCCGCTTCCCGATGAAAAATCGGGAGAGCTCCACTGCCATCCCTCACGCAAGCGTTCCTAAAGAAAACGAGTTGTTCACCATTAGAATTATAGCAAAAAAGGGACGATGTAAAGCTCTACAAACTCTGATAGATGCTCTAGTTTTTTGTATTACGAACTATTTACTGATTTGTATTCCTGCAAGGTCTTTTTTTTGACCTTGTAGGTATTTGAATTTAACAAATATACCTACAAGGTTTTGAAAACCTTGCAGGAAATTGTTGTATCACGATTAATCTTTAAGTTGCTTCTCTGGCTCCTTTTGAGAGGGTCGGGATGAGGCTTTCTAATAACAATCCGTCAAAATTTGCCCTTTGGCTTTATAATCTGAGACGCTTGTATCGGATTCCTCTAAAAGGGTTTCAAGCACTTTTTCTACATCTTTTTGCATCGCCAAAGAGCCACAAATCATAATAACGCCATTTTCATTCAACAGCAATTTGAAAAAAGCGGCATCACGCTCTATCAACTCTGTCACACGATAGCCGTTAGGTATTCTGGATAAGGCCAAATTAAAGCTTTGGAGCTTTTGTTGGTCCATCATTTCTTGCGCGAGTTTTGTATAACTGCCTACGCTTTTTGTCTCGGTTCTAAAACCGCAATACAAATGCGTTTCCGTTTTGGGCGTCGATTCTTGAATCATTCCTAAGAACGGCGCAATTCCAGTTCCATTAGAAATTAAGGCAACTTTGTTCGCTTGTTTCGGGAAGTGAAAAGCAGTATTCGTTATTACTCGGGCTTTTATTTTTACCCCTATTTCAAGTTGGTTCAAATAACCCGAACCTAATCCGTATTCGTGTAATTTGACCACCAATTGTAGTTTTCCGTCGTGTTTACCGATGGAGTATAAACGCTCTCTACTATCGTTAGCAGGATAAATAGCCAACAAATCTCCCGATTGGAATTTGGTCCACCTAGGGGTTCTGAAGCTCACCAAAAAAGTGTCTTCGTCTGTGGATACTTGTGTTTTTGCAACTACTTCAAAAGTTTGTAATCCTTTTGGAATGGCATTGTAAAGCGATGGAGTTGTGGCAAGCGGTAAGGAAGTTGCGGAATTCCATAGCTGAATCCAAGCCACAAATTCTTCTGTTGATTTGTCGTTTATGGTATGTAACGGCACTATGGTTTCGCTCCAATTTTGTTTTGCTAATGCAGCTTCGACAGCATAAGCAAAACCACAAAAATCCGCATAGGATTTAGACCCAAAACCAATAATTGCGGTTTTGATTTTTTGTTTTTGTTCCCTTTTACTCAGTAATTCAATGAATTGATTCGCATTAGATGGAGCATCGCCCATACCGTGAGTTGCGGCAAAAACAAGTAATTGTTCTGCTTTTGGAAATAATGTATAAGAATTCATTTCGGCGAGATACGCTTTTTTGCCAAGAGCAATAAATTGTTGTTGTACTGCATTGGCAAATCGCAAGGTACTTCCGTTTTCGGAACCTACGAGGAGAATGATTTCGCTGTCTTTGGCCTTGAACTTGTTTTTGATGCGACTGGCTCTGCGTCGCAACGTCATCGCAAATCCAGAATAAATAAAGAACAACAGATTGATACTAGCCAAACCAAGAATTACAGCCCATAAAATGCTGGTTCTTCCAGTGTGTAAATCGAGACTTAGGTCTTTCAATTGTGTGGTGGTTGCTGTTGGTTTTTCGGTAACTACAGCTCCAGTTATTTGATGTACTTCTATTTCTTTATCTTTTAGATGAATGATAAAGTATTCTTCAGGATCATCCGAAAAAGGAAATTCTATTTTGGTGACATCAGCCAAAAGCGTGGTGTTGAAAAAAGATGTTTTTTGTTTTTTGGACGAAGGCTGGGCTACCGTTTCGGTTGTTGAAGCATCGTTTTCTATAAAAAAATGAAATTTTTCTAGCGTAAGATAAGCCCCAGTAAGAGCAATGATGAGTATAGGCAACAGCGCTAATCTTCCAGTAATGATGTGATAATATTGGGCGAAGTTTTCTTTTACAACTTTTGAAAATACACTTCGAATGCTTCTTTGACGATTAATGATTAACGCCAAGCCAGAAAGCGCAATGAGCGCCAATAAAAATGAAATAAAACCAACGATAAATCGTCCGGTTTCCTTTAAAAACAAAGAGCGATGCAAAGCCGTAGTCCATTGAATGAATTCGCTTTTTGGGGTTGGTTTCCCTAGAATTTTACCATTGGTTGGATCCACATAGGCATTTACGTCATTACCTTCTTGATCTATTCCTTCAAGTAAAACAAACTGATTGTGATCCACGCTCACTGCTGTTATTTCAGGATAGGTTTTTCGTAAAACAGGAAGCGTTTCTGACAACGTTATTTTATCGAAAGTACTAACTTGGTAAGAAGGGATCTTTTCTTGAATGGCATCTACCGCTAGAATGGTCCCCGTAACGGCTGCTAGGACTAAAAAAAGAGAAGAGAAAATCGCCAGAACCAAATGTGCGTAGCGCCAAAAGGAAAGAGTCATAGAAAAAGGACTTTTAGTTTTTATGATGTACAAATTGAAAAAAACGAAGTCAAATAAGACAAAGGTTGTGTTTCCTCAATCTTAAATGACTTTGCCTATTTTTTACAAGATGTTTTAGATTTTATTGAATCGAACGTAGCGGATATATCCTTTGCCATCTGTTTTGGCAGCCAATCCTTCTGTGGTTAATGGGATTTCGGCATCGGCAACATAATATTTATTGTCCTCTACAGCACTTTCAAAACGGAGTTTGTAGCCTTTGTTGATTTTGGCATCTTCTATCTCGATAGTGGTAATACTGCGGTCTCCACCAGTTACAGAAGCTCCAGTTTTGGCACTAATGTTTTCTTGTTTTTTTGATTGGAATTTATGCCACTCTTTGATGGTTTTGTACCATTTTTTATCATCACCCATTACGTAAAGTGTTTTCTCATATTCTCCTTTTGGATTGATTAACGACACTACAATATAGGCGCCTTCCCCTACATAGTTAGACATTTGCAACATACATTTGTATTTGCTTGTTTGAGCAGTCGCTTGAAAAGATAAAAAACTGATAAGGGTAAGTAAGCTTATTTTTAAGAATGATTTCATTATGAGGATAAATTATGAATTTTAAGTGATGTGATTTGAGTTATGAGTTTTGAATTATGTAGGCTATTCACTAGTTACTAAGGACTAATCACTAAGAACTAGCTCAACTATTTCAAAAACTCTAAATCGACGTTCTTTTTGGTTAATGTTTCGTTTTCTTTAGCCAATGTGTATGGGGTTTCGTCAAATTCTGTTTTAGCATCTTTTTGTGCCCCAATAGAGATTAAATACTTTAAAATAGCATCATCTTTTGCAATCATCGCCGCTTTGTGTAAAGCCGTCAAGCCATCATTGTTTTTGGCGTTGCTATCTATTTTTAAATCGGCTATTTTTTTGAGCAAATTTAAATCGTTTTTAATAACCGCCAAATGATACAGTGTGTTTCCATCTTTTTGAGGTGTAGAGAGCACAAAGCCTTTGTCTTGTAAGATCTTTATTTTAGCTTCAAAAGGATCTTGTTTTGGCGTGTTGGATGCTTCAGGACCACGTCCGCCGCCTGTTTGAGGACGATACGATTGAATCAAATAGTAGCCTAAATTGTTACCATCTTTATCGGTTACAGCTATATCAGCCTTATGATTTAAAAGTTGCGTGATTGCTTCTGGTGTTCCTGATTTAACAGCAAAAGTTAAGGCACTCTCTTTTTTTGAGTTTTGCGCATTAATGTTTTTAGTTACCGCTATTAATTGTTCCAAAGTAGCAGTTTCACGACCAGCAGCTGCAAGCATCAATGGTGTGTTTCCTTCTTTGTCAGCTTGGTTAGCATCTACACCTTTAGAAAGGAAATAAGTTATGATTTCTGTTTGATTGGGTTTATTTGCTAAAAAGTGAAGTACTGTTTCACCAGATTTACTGCTAGTAGTAGGTTTAATTTTTAATTCTTCCACCAAGTATTTGTAAGTTTCAAGTGTGCTTGATTCTCTTCGTGTGCCTTGAGCGGCAAAAAGAAGCGCATTGTTAGTGTATTTTACTCCTTTTGCTAAAAGGGTTTTCAAGAAACCAACATTGCCAGTTTTTGCAGCATAATCAAATGCTGTATTGCCGTTGTTATCTACATCTTTTAGCGATAAGCCTTTTGTAGCTAAATAATCACTTAAAGTTAAGTTTTTATCCGTTGCAATGGTCATAAGTTGCAGGTTAATCCCGTCTTTGTATTTTTTCTTTGGATCAATGCCAGCTTTGAAAAAAGCCTCGTATAATTTTGGATTCGATTGTCCACCAATGGCTGCAAAAGTAAGTGGTGTTTCTCCTTTACTGTCTTCCAAATTGATGTCAGAACCTTTAGCGATTAAGTATTCTATAATTTCTACATTCCCTTTGTTAGCTGCCCAATGCAGGTAGATTCGGTTGTCGTGGGTCAGTTTGTTTACATCGTTTCCGGGTTGTTCCAATAAGAATTTAATGGTAGCAACTGGCGCATCATTATTGATAGCCATTACGGTTACATCAAAAGCATTGGGTGTTGCCGCAGATGGGTTGTTGCCTTTTTCGATTTCGGCTTTTACAGTAGCCACATCTGGCAAAGTTTTCCAAAAGGATTGGTCGAGTAAGCTATTTTTTTGTTGGGCACTGCACCAAACAGTTGTAAAAAGAGATAGGGTTAAGAATATATTCTTCATATTTTGAAATGGATTAAAATATTTTCATTTATTTAGAATAAATAAAAATAATACAAATGTAAGTATTAAAACTAATTTTCCAATAGCTTTTGTATTTGTAAGACTGAAAAAAGTAAAAAAGGTTTAATGCGTTTGGATAATTAAATAAAAAAACCTCAGTAAAAACCGAGGTTATAGTATTGATGTTGAATTATTTCGTTTTTTTAAGCGTATAGGTTTCTGAAGTAACTTTTCCAGCTTGTTTTCCAGAGATTTTTGCAATTAATGTATTGGCGTCGGCTAATTTGTAATTGATTTTTTGTGGGTAATTGTGTTTTGGGTTTTCGAATACTAAGTTTTTTTCTGTACTAGAGGTTAGGGGAAACGATACGGCTTCGTCATTGTTTTCTCCTATTACAGTAGCTTTGTAGATGAGGTTTTCATCTTTTTGTTGCAACACAATGGTTTCGTTGTGCAAAGTGTCTTTTCCTTTTATAAAATAAGAAGTCCCTTCAAAAGTGCTGTCGTTTACAGCTTTCCATGTTTCCTGTAAAATTCCTTGTTCAGATTGCTGGGTCCAAGTACCCAAAAGCCATTGCGAAGCTTTGATTTTTTCATTTTTGTTCGCGTTGTTGTTACAGGACGCAAGTGCTACAAAGACCAATAAAAGTGTCGTTTTTTGAAACATGATGCAAGTTTTTTGTTTGGATTGAAAGCGCTAATTTATGAAAAAGGAAGGAAAGTAGTGGAATAAATTGGTGGGATAAAATAAGGAGAAGTCTTTTTGTTTTGTTCAAAAAAGAAGTCAGTTTTATTCTATACATATTCCCGTAAAAACTCAGGAGACTTTTGTCACATTTATGGTTTGCAACATCGTTTAAAACGGCACGAAGTCTGAGACATTCGCGCCGCACACACAAGAAATTTATTCATACATAAGAACACTTCGGACAGCTGGTGTAGATGTTAGCAGCTGTTTTTTAGATTATCCAACCCACAATTGATGCTCATAAACAATTTGCCATTTTCCATTCTTTTTTTCTAAATATACAGCTTGCCCCGAGCCACAATCTCCAAAACACACGTTTACAATTTCTAGGTAAGCTTTAGCGTTGTCTGAAGAAAATATTGGAAAGGTTAAATACACGAATTCAGAACTTTTATTCGCTTTGCGTTTATCTTTTTGTTCTTTAAATGTTGTCAAGTTGATTTTTTTCTGAAAAGTATTTTCAATCACATATGTTTTCACACTTTCGTTTTGATTCAAAAGGTATAAAGAATCTTTTTCAGGAATAAACTTATTGTCTAAGCGATAATAAAATAAATCTTCTAGATATATACCCTTTTCTGGTTTAGGCGGTCTTTTGTTATTTGTCATTTTTAATCTATAAACTTTCAGTTTATTTAGTTCTTTAGACAAAGGTATAGGCAATGAATCGCTCCTCAAGATATTCAAGCTTTCGTCCATAATAACACATTCAATAACTTTTGCGATATCAGAATTTTGTTCAATAATAATATTTTTGCTGTTGTTTTTACAGCTTAAAATGAAAAACAAAAACAATAACATTAATGCTTTGTAATTTCTCATAAAGAGGATAGTTGTTTAAAATTGCTGCTAACGTTCACGCGCTACATGAGGTTTGGGATTAAAGATGCGAGTTCTTTCGGTTAAACACAAATTTTCCAAGTACAAAACCAATTTCAAATTAAGCCTAATACCCAAATTGCTTGTAGCGTGTATTAGGCGTAGTTCTTGATTACGTAGTTTGGTCAATTATAGTTGATTGTAATACGTTTTGTTTTACAGATTCAATGCCTCTGTTACGTGAAATTTCACTTTCATAAATTTCACTTGTCCCAATAATCTGCCCATTTGTAGCTTTAAGATTGAAATAGAATTTTCCATTTAAAGTTGTTTTTCTGTCAAATTTAAAATCGTCAGAGCCATTTTTTTTCACTGCTTCTATACCGTTCATACATCCAGCTTTACTTGAATATCCTTCACTTGCTAAAATGACTTGACCATTTTCAGCTTTGAGAAAAAAATGATATAAACCATTTGTTCTTAGTGATATAATGAATTTACCCATATCCTTCTTGCTTTTTTACAAAGTTATTTATATTTTTCAATTTCAGTAAAGTAATCTTGCACCCAAGGTAAATTAACTTGACCAGACATATTCTTTAATTCTAGAGCCATTTTTGAGTCTATTTCTATCACATTATCGATAATTAAATCTTGATATTTCCTCAATTTTGTCATAGTGATATATTTAGCTTTGTTTCCATTGTGGGCAATTTCCCCTCTGTCTGAAACAAATTCATCTATTTGACTTGGGTTCGTGGTTTTCCAAAGACTTGAATAGTCAGTGATTCCTAAATAAGTCCTAAATAATAATTTTAATTTATTTGATTTAGGAGTATGAAGTAATTCTGTTTCAAGTTTTGCATAATTATACCAAACATCTTTCCATCCCATACCAGCCAATTCTATAGGTTTAATTTCATTTATATCACTTCTTACTTTTGCACTTATTGTTTTTTTGATATGTTTATTTAAATTATTAATGTCAGTTGTTGTTTGAGATAAGTAAATTACAGACTCTAATAATAAATCTTCGTTATACCTTTCCCAAGCGGCACATAACATTATGACAGCACTTCTTGTGAGGAAGCCTAAATTTTTTCTACCAGGCCTATTTTGGGTATAGAAACTGTGTGTTTCAATAAGTTTTAAAACATCAACTCTTATGTGTAGAAAATTTAAATAGGCTTTTGAAGGCATATAATAATTGTTTAAAGTTGTTAGTTTTCGAATGTCGAATTACGCCTAACTAGCTTACAGGTCTGACAAAATCATTCAAAGCCATCCAATTTTGGGTAGATAGGCATGATAAGTCTCATAGCGCATTAGCTTTTCAAATATATACAATTTTCATTACAAAATTTTTTGTCTTTGGTTTGTTTCTGAAGTTTGGGTTAAAAAAAACACACCCCCAACCCCTATAACTCCATATGTTTTTTTTGGAGTCGTTGCATCTTCGATTTCAAGAGGGGAGTCGTTGCGCGAATTTTAGAGCTTTTTATAATAAATTCTTATTTATTGGAATTTAAAATTTAGAATTTCGATTCGTGTTGTGTTACCGTTTCTAGCCCTGATGGGAGCGGCATCCTGTGGCTCTGGGGTTCAGAGCCACAGATATAGTGGACAGCAGGAAATAGCTCCTAAAAAAACTGAAAAAGGGTTTCTGTAAATTGCTTTCTTTTTTGTAATTTTGCCGTCCAAAATATAAGGACAAGAATATGTTAGATAGACTTCAATATGTAAAACAGCGTTTCGACGAGATTTCGGATTTGATTATTCAGCCCGATATTATCGCGGATCAAAAACGATATGTGCAACTCAACCAAGAATATAAAAGCATCAAAGCCTTGGTTGAAAAAAGAGAAGAATACATTATTGTCTTAGCCAATATTGACGAGGCTAACGAAATCATCGCTGATGGTAGTGATGCCGAAATGGTGGAAATGGCCAAAATGCAATTGGAGGAAGCTAAAGAGCGTTTGCCACAACTAGAAGATGAAATCAAATTTATGTTGATTCCGAAAGATCCTGAAGACGCGAAAAACGTAATGGTCGAGATTCGTGCGGGTACAGGTGGTGATGAAGCGAGTATTTTTGCAGGGGATTTGTTCCGTATGTATACTAAATATTGTGAAAGCAAAGGCTGGAGAACCTCTGTTGTGGATATGAACGAAGGAACTTCAGGTGGTTTCAAAGAGATTATTTTTGAGGTTACAGGAGAGGATGTTTACGGAACTTTAAAATTCGAAGCTGGTGTACACCGTGTGCAACGCGTACCTCAAACAGAAACACAAGGACGTGTGCATACTTCGGCTGCAACAGTTATGGTGCTTCCAGAAGCGGAAGAATTCGACGTACAAATTGATATGAATGATGTTCGAATTGATTTGTTTTGTTCTTCTGGGCCAGGGGGACAATCTGTAAATACTACTAAATCTGCTGTTCGTTTGACGCATATTCCAACCGGATTGGTGGCGCAATGTCAGGATCAAAAATCACAACATAAAAATAAAGACAAAGCTTTAGAAGTTTTACGTTCTCGTTTGTACGAAATGGAATTGGCCAAAAAACAAGCTGAAGATGCCTCAAAACGTTCTTCGCAAGTAAGTTCTGGTGACCGTTCTGCTAAAATTCGTACGTACAACTACGCACAAGGTCGTGTAACGGATCACCGAATTGGTTTGACCTTATATGATTTGGGTAACATAATGAATGGGGATATCCATAAAATTGTGGCCGAATTACAATTGGTGAACAATATGGAAAAACTGAAAGAAGCTAGCGAGGTTTTTTAATTAACTAAGTATTAAGTACTAAGTATTAAGTGTTAAGATTAAGATAATAGAAAAGATGCCATACTGAAATGTTTGGCATTTTTTTTAACAGGTTGCGAACTTTGGAAAAAACTTTGCGAACTTTGCCAACAACAACAACAACAACAACAACAACAAACTACAAACTACAAACAATAAACAACAACTGTTTTGACAACACAACAACTACTAGAACAAATCCAATTGAAAAAGTCTTTTCTATGCGTAGGCTTAGATGTTGACTTGAATAAAATACCTTCTCATTTATTAGCAACGGAAGATCCAATCTTCGAATTCAATAAAGCCATTATTGATGCGACGCACGATTTATGTGTGGCCTACAAACCCAATACGGCTTTTTTTGAAGCGTATGGCATAAAAGGTTGGCAGTCGTTGCAAAGAACTATCGAATACATCAATGCCAATTATCCTGAACTCTTTACGATTGCAGATGCAAAACGTGGCGATATTGGGAATACGTCTTCAATGTATGCCAAAGCCTTTTTTGAGGATTTGAATTTTGATAGTGTAACGGTAGCGCCGTATATGGGAAAAGATTCGGTGGAGCCTTTTTTAGCTTTTGAGAATAAACACACCATTATGTTGGCCTTGACGTCTAACGAAGGCGCTTTTGATTTTCAAACTTTATCGGTAAATGGTACAGAATTGTACAAACAGGTTTTGGAAACTTCAAAATCGTGGAAAAACAGTCATAACTTGATGTATGTGGTTGGTGCCACAAAAGCCGAATACTTTACTGAAATTCGTAAAATTGTACCTGATAGTTTCTTGTTGGTTCCTGGTGTTGGCGCACAAGGCGGAAGTTTGACTGAGGTTTGCAAATATGGTTTGAATAGTCAAGTAGGTTTGTTGATCAACTCGTCTCGCGCTATTATTTATGCTTCGAATAAAGAAGATTTTGCCGAAGTTGCTAGAAACGAAGCGTTGAAAATGCAACAGGAAATGGAGGAGATTCTTAGTTTAAACGTTTAAAGTTTAAGGTTTAAAAGTTTAATGTTGTTTGTTGAACCGTTGCGTGCTTTGCGGTTAAATTTTTCAACCATATAAGACATATAAGGTCATTGAAGTTTTTTCTTTGTGAACCTTGCGTAAACCTTTGCGAACTTTGCTATTAAGTTTTTCAACCATATAAGACATATAAGGTCATTGAAGTTTTTTCTTTGTGAACCTTGTGTAAACCTTTGTGCCCTTTGCGGTTAAATTTTTCAAACATTTAAGGCATTTAAGGATGTTAAAGTTTTTCTTTGCGACCCTTGCGTAAATCCTTGCGACCTTTGCGGTTAAGTTTTTTTACCACGAAGAAAAACTAAGAAGTCACGAAGCAGCACAAAGCTTTATGTTATACTTTGCGACCCTTGCGGTTAAATTTTTTTGTGTTTAAGCTCAAACAATATGAAACAACTAACAGATCAAATCGGTACTTCTCATTTTTTTGAATCGACACCACGTCGAATTGTTTCGTTGGTTCCTTCACAAACGGAGTTGTTGTTTGATTTAGGATTAGAAGACCAAATCGTTGGAATTACCAAGTTTTGTGTGCATCCAAAACATTTACTTAAAACCAAGAAAATAGTTGGCGGTACAAAACAAGTTCATTTTGATAAAATCAAAGCCTTACAACCGGATATTATTATCTGCAACAAAGAAGAAAACACACTAGAAATGGTGCAAGAGCTTTCTGCAATTGCGCCAGTTTGGGTAACCAATGTAGTTACCATTGCAGATAATAATCAAATGATTACCGATTTTGGATTGCTTTTCGATACAACAGCCGAATCCCAAGTCTTGAATCAAAGTATAGCTTTGGCCTTGGCTGATTTTACAACTTTTATAGCAACCATTCCTACTCAAAAAGTAGCCTATTTTATTTGGAAAAAGCCATATATGGTCGCAGGTTCTGGCACATTTATCAACGAGTTGCTGCAATTGAATCGATTCGATAATTTTTTTGGCACACAATCTCGTTATCCTGAAATTGCTATTGATTTATCAACCCGATTTGATGCTGTCGATTTGGTGTTGCTTTCTTCGGAACCTTATCCATTTAAGGATGAAGATGTAGCTGAATTCACTTCCTTTTTTCCAAACGCCAAAATACGATTGGTCGATGGCGAGTACTTCTCTTGGCACGGCAGCCGCTTGTTGAAGGCTATTTCTTATTTCAAAAAATGGCATCAAGCGTTGGTTTTTGATGTTTAAGTTGTTGGTAAAATAGTGATTTGTATTTAGATGGCTAATTTCAAGATAGTAATTGGCTTTTAAAATTATTATTCTATTTTTACAAAAAAAACTAACGAATGCTTAATTACACTATCTACAAGAATGAAACAAGTACACAATGGGTAACTTTTGTCCATGGTGCAGGAGGAAGCTCGTCGATATGGTTTAAGCAAATTCGAGATTTTCAGAAGCAATACAATGTTTTACTTTTGGACCTCAGAGGACACGGAGAATCTAAACCAACCCTAAAAACGGCTTTTAAACAGAAATATACTTTCTCGGCTTTGGCGAATGATATTGTAGAAGTTTTAGAGCATTTGAAAATTGAACGTTCTCATTTTGTGGGTATTTCATTAGGAACGATTTTGATTCGTCAATTGGCAGAAATGTATCCTCAAAAAGTACAAAGTATGATTTTGGGTGGTGCCATTTTGAAAATGAATTTCCGTTCTCAAATTTTAATGCGTTTGGGTAATGCTTTCAAATATGTATTGCCTTACTTGGTATTGTATCGCTTTTTTGCTTTTGTCATTATGCCCAAGAAAAGTCATAAGCAATCGAGAGTACTGTTTATCAATGAAGCTAAAAAATTATACCAAAAAGAGTTTATAAAATGGTTTAAACTCACAGCTGAAATCAATCCTGTTTTGAAGTGGTTCAGACAAGTAGAGTTGAATATTCCAACTCTTTACGTTATGGGAGAAGAAGATTATATGTTTTTGCCTTCTGTTCGAAAAGTTGTCGAAAATCACTATCGTTCTTCTAAGCTTTTTGTTATTGAAAAATGCGGTCATGTGGTGAATGTTGAACAACCCGTGGCTTTCAATACAGCTGTACTTTCTTTTCTAAATACTGCACAATAAAAAATGCCGACATCCTGAGATATCGACATTTTTATAACTAACCAAAACCAAATAATAAATAACCAGTTTATTACACTACAAAGGTCAGGAATAAGTTGAGATGTTTTTGTTAAAATTATGTTATTACTTTGTTGTCAATAAGTTAAGTCTAATTAACAACGTTTTTTTGGTGTTTTTTTCTTGTTATATTATGTTAATCTTGCATAGCAAAAACCTTCTTTAAAACAGTCGAAGTTCTTGATTGTAAATCAGTTCTAATGTTTTTTTCTTCAATAGCAATCATTTTAAAAACGCCTTCTAGTGCTTTGTTGGTGACATAATCATTCAAGTCAGGATTGATTTTTGAAACCAAAGGCACCGTGTTGTATTTTTGAATGATTCCATTCCAAATTTTATCGGCACCAACCTTTCCGATGGATTGTTGAACTACAGGAAGGAATTTAGTATATAATTCTTTATTGGTAGATTGCTGTAAATAGGTTGTTGCAGCATTTTCATTGCCCATTAAAATGGTTTTGGCATCTGCAATTTTGATGTTTTTTATGGCGTTTACAAACACTGGAGTTGCTTCTTTTACAGCGTCTTCTGCGGCTCTGTTCAGGGCTTTTATTCCGTCATCTGCTAGCGAACCCATTCCTAGTTTACGTAATGTTTTGTCGACTTTGGTTAACTCTTCTGGCATTACGATTTTGACCAATTCATTTTTGTAGAAACCGTCTACTTGCGTCAATTTCGAAACCTGTTCGGTGATTCCTTTGTTTAAAGCTTCTTTTAGCCCAGCAGCAATATCTACTTTTCCGTTTTTGTTTAAAATACCGGTTGCTGTTTCTGATGATTTTTTTAGAATGTTTTTGAATTGAGCGTTACTAATAGCAGGTAATAAAATAAGTAGGATTAAAAATTTTTTCATTAGGATTTTGGGTTTTTTTAATTGAAAAGGCTACAAAAATACTACAGTTTTGTTGTTATACACCATAGTTTTTCGTTCTGCATGCAATGTAATGGCTCTTGCCAAAACCATGCGTTCCAAATCTCTTCCTTTTATTATAAAATCCTCAATGGAGTGACTGTGGGTAACTCGAGTGATATCTTGTTCGATAATTGGTCCTTCATCAAGTTCTTCAGTCACATAATGACTAGTAGCCCCAATGATTTTTACACCGCGTTTAAAAGCGGAATGATAAGGTTTAGCCCCAGGAAAAGCGGGTAAGAAAGAATGATGGATATTGATAATGTTGTTTTGGTATTTTTTAATCAGTTTTGGGGTAATGATTTGCATATAGCGCGCCAGTACAATGAAGTCGATATTGAATTCTTCTAGCAATTCTATTTGTCTCTTTTCGCCAATTTCTTTAATTTCTTTGGTGAAAGGAACACAATAAAAAGGAATAGCAAATTGTTCGGCTACTTTTCTTAAATCTTCGTGATTACTAATGATTAAAGGAATTTCAAGTGGTAATTCGCCAGCGCTATAGCGTCCCAAAATATCGTATAAACAATGATCGTATTTAGAAACAAACAAAGCCATTCTCGGTTTTTGCTGTTGCGGATAAATTTTCCAATCCATAGCAAAGGGAAGGGCGAGATTGGTTTCAAAGTCAGCTTTTATAGCTTCTATTGTCCATTTTTCCGACTCTAATTCGCATTCCAATCGCATAAAAAAAACATTTTCATCGGCATCAACGTGTTGGTCCAAATAAATAATGTTTCCTTCTATAGAGGCGATATAGTTAGTAACTGAGGCTATAATTGACTTTTGATCTTTACAATGTATGAGGATGGTAATTTTTTGCATTTTTTCTTTTAATTGTGCTTTATTGCTAGGTTTTAAAATGTTTTTATCATTAAACGTACCGAATGACTATTTTTTTGTTTATTTGAGGACAAAATTTGGTTTGTTTTAAAATCAAAAGAAAACGTTTTCTTTTGATTCTATTGCGATTAGTTATCCTTTTTTACCAAAACTAACTTATTTTTTTTAAGAAATAGCAGCATTTGGTTGTTTTATAGTAATTCAATAAAATGCTAATTTTTATTTTAAAAAATGTGTAATTTGGCGCTATTAATTATCATATTCATAAAATGGAACCACAAAAACCTTATATTCCTGTTAATAAAGTAAGAATTGTTACCGCAGCCTCTCTCTTTGATGGTCATGATGCCGCCATAAATATTATGCGCCGTATTATTCAATCAACTGGAGTGGAGGTGATTCATTTGGGGCATGATCGAAGTGTAGAAGAAGTTGTGAATACTGCCATTCAAGAGGATGCCAATGCGATTGCAATGACTTCTTATCAAGGGGGACATAACGAATACTTTAAATATATGTATGATTTGCTTCAAGAAAAAGGAGCAGGACATATCAAGATTTTTGGCGGAGGCGGAGGCGTTATTTTGCCTTCAGAAATTGAAGAATTACATCAGTACGGTATCACTAGAATTTATTCTCCAGATGACGGTCGTGCTATGGGATTACAAGGCATGATTAATGATTTGGTGGAACGTTCTGATTTTGCTATTGGCAATCAATTAACCAATGAATTGGAATTAATTGAAGATAAAACACAAACTGCGATTGCAAGGCTTATTTCGGCTGCAGAGAATTTTCCTGAAATTGCAAAACCAGTTTTTGATCAGATTCATACTAAAAATGAAACTTCTAAAATTCCTGTGCTAGGAATCACAGGAACCGGTGGTGCAGGAAAATCCTCTTTGGTAGATGAATTGGTTCGTCGTTTTTTAATTGATTTTCCAGAGAAAACCATTGGATTAATCTCTGTAGACCCATCAAAACGTAAGACAGGTGGCGCCTTGTTAGGCGATAGAATTCGTATGAATGCAATTAATAATCCTAGAGTTTATATGCGTTCTTTGGCAACACGTCAATCTAATTTGGCTTTGTCTAAATATGTAGCCGAAGCGATTCAGGTGCTTAAGGCGGCGAAATACGATATTATTATTTTAGAAACTTCAGGAATCGGGCAATCGGATACTGAAATTATGGACCATTCAGATGTTTCATTATACGTAATGACACCTGAGTTTGGAGCAGCTACGCAATTGGAAAAAATTGACATGCTTGATTTTGCCGATTTAGTAGCCTTGAATAAATTCGATAAGCGTGGTGCTTTGGATGCGCTTAGAGATGTGAAAAAACAATACCAACGCAATCATAATTTATGGGATGTAAATCCAGATGAAATGCCGGTTTTTGGTACTATTGCTTCTCAGTTTAACGATCCAGGAATGAACACGCTCTACAAATCGATTATGGATAAAATTGTAGAGAAAACCGGTTCAGATTTAAAATCAACTTTCGAAATTACGCGCGAAATGAGCGAGAAAATTTTTGTCATTCCACCACACCGCACCCGTTATTTGTCCGAAATTGCTGAGAACAACCGTAAGTATGATGAAACGGCTTTGAGTCAAGAGCAAGTGGCTCAAAAGTTATACGGAATTTATAAAACAATCGAAACAGTTTCTAATAAGAAGCCAGTACTCAATAAAGCTGGAATTGATGACGCGTCTGTATTGCCATCTGCTACAGCGTCGCATGATGAAAACCGTATCTTTTTGAATTTACTTTTGAATCAATTCGACAAAGTAAAAATGGATTTAGATCCTTACAATTGGGAAATGATTCTGACTTGGAATGAAAAAGTAAATAAGTATAAAAATCCTGTTTATACTTTTAAAGTTAGAGATCGTGAAATCAAAATGGCGACACATACCGAGAGTTTATCGCATTCGCAAATTCCTAAAGTTGCTTTGCCAAAGTATAAAGCTTGGGGTGATATTTTGCGTTGGTGTTTACAAGAAAATGTTCCAGGAGAATTTCCATTTACTGCAGGATTGTATCCTTTCAAACGTGAAGGTGAAGATCCTTCTCGTATGTTTGCTGGTGAAGGTGGTCCGGAAAGAACGAACAAACGTTTTCATTATGTAAGTGCGGGTTTACCAGCCAAAAGACTTTCGACAGCTTTTGATAGTGTGACTTTGTACGGAAACGATCCACACATTCGTCCTGATATTTATGGGAAAATCGGAAATGCAGGAGTTTCTATTTGTTGCTTGGATGATGCTAAAAAACTGTATTCTGGTTTTGATTTAGTGCACGCTATGACTTCGGTGAGTATGACTATCAATGGGCCGGCGCCTATGTTACTTGGATTTTTTATGAATGCAGCCATCGATCAGCAATGTGAAATCTATATCAAGCAGAATGATTTGGTGGAAGAAGTGGAAGCTAAGATAAAAGCGATTTACCAAGAAAAAGGGGTAGAGCGTCCAAAATATCAAGGTGATTTACCAGAGGGTAATAATGGTTTGGGATTGCTACTTTTGGGAGTAACCGGAGATCAAGTGTTGCCTTTAGAAGTTTATAATGAAATAAAAGCCAAAACGCTAGCGCAAGTTCGTGGTACCGTTCAAGCCGATATTTTAAAAGAAGACCAAGCACAAAACACTTGTATTTTCTCTACGGAGTTTGCCTTGCGACTAATGGGGGATGTTCAGGAGTATTTTATTGCAAATAATGTTAGAAATTTCTATTCGGTTTCAATTTCTGGTTACCATATCGCCGAGGCTGGGGCTAATCCTATTACGCAATTGGCTTTTACTTTGGCCAATGGTTTTACTTATGTAGAATATTACTTGAGTAGAGGGATGAATATTAATGATTTTGGACCGAATTTATCGTTCTTTTTCTCGAATGGTGTCGATCCAGAATATGCTGTAATCGGACGCGTGGCCAGAAGAATTTGGGCGAAAGCTTTGAAAAATAAATATGGAGCCAACGAAAGAGCTCAGATGTTGAAATACCACATACAAACTTCAGGGCGTTCTTTGCATGCTCAGGAAATTGATTTTAATGATATTCGTACGACGTTGCAGGCTTTGTATGCGATTTATGACAACTGTAATTCCCTACATACTAATGCGTACGACGAAGCGATTACTACGCCAACAGAAGAATCGGTGCGTAGAGCTATGGCTATTCAGTTGATTATTAATAAAGAGTTAGGTTTGGCTAAAAATGAGAATCCAATTCAAGGAGCCTTTATAATCGAAGAATTGACTGATTTGGTGGAAGCAGCGGTTTTACAAGAATTTGATAGAATTACAGAACGTGGTGGTGTACTTGGGGCTATGGAGACGATGTACCAACGTTCTAAAATTCAAGAAGAAAGTTTGTATTACGAAACATTGAAACATACAGGTGAGTTCCCAATTATTGGAGTTAACACGTTCTTGAGTTCTAAAGGATCGCCAACGGTGATTCCTGCTGAAGTGATTCGTGCTACCGAAGAAGAAAAGCAATACCAAA
The DNA here is from genome assembly GCF_057922445.1 of Flavobacterium sp. UM26. NCBI lineage: Bacteria > Pseudomonadati > Bacteroidota > Flavobacteriia > Flavobacteriales > Flavobacteriaceae > Flavobacterium > Flavobacterium myriophylli. The sequence continues at coordinate 394,997 of NZ_JBVHCY010000002.1, read as the reverse complement.
TCACCATGTTGAATAATTTGCAAAAAGCCAATGCTGATTTGGTAACCCAACATTTAAAAACCTTACAAGAGGCAGCCATCAACAATGAAAACATCTTTGATCATTTGATGGAAGCCACAAAGGTTTGTTCTTTAGGGCAAATCACGGCCTCATTGTTTGAAGTAGGAGGGCAGTATAGAAGAAATATGTAATACTTTCAATTGCAATAAATCAAGAAAGGCTGTCAATACTGACAGCCTTTCTTTTTAAACACACTTTAAAAAACCAATTTTTAGTTATTCGCAACGGCAAGAGATTTTTTTGCACTGTTTTTGTAAACCTCTGCTATTGCTTTTCTGTTCAAAACCGTTTCATTTTTTGAAACAACAATTTCATGTTTTACGGTTTTTAAATTATTTTCTACTACCAAAATGTATTTTCCTTCAGGAAATTCGTCTAAGCTATAAGTTTTAGCAATTCCTTTTTTACCTGAAGCATATTCTGAGAATAGAAGATTGTTTTCTGAATCATAAATAGAAACTGTAACTTTTTGTTGTCCATTGAGAGCAAAGCTAATTTCGTTTCTTTTTCCTTTTTTTACATTAAGTAAAAAATCGCCTTCAATTGCGTAAGTGTTTAGACTAACTAAAGCAAATACTGCTACTAAACTTAATTTTGAGATTGTTTTCATAATTCTTTGTTTTAAGTTGTTAGTTAAAATTTCTAATGCTAAAGTAGCCTAACAATCAAAATCTTAACACAACAGAATTTTCTAATTTAGGTTGTATTTTCACATTTCGAAAACGATATAGTGTTAATTTGGTTAATATAGTATAGTGATTTGGTAATTTTGTATAGTTGCTATTTTTTAAAATTCAACAAAATCATGAATTATGCTCAAAAAAAATGCTTTTATTGTTATTTTTATTATGTTATTTATGTTAAAATTTGATTTTTGTTGAATATAATAAAATCTCCTTAATTTTTTTATTCAAACAATTTTTATTAATGTGAATTTTTGTCAAATCTGTAATTTGTCTCCAGAGAGAGGATAAAAAAAAGACCGCCTATTTGAGGCGGTCTATTATGATTAAAAAAAAACGTTATTTTATTTCAACTAATTGTTTATTAGTTCCTTCTTTTAAGTATACCTCTAATATAGGTTTTTTGCTTAAAACAGCTGTTGAAGCATTGATTTTAATTTCATGTTTAACAGACTTGAAATCGGTAGATACAATTAAATAGTATTTACCATCAGGGAATTCATCTAAATTGTACGTTTTTGATATCCCTTTTTCTCCAGCGGCATTCTCAGAAAACAATGCATTGTGGTTCATGTCATAAATCGTAACCTTAGCTTTTTGTTGACCATTGAGAACAAAGCTAATTTCGTTTCCTTGTCTTTTTTTTACGTTTAGTAAAAAATCGCCGTCGATTGCATAGGTGTTAAGACTTGCTAATGCGAATAATGCCACTACACTTAATTTTGAGATTGTTTTCATAATTCTTGTTTTAAGTTGTTGGTTAATTGTCTATGACTAATTTAGAAGAAGCTTTATTAAAGCAACACAACAATATTTTCTAATTCTGATGTTAAATTAACTTCTCGAAAACGATATAGTGTTATTTTGGGTAAAAAAGCACATATTTGTGGTAAAATAGGATAGATGTTATTTTTCAAAGTTGATTTTTTTATGCAAAAAAATCAATGAAATATTTATTTTGATGATTTAACTTTATTGATTTGATGTATTTCCTGAAAATAATATATAGATGCTTTGTTTTTTTGGAAGTAGACGATAAAAAAAAAGCTGCCAAAGAATGACAGCTTTCAAAAAGTATGAATTTTTTATGGTCGAAGTACTAATTAATTAGAAGCAACATTTTGATTCGTAAAAGAAGTTTTGTAAACCTCTAGATACGCTCTTTTGCTTAAAGTAGCTTCTGATGCTTTTACTTTAATTTCGTGTGTTACTTCTTTAAGATCAGTTTTTACTACTAATGAATAGGTTCCCATTGGTAGTTCATCTAGATTATAGTTTTTTACAATTCCATTCTGACCTTTAGCGTTTTCAGAATAAACTAAGTTGTTTTCTGCATCATAAATCGCTATATAAGCTTTATTAATGCCATTCATAGCAAAGCTAATTTCGTTTCCTTTTCCTTTTTTTACATTAAGTAAAAAATCTCCGTCAACTGCATAAGTGTTTAAACTTGTCAATGCAAAAAGTGCAACTAAACCCAATTTATTCATCAATTTCATATGTTCAATTTTTTTAATTATTAGTCATTATTTATTTTGCTAAATTACTGTGGTTTTACAAAGTTTTGCGCAACACTTTTTTCAATATTCTATGCTAAATTACCATTTACGAAAACGTTATATGTTAAAAAAGGTAAAATTGTATCAATTTTTAATAGCTTTGTTTGTAACCAATTCTTAATCATATGAAAAAAATTGAAGCTGCATTAGAAGTTATATCTCCCTCTTATGGTAGTTCGTTTACCATAGCTAAGTATGATGAGAAAACCAATAGTAAATCTCATTTATGGCACTATCATCCAGAAATTGAATTGGTTTATGTTCAGGGAGGAACTGGGAAAAGACAAATTGGAAGTCATCTTTCTTATTTTACAGATGGTGATCTTATATTAATAGGTAGTAACTTGCCGCATTGTGGTTTTACCAATGCGCAAACTGGTAATAAATCAGAAACGGTTATTCAAATGAAACCTGATTTTGTTGGAAACGAATTTTTTAATATTCCAGAAATGGCAGCAGTGAAGAATTTGTTACAGCAAGCCAAAGCTGGAATAGCTTTTTTAGGAGAAGCCAAAGCTAAGATTGGAGCTAAAATTGAAATTATGCACCAATTGGATCCTTTTGATAGATTGATTGCGCTTTGGGAAGTGCTAAAAGATATGAGTGAGTCTAACGAAAGTATTATCTTGAATGCTGTTGGTTTTTCTTTAGAACTGCAAGTTCAAGACAATGATAGGATTAATGTAGTCTTTAATTATGTAAAAGATCATTTTCAAGAACCCATTGCTTTAGAAGAAGTAGCTGATTTAGTAAGCATGACGATTCCTTCCTTTTGTAGGTACTTCAAGAAAATTACCAATAAAACTTTTACCACTTTTGTAAACGAATATCGAATTGTTCACGCATCCAAACTTTTGGCCGAAAAGCCAATGAGTATAAATGAGGTGTGTTTTGAAAGTGGATTTAATAATTTTAGTCATTTCAATAAATCGTTTAAAGCTTATACAGGTAAAAGTGCTTCTCAATATCGTAACGAATTGAAAACAATTTTAAAGTAAGTTGTCATATTTTACCGAAATTTAAATCTTTAAGTTTTGTAAATTGCATGAAATATGTTTTACAAAATGAAAAAGTTGAAATCCATAATTTATGTGTGTTTGTTTTTTTGCAGCACATTTCTTTTTGCGGCCAAAGTTGATACACTACAAGTGACAAGTGTAGCAATGAATAAAACCTATAAAGCTGCGGTTGTACTTCCTAATTCTTATGCGAAAAGCAAAATAGCTTATCCAGTTTTGTATTTGCTACATGGCGCCTATGGTCATTTTAATGATTGGTTGAGTAAAACCCCAAATAAAGAAACAGTTAAAAATCTAGCTGATCAATACGATATGATTATTGTAATGCCAGAAGGTGAAACTTTTAGTTTTTATATTGACAGTCCAGTTAATTCGGGTAGTCAATTTGAGACGTTTATCACTAAGGAAGTGATAGGTGCTGTAGATAAAACATATAGGACAATTGCTGATAAACGAGCTCGAGCAATTACAGGTTTATCAATGGGAGGGCATGGTGCTCTCTATTTGTCGGCCAAACATCCCGATTTGTTTTGTGCGGCAGGTAGTATGAGTGGTGCTGTTGATATGAGTGTTATGCTTAACAGAGAATCATCTGCTCAAGTGATAGAATTAATGAAGCCAGTTTTTGGGGAGCAAAGCGCAAACCCAGAGATGTATGTAAAATATGCTGTATTAAGAATGCTTGATATTATCAAAGAAAATAAATTACCTTTAATTATTGATTGTGGTGTAGATGATTTTTTAATTGAACCCAATAGAGAATTGCATCGAAGATTGGTGTATAACAAAGTGGCACATGATTATACAGAAAGGCCAGGTGCACACACTTGGGAATATTGGGAAAATGCATTGCCTTTTCATATTTTATTTTTTAATAAAATAATTTCTAGAAAATAGCCGTTTTGGTATGTTTTAAAATTTTGGTTCGATTTTTGAACAGCGTATTATATAACTTAAAAATTAAAAAATTATGAAACGAATAATTACAATATTTGCTATTATAGGATTAGTAGCATTTTCTGGTTGTACAACGAATGATGACAATGTGGATTCAGATACTATTGCCGAAGTGTTTGAGTTGAAAAATGTAAATTTTGATTTTAACGCTACAGATGGTTATAATATTTATAGAACCTTAAATCCTCAAATTTTTCCTTCTGATGTTATTTTGATTTACAGAATGATTGGTACAATAGATGCTTCAACACCGGTTTGGCAACAAATTCCAAGAACAGTGTTTACATCTCAAGGCGAATTGGATTATGATTTTGATTTTAGTAAAAATGATTTTACAATTTACGCAGGAGGGAATTATAATTTGGCTTTAACACCACAATTTTTAAATAATCAAACTTTTAGAATTGTGATTGTACCAGGTTATTTCTCAAAAACGCTAGATACTAATAATTATCTGTCGGTAATGAAAGCCTTAAATATAAAAGAAAGTCAAGTGCAACAAATAAGATTGTAGATGATTTGTCAAGAGAAAAAAAAAGCTGTGAAATTTTAATTCACAGCTTTTTTTTTATTATTCGATAATATCTTCTTCTTTGCTAAGTCTTAAAGAAACAAGTACTCCAGTAAGTAAGGAAAGAGCAATAAAACCTAAAGAAGCCCACTCAGGAACTTCAATATAATCATGAAGTAGCATTTTTAAGCCTACAAAGCTCAAAATAGCGATTAAACTATATTCTAAATAGCTAAATTTCGCAAGCATATTTGCTAAGAAGAAATACATCGAACGTAAACCTAGTATGGCAAAAATATTAGAGCTAAATACTAAAAAAGGGTCTGAGGTTATTGCTAAAATAGCTGGAACACTATCAACAGCAAATAAAACATCCATTACTTCAATAACAATTAAAGCGACAAAAAGAGGAGTAGCGTGCTTCTTGTCTTTGATTTTAATAAAAAAATGTTCTTTGTCAGTATGTGAAGTTAAGGGCATGATTTTGCCAAGAGTTTTGTATATAAAAGATTCTTTAGGTTCAAATTCGTCATCTTCACCTGCAAAAAACATTTTTATAGCTGTAAAAAGCAAGAAGGCTCCAAATAAATAAGTAGTCCAAGCAAATTTATTAATGATTAATACGCCAAAGAAAATCATTAGTCCTCTAAAAACAATAGCACCTAAAATTCCCCAAAAAAGGACACGATGTTGGTATTTTTGTGGGATTTTGAAAGCTGAAAAAATTATTGCAATAACAAAAATATTATCGACACTTAATGATAATTCTATTAAGTAACCAGTAATAAATTTCATGGAGGCTACGGTAGGTTTTAATGCAGTGGGATTTTCAACATACCCATAAGTATAAAGCCAATAGATTACTCCTGAAAAAAGCATCGACAAAGTGAACCAAATTAAAGTCCATTTGCTGGCTTCTTTAGTGTTAATTATATGAGGTGTTTTATTGAAAACACCTAAATCTAGAGCTAAAATCCCCATGATAAAAACCAAAAAGAGAGTCCAAATCAACATAGTAGTTTGTTTTTAGTGAGATGCAAAGATAGTTTTTGAAATTTGACTTGAAAAGGTATATAAAAAATAAATACATTTTTTTGAATCATTCATTTTGTTTGCTCAAATGTTCTTTTAATCAGTGGCTAAATATTGGTGATGTAAGTTGTAACTTTTTACTTTTTTATTCATAAAAAAAGTGCTAACCATGATAGTTAGCACTTTTTGTATAAGTATTGAGAAATTACAATGCAGATTTAACTGTTTTAATAATTCTTGCAGCAATTTTGTATGGGTCACCATTCGATGCTGGTCTTCTGTCTTCTAACCAACCTTTCCAACCTTTTTGTACAGTCATTAAAGGAATACGGATTGAACAACCTCTATCTGATACTCCGTAAGAGAAATCATGGATAGATGCAGTTTCGTGTTTACCAGTCAAACGTTGATCGTTATAAGCTCCATAAACAGCGATGTGTTCAGCAGTTACTGGACGGAAAGCTTCACATATTTTTTCGTATACTTCTTTAGAACCACATGTTCTAAGTACACTATTTGAGAAGTTAGCATGCATTCCAGAACCATTCCAGTCAGTATCTCCTAGAGGTTTTGGGTGGTACTCAATGTAGTAACCGTATTTTTCAGTTAAACGATCTAATAAGTAACGTGCTACCCAAATTTCGTCTCCGGCCTTCTTAGCACCTTTAGCGAATAATTGGAATTCCCATTGTCCACAAGCTACTTCTTGGTTTATTCCTTCAAAGTTAATTCCTGCAGCAATACAAAGGTCAGCGTGTTCTTCAACTAATTTTCTTCCGTGTGTGTTTTTTCCTCCAACAGAGCAGTAGTACATACCTTGTGGAGCAGGGTATCCTCCAACAGGGAATCCAAGTGGAAGTTGTGTTTTGGTATCCATTATAAAGTATTCTTGCTCGAATCCAAACCAGAAGTCGTCATCTTCATCATCAATAGTAGCTCTTCCGTTAGAAGGGTGAGGTGTACCATCAGCATACATAACTTCAGACATTACTAACCAACCGTTGATACGAGTTGGGTCAGGGTAAATAGCAACAGGTACTAAAAGACAATCAGAAGATCCTCCTTCAGCTTGTTTTGTAGAGGAGCCATCGAAAGACCAGTTGCCTAATTCTTCTAAAGTTCCTTTGAAATTTTCATGCTCTTCAACTTTTGTTTTACTTCTTAAATTTTGTGTTGGTTCGTATCCGTCTAACCAGATATACTCTAATTTAATTTTAGCCATAACTATATGAATTTGTATTATTTTTTTTCTGGGTCAAATATATATTTATTTTTTTTACTACTAAAAAATAGGGGGTAATAATTATGCTTTTGTTGATGGATTTTAATTAAGTGTAATTTTGAAGGGGGTATATTTAAAAAAAAATAATTTTTTACCTGCTAAAAACACAAATTCATAATATTCGTCTTTTTTTGATTAGCTATTCGAGGTTGTTATTGATGAAAAAGTGTTTTTTATATAAAATAACTGATTTTTTTGTTATATTTTTGTAAAAAAGTTGTTTTTGTATTGAAAGTTGTTTGTTTTTATGAAAATTTTTTGTTTTGAACTTGGCGTTTTTTGATAGTGTTAATTTTACTTTTTTTAAATTTTATTTGAATTATCCGTATCATTTTTTTTCAATGTGCTTATGGAATTGATTTTTTTTATTCTGTTGCTTTTTTGTCCAATTATTAAATTTTAATGTTCGACTCTAAAAGTGTAATTACTTATATTTGTTACAATAAAAAAATAATGTACTAACAACTAAAAATCATTACTATGTCTACAATACGTTTTCAAGCTTTAAGAGAAGCATCGAATAGAAAGCCGGTAAAATTTGAGGAATCAGATAGGAAGTCATCTCTTTTTGGTTCGAATGTTTTTAATGATAAAGCCATGAAGCAATATTTGACTTCAGATGCTTACAAAGCAGTAAAAGGTGCCATTTTGCATGGAACCAAAATTGATAGAAAAATTGCAGATTACATAGCAATGGGAATGAAAGAGTGGGCCTTGTCTAAAGGAGTTACTCATTACACACATTGGTTTCAACCATTAACGGGTACTACAGCGGAGAAGCATGATGCTTTTTTTGAAACTTCTTATGATGGAAGTGATCCCGTAGAAAAATTTGGTGGAGCACAATTGGTACAGCAAGAGCCAGATGCATCAAGTTTTCCAAATGGAGGGATAAGAAATACGTTTGAGGCAAGAGGTTATACTGCTTGGGATCCAACATCTCCAGCTTTTATTTATGGTACAACTTTGTGTATACCAACCATTTTTATTTCGTATACTGGCGAAGCGTTAGATAATAAAATTCCATTATTAAGAGCTTTATCAGCTATGGATGAAGCTGCGACTGAAGTGTGTAAGTATTTTGATAAAAATGTAAAGAAAGTAACGGCAACTTTAGGTTGGGAGCAAGAATATTTCTTAATCGATAAATCTTTGGCAAATTCTCGTCCCGACTTGATGATGACAGGTAGAACTTTATTAGGGCATACTTCAGCAAAAGGGCAACAGTTGGATGATCATTATTTTGGTTCTATTCCATCACGAGCTTTAACTTTTATGAGAGATCTTGAGCAAGAGTGCATGTTGCTTGGGATTCCTGTTAAAACACGTCATAATGAGGTTGCTCCAAACCAATTTGAGTTAGCGCCAATTTTTGAAGAAACGAACCTAGCGGTTGACCACAATTGTTTATTGATGGATGTGATGGGAAAAGTGGCTGAACGACATGATTTCAAAGTTTTACTTCACGAAAAACCATTCAAAGGTGTTAATGGTTCTGGTAAACACAATAACTGGTCATTGGCTACAGATACTGGAGTGAACTTGTTAAGCCCAAGTAAAACGCCGATGAGTAACTTGCAATTTTTGACTTTCTTTGTAAATACAATCAAAGCTGTTAATGATTATGAAGAACTATTAAGAGCTTCGATCGCTACCGCAAGTAATGATCATAGGTTAGGAGCCAATGAGGCACCACCAGCAATTATTTCTGTTTTTATTGGAGAACAATTAACAAAAGTGTTAGCTGAATTGGAAGGTGTAACGGCTGGAAAATTATCTCCAGAAGAAAAAACAGATTTAAAATTGAACGTAGTTGGTAAAATTCCAGACGTACTTTTAGATAATACAGATAGAAATAGAACTTCTCCATTTGCCTTTACAGGAAATAAATTTGAGTTTAGAGCCGTAGGTTCTTCTGCAAACTGTTCTAATGCAATGACTACGTTGAATGCTATTGTGGCAAAACAGTTGAGAGATTTTAAAGTAGAAGTTGATGCTTTAATTGAATCTAAAGGCATGAAAAAAGATGATGCTATTTTCAATGTGATAAGAGAGTACATCAAACAATCTAAAAAGATTCTTTTTGAAGGAGATGGCTACAGTGAAGCATGGGCTAATGAAGCAGCAAAAAGAGGATTGAGTAATTTCAAAACGACACCTGAGGCACTAAAAGCTAGAGCATCTAAAAAAGCTTTAGATTTATTTTCAGAGTTAGGTATTATGAATCATGTAGAGGTTGAAGCTCGCTATGAAATTGAATTAGAAGAGTATACAAAGAAAATTCAGATAGAGGGACGTGTTTTAGGGGATATTTCTAAGAATCACGTAATTCCGACAGCAATTCGTTACCAAAATACTTTGATAGAAAATGTAAAAGGATTAAAAGATATTTTTGGATCAGAATACGAAAATATAGCAAAAGAACAAATCATTTTGATTAAACAAATCTCAGGTCACATCGAAGGAATCAATTCAAAAGTTGCTTTGATGACTAACGAAAGAAAAGTTGCTAACAGCCTAACGAGTGCACAAGAAATGGCTGAGGCATACTGTAATAAAGTAAAACCTTATTTTGAGGAAATTCGTAACCACTGTGATAAACTTGAGTTACTTGTTGATAATGAATTATGGACTTTAACCAAATACAGAGAATTATTATTTATTAAGTAATAAATATTGAAAGTTACATCTAAAGGGAACCTAATTATGGTTCCCTTTTTTTTTTGTAAAACAGCAAAGATTTTTTTTATAATATTTTACCTACGTGTTTTTTTCTTGAAATTGTAGTTGGTCGGACAAGATTTACATTTCATCGAAAAGTTTGTTAAATGCTTAAAATACAGTATTTTACTTTTTTGAAGTATATTAAAACCATTCTATCTTTGGCTTTGTAAATAAACAAAATTTATTTGTTTAACAATTAATAATGTTTATTTCTAAAAAGTAAATGCCCTAATTACTTTTAAAAACCTACATAAGAAATTGTATTAATAACCAATTAAATATATTTATTATGAAAAAAGTAGTTTTAAGCATCTTCGGATTGCTAGCAATGAGTTTAAGTTATGGTCAGAACACAAGTACCGTTTCTCAGACAGGTAATAGTGATACCGCAGCTGTCACACAAACTGGAAAAAATAAATCCACGATTAGTCAAAAGACTACAGGTAGTGTTACAACAGCCTTAAACAACGATGCTGAAGTTTTACAAACATCAGACGTAGCTGGTATGAAGAATACATCAGACATTAAACAAAATGGAGATGGTAATAAGGCTAAGGTAGTTCAAAATGGTAATGGCAATGAAGCTAAAATTAATCAAGGAGTTGGATTTGCTGAAAATAACTTTGCATATGCTAACCAAAAAGGTGACGGTAATAGCTCTACTCAAAAGCAAAGATATGACAACAATTATGCAACTGTTAAACAAAATGGTAACGGAAATACTGCTAAACAAGAACAATATTCTAGCAATAATGGTTCAGCATCAGCTGCAGTAGCATCAGCTGGTTCAAACAAAAATAAAGCTGAGATTTTTCAAGGGATCAATCCTTCAACGTTCTTAGCAACTGGTAATTTAGCTGATCAAATGCAAGATGGAGTTGGAAACGCTGGGTTTATTTCTCAAAGTAATACAGATAACAAAGCTTACCAAGTTCAATTGGGTGATTCAAATACAGCAACTATTTGGCAAGATCAAATTGTAGGAGGTAATGCAATTCTTGGGAATGATTGGGCGAAACAAACCCAAACAGGCAATGGTAATAAAGCTACTATTGACCAAGGATCTACTGGTAATCAACATCCAAGCGATGTATTGGGAGGAGATATTCCTTCATCTTTTGTAGGTGTTAGTCCAGTTGGTGGTCACCCAGTGTTGGATCACGGATTTAATGTAGCAGAGCAAACTCAAGACGGTAACAGTAATACTGCTTATGTTTCACAAGGAGGTTACAAAAACAAATCTGAGCAAGTTCAAATTGGTGATGGAAATAAATCGTATGGCTTTCAATATGGTGATTTTAACATTTTGAAATCTACACAAGAAGGTAATGGTAATAAAGAGTATGTATTACAAGTAGGAAATTCAAATAAATCTACTTTGTTTCAATCAGGAAACAACCACGTAAGTACTGTTTTACAAAATGGTAATTCAAATACTAGTTCGGTTACACAAAACTAAAAAAAAAATAGAACTAATAAAGAGAGTTGGTAAATCCAACTCTCTTTTTATAAAATTTGAAAATGAAAGCAAAAGTAAATTCGATACAATGCTGTTTTTTAATGCTACTTATTTTGGGTGTTAGCCACGTGTTATTTTCCCAGTCTAAAGAAGATGAATTATTCATGACTTCCAGTCAGAAGAATAAGTCTTTGTTTTTAAAATCTCAAGAAGAAACAAGTTTTAAAGCAAAGAATGTAGATAATCAAGTAGCAATTATTCAGATTGGGAGTTTTAATGATGCTACAATTATTAAAAATGCAGAAGTTTCCTCAATTACAAATGTTATCCAAGATGGAAGAAATAATTTTATTTACTCATATAAAGATGCAAAAACCATAAATATGTTTGTTGAGCAAAATGGGAGTAATAATGTTATTATTGATTTTGGCAAAAATAAAAATAGTGATACTAATCAAAGATTTTTTCAGAAAGGATCTAACTTAAACATTTTGAGTACAGGTCTTAATTCAATTTCAAAGGACATGACAATTCAACAAATTGGTTCATCTAGAACTGTTTCAGTAATTAGCCTCAACTAATTTGTTTTTTTAGAATTAAAATAATCAATTCATCATGAATAGATATTTAATTATAAAGTTCATTACTCTTTGTTGCTTTTCTTCTGGATTAGCACAAAATGCTGATGATTTAACTATAAAGCCTAAAATTGAAATTAAAGTTGTAGAAAACATACTTATGGTAGAGCCTACTCTTGAAAACTTTGAGGGGTTCAATAAAAGTTTTTCTTATAAGTTAACCGTATTCAAAACTAATAATGTTTCGAAAAACAACAATAATACCAATCAAGAAGGTAGAGTAATATTAAAAGGAAACCAAAAAATTAACCTTTCCAAGGTGCAAGTTAACTTCAATGATGATGATGATATTATTATTTTATTATTGATATACGATGATAATTTAAAGTTAGTTGGGAAGGATAGAGTCGTATTTCAAAAACAAATGACTCAAAAGCAAGAAAATAAACAAGTGCCAGATGGTATATTGCCCATAGCAATAGTATCTAACGATACAAAAACGAAGTTTGGAGCTGAATTTTACGAGTTTTTCTTTAATGCCTATAACAATTTAAAAATACGTACTTCAAAAATTGTCAAAATACAAGAAGAGCTATCATTTGGGAGAACCAGTAGGATAATTGTTAGTGTAGATGACAACTCTATTGCGGAGTTTATTACTCAGCCAGATGAAGATTTTTTGAAAGAGATGGCCAGTTATGTGGCTGATGAGGTTCTAACGTATTTTAAAAATCTAATAAAGCAAGAGAAATTTATAACACAATATTAATTTATTATTATGAGATTATTTATTAGCTGTTTTTTCTTTTTAACCTATAATGCAATGTTTTGTCAAGATTTGGTTTACAAACCAATTAATCCAGCTTTTGGTGGGGACACATTTAATTATCAATGGTTATTAAGTTCAGCAGAAGCTCAGAATAAATTAAAAGAAAGAGATCCTAATAGTAAAACGTTAACAGAGCTTGAACGATTTAAAGAAAATCTAAACAGTCAAATTCTTAGTAGAATTAGCAGCTTAGCTTTAAACCTTCAATTTGGTAATGATGGACTAAAACCTGGTTCTTATGTGTTCGGAAATTTAGCAGTTGATGTGACTACAACTTTAGAAGGATTGTCAGTTAAAATATTAAATACATCAACAGGAGAGCAAACTATAGTTTTAATACCAAAGAGCTAGACAATGAAGCACCTCAAATTTACCTATTTTGTTATTTTATTAATATTATCAAGCTGTAAAGCATACCTAGATCAGCCAGTTGGTATTCAAAATGCTAATTTTGGTGAAAATACTGCAGCAACCATAAATCTTAAGAATTTGCCTCCACCAAAAGAACCGATAGTAGTTGGAGTGTATAAATTTAAAGATCAAACAGGACAGTACAAACCTACCGAAAACGGAAGTTCCTTTAGTACCGCAGTAACGCAGGGTGCTACTTCTATATTGATAAATGCTCTTGAAGATTCTAAATGGTTTACACCAATTGAAAGAGAAAACCTTGGAAACCTTTTAAATGAACGTAATATTATTAGATCTACTAGAGAAGAGTTTAATCCTAATTCTAAACAAACCCTTACCCCACTTCTTTTTGCAGGGGTACTTTTAGAGGGAGGAATCATTTCTTATGATTCAAATATTCTCACTGGCGGATTTGGTGCTAGATACTTTGGCACTGGCGGATCTGTTCGATACAAGCAAGATCGTGTTACAGTCTACTTGAGATTAGTTTCTACTTCTAATGGGAAAATCTTAAACACGGTATATATTTCAAAAACAATTTTATCCCAATCCGTAGATGCTAATTTATTCAAATATGTAAATATCAAAAGATTATTAGAGGTTGAAACAGGATTTACCAGAAATGAGCCCATGCAATTGGCCGTTACAGAGGCCATAGAAAAAGCAGTAGAGACAATTGTAATTGAAGGGTTGAAAGATAAATTATGGGAATCCAAAGCTCCTAAAAAAGTAGTTGATGACCTTATTTCAAATTTTGAGAATCAAAAAACAATTGCTGATGAAGAATTACTTTACGCTAAAGAAAGAAATAGAAAAAGAGGAAGATTTGGTATTGAAGCTGCTGGAGGAGTTAGCTTAATGGATGGAGATTATGCAAATCCAGTAGTTAAACCTTACGGTAGAGGAGCCATGAAATTTTATTTTACCCCTCATTTAAGTGTTAGTGCTTCAACCAATGTATTCAGACTTGGTAACAAAGATAAGCTTGATGTTGGCTATGCTACTCTTGATGCAAACTTAGAATTTTTAGTACTTCCCTATAATTTTGTTAGCCCTTATCTTTATATAGGAACAGGAACAGGTTTTAACTCAAAATTAGAAAACGTACATGCTAAAACTCAATTTGGAGGCGGATTAGAATATCTACTCACAAATAATTTTGGAGTTAAAATTTTTGGAGAATACAATATAACTTTTACGGATAATCTTGATTATATAAAGAATGGTATTAGAGATGATTTTTATTGGCGTTTTGGTTTAGGGATTACTTATTATTTTCCAAAGAAACTAAAATTTAACAAATAGTAATTATCGTTTAAGTTGTTTTTAATCTTTGAAAATTATAGTCTATGAAATATGTTAAATTCTTAACCGTATTTTTTGTAATAATTCTTTTGTCTTGTAATGAGGAACAAATTGAAGATACAGGTTTTGGAACCATTAAAGGTCGAGTTGTCGATAAAGTTAATTTTGAACCTATAGAAAATGCTAAGATTACCACTAGTCCTACTACTAGTACAATTTTTACAGATGAAGAGGGTTACTTTACAATTGTTGATGTGCCAACAGGGGAGTATTCTGTACAAGCTCAAAAAGATGGCTTTTTGGCTAAATTTGAACCTATAAATGTTGTTATAAATACTACAGGTCAAGTTGTTTTTGAATTAGAAACCTCTACAACTAATAATAAGCCTCCAACTGTTCCTGTTTTATCTTCTCCTATAGATAATGCATCCAATCAATCTATAAACTTAAATTTAACTTGGAGTGCCACCGATATAGATAAAGATCCTTTGACTTACTCGGTTACTTTAAAAAATGCTGCTACTGATGCTACAATAACTTATACTGATTTGAAAACAGCAAGCTTAGACTTATCTAATTTAAGTTATAATACTAAATATTTTTGGCAAGTTTCTGTTTCTGATGGTATTAATTCACCAGTGAATAGTGTGATTTTTTCATTTACAACACTCCCATTTCCAGATGGTAGATATTTATTTGTTAAGAAAATTAATTCAAATAATGTGATTTTTACTGCCAATGATTTAGGAGGTCAACTACAAATTTCTTCCTCAAATAGCAATTGTTATCGCCCAAGAAGAAATAATAATTCGGGAAAAATTGCTTATATAAGTTCTGATGGTTCTCAAAATCATATATACACCATGAATACCGACGGGTCATCAATTAAGAAAATAACAAATACTGTTCCTATAGCAGGTTTTAATATGGAACATGTAGGCTATAGCTGGAATACAACTGGAAGTCAATTGATTTATCCAAATTTTGATAAACTTTATAAGATTAATGCTGATGGAACTGGCTTATCTCAAATTTACCAAACACCAAATGGCAAATTTATTTCAGAATGTGTTTGGAGTAATGATGGCAGTTCTATTGTTTTAAAAGTAAATAATAATATTGGTTATGATGTCGAAGTTTACGTTATATCTATTTCTGGGACTTTTCAGTACACCGTTTCCACTGGAATGAGTGGTGCATACAGCGGATTAGATATTAGTTTTGATAAAAGTAGTATTGTTTATTCGCGAGATGTAAGCGGGTTTCAAAATCTTGAGTACAGATCTTTGGATTCTAGAATGTTTATATTTAACACAATAACCAAAACAACCCAAGAAATTGCGTCTAAAAAGCTTTCTGGTTTTAACGATTTAGATGTGAGATTCTCACCTAATCAAGCTGAAGTTATTTTTGTGAATACTTCAAATGATGGAATCTCTTCAAAAAACATACAGAAAGTTAATTTGTCTGATTCGGATTCAAGGACAACCTTATTTTCAGGTGCATCTATGCCTGATTGGAAATAAATACCACTTCATTTTTTAGTTTTGTTTTTAAAACCGATATGATTTTAGAATCTATCGGTTTTTTTATGTCGCAACCTCTGGTTTAAACCAAGAATTTAAAAAAACTGGTTATCTTTGCACCACATCAACACAAACTAATTTCATGAGTTCAGATACTTCTAAAAGATATGCACAACGCGGTGTTTCGGCATCCAAAGAAGATGTGCATAATGCTATTAAAAATATAGACAAAGGTTTATTTCCTCAAGCATTCTGTAAAATTGTACCCGATTATTTAACCCAAGATCAAGACTATTGTTTGATCATGCATGCCGATGGTGCTGGAACAAAATCCTCATTGGCCTACATGTATTGGAAAGAAACTGGGGATATCTCGGTTTGGAAAGGCATTGCACAAGATGCATTAATTATGAATATTGATGATTTGTTGTGTGTAGGAGCTACCGACAATATTTTACTTTCTTCTACTATCGGAAGGAATAAAAATCTAATTCCTGCTGAAGTTATCTCGGCAATCATTAACGGTACAGAAGAATTAATTCAGGAACTGGCTACTTTTGGAGTGACTATTCATTCTACTGGTGGCGAAACGGCCGATGTAGGTGATTTAGTTCGTACCATCATTGTAGATTCTACGGTTACCGCTCGTATGAAACGTGCCGATGTAATTGACAACGCCAATATTCAAGCCGGCGATGTTATTGTTGGTTTGGCATCTTTTGGTCAAGCCACTTATGAAAAAGAATACAACGGAGGAATGGGAAGTAACGGATTGACTTCTGCCCGTCACGACGTTTTCGAGAAATACTTAGCAGCCAAATATCCTGAGAGTTTCGATGCCGCTGTTCCTTCAGAATTGATTTATTCTGGGCAAGTAAAATTGACTGATGCAGTAGAAAATTCACCTATCGATGCGGGTAAATTGGTCTTATCGCCAACCAGAACGTATGCGCCAATTATTAAGGCTATTTTAGATAAATATTCTGCTAACGAAGTACACGGAATGGTACACTGTAGTGGAGGAGCACAAACTAAAATCTTGCATTTTGTCAATAATTTACACATTATAAAAGACAATTTATTCCCAGTGCCACCTTTGTTTCAACTGATTCAAGAGCAATCCAAAACCGATTGGAAAGAGATGTATCAAGTATTCAATTGCGGACACCGAATGGAGTTGTACGTTCCAGAAGCTATTGCACAAGACATTATTGCGATTTCAAAATCGTTTAATGTCGATGCGAAAATTGTAGGTAGAGTAGAAGCTTCGGATGCCAAAAAACTAACCATCAACAGCGAATACGGTACTTTCGAATACTAAATTGTTTAAAAGTTTAAAATGGTTTAAGCAACTGACGATTACATCTTTTAAACAACCTTAAACCTTAAACTTTTAAACCATTTTAAACAATCTTAAACCCTAACCCCTTTTCCCTATGTACGAACTACTTTTTTGGCGCTATCAAGAGGGTATTTACCTGAATCATCATTTGGTTTACGAAGCCTTGGTCGAACAAGAAATTGTTGAGGGTTTAGAAGATTTACCGGTTGAGGTTATTTTAAATCGGTTGAATAGCGTTTTCGCTACTTGGGAAAAAGTAGACGACAATAGTTGGAAAAACACCAAAGGCAAAGGTGCTTTTCAGGTCAAAACTACACCGCAAAGCATTCAAATCGACTGCTCCGGCACCGATGGAAAAACGATGAATCTATTGGCCGACACGCTCGAAGAGTTCAAATGTCCAGTATACGACCCTCAAGTTCCCGTTCGCTACGACGAGTTCAACGAATAATTTTTAGGAGCTATTTCCAGCGCTCCGTTACAAGTCCTCACAAAAAAAATGATTTTTCTACATTCTAAAAGGAGCTTCTGTTAGTCGCTCTTTTAGAACAAGAAAAATCAATTTTTTTTGCTCCGGGCTTTCCACTTCGGTCTGGGCTAAATACCGTACCTAATGAAATAACTTTTATTGTTTAGGATTCAAGAGTACTGGTTTTCCAAAACCAATTTGCTCTAATTTTTCTAATTGTGTTGCGGCATCACCTACAATTAGATATATCATTTCATTTGCATTAAGGTATTTATCGGCTAGTTTCTTTATATCAGCTACCGTCACGTTTTTAGTTTCTGTTTCTTGTTGTTTTACATAATCGTTCGGATAGTTATAATTACAAATATCGTTTAGCATATAAAGTTTTGCGTCCAAGGTTTCAAAAGCTCTGGCATTACTTTTAATCAAATAACCTTTGGTGATTTCCAAATCAGATTCGGAGAAGTTTTTTCCATAGTCAGCCACAATATTTTTTATCAATGAAACGGCTTCAAAAGTAATGTTGGAGCGCACGCTACTCGTAATTACAAAAGCTCCTTTATAAGTATTCCCTATGAAGTTAGACGTAATTCCATAGGTATATCCTTTTTCTTCACGCAATTGTTGGGTAAGTTGTGATGCAAATCCACCGCCACCCAAGCGAAAATTCATCACATCTACCAAATGATACTCTGGATCTGTTGCAGCCAATGCAATGGAACCAATACGTAAAACCGATTGTTTTGCTCCAGGAACATCATAAAAATAAAGTGTTGATTTTGTTTTTTTATTCGTAATTACTGGTATTGGAATGACTACTTTTTGGGCATTCCAATTTTTATTCAAGCGTTCGATGGCATTTATAACTTGTGCTTTTTTTACAGCTCCCACAATCTGATAATTGGTTACTGAGGCCGAAAAATTTTCAGCATAATATTTTTTTAGATCTTCTAAAGTGATGTTGTTTACTGTTTCTTCAGTACCAATCAAAACAGTGTATAACTGACTTTCTGGACCATAAAGTAGTTTTCTAAATTCGTTTCTTGCAATACTACTTGGGTCCGCTTTTTGTTGGTTAATTTGGTTTAGTGTACTTTTTTTAATCAAATCAAATTCACTTGTATCCCAGCGAGGTTGAGTAATAATCTCTTGAACCAATTCCATAGTTTTGTCATAGTTTTTGGACAAACAAGATCCCGAAACCACAATCGCATTATCTGCAGCATCCACTCGGATAGAAGCCCCCAAGATTTCAATAGCATTTTCTAATTCTTCTGTAGTTTTGTTTTGGGTTCCTTTGGTAAGCAAACTAGCCAATAGATTTGATACCCCAATTTTGTTTTTCTTTTCTAATAAAAGCCCTCCTTTTATTTGTAGATTAAAAGTTATTAAAGGAACTTCATTGTTTTCAATTCCATATATATTTAAGCCAGATGAAAGTCTTTGTTTCCATACGGCTGGCGTTTTTACTGTTGGTGCATCTCCATAAGGAGGTTCGATGCTACGGTCAAAACTTGAAGGCGTTTTTGGGTAGGTTGCGGTTACATTGGCATCAAATTCTGCTTCGTTGCCAGCAATAATTTTCTCTTCGACTATGTTTTCTGCTACCGAATTTTTCAATATCAAGTTTGTCTGATTTTTGGGAACAAAACTTGAAGCTACAAAATGTTTTCCTTTAATATATTTTTCGTAAACTCGTATAACATCATCAACAGTAACTCCTTGTATTCTCTCAATGTCTTCCTTGATGTAAGAAGGGGAGTCGGTGTAAATGGCGTATTGTGCCAACTGAAATCCTTTGCCTAAAACACTCGATAAACCAGAATAAAAATCCGTTTCTTGTTTGGCTTTGATTCGGTTTAAATCCTCTTGAGCAATACCTTCTTTTTCAAAAAGAGCGAATCCTTCTTCGATGCCTTCCATTACAAGATTTAAATCGGTTTTATCAAATGCTCTTACAGTAAGCATGTATTGTCCTGCTATTTCTGAATTGTATTGGTAAATTCTTACGTCATCAGTTACTTTTTTATTTTCTACTAAAGAACGATACAAAGGCGCTTTTTTTCCTTTGGATAAATACGAAGCAAGTACTTCCAACGCGTAGCTATCAGGATGGTATTCGTATACAGTTGGCCAAGCAAGGGTTAATTGAGGAACTCGAGCAAAATTATCTTCAAAATAGCGTTTTTTGGTTTCGGTAAGTCTTACTTCTTGCTTTTCCATTTCAGGAACAGCAGGTCCTCTTTTGATTTCACCAAAGTATTTCTCTATCCATTGTTTGGCTTGTTTGGGTTCAAAATCACCGGCAATGGTCAAGATTACATTGTTGGGAACATACCATTTGTTGTAGAAATTTTTGACGTCATCGAGTGTGGCATTTTGTAAATCTTCCAAAGAACCAATTACTTCCCAATTGTATGGATGGTTTGCAGGATATAAATTTTTATTAATAACTGCTGGGTTGTTTCCGTAGGGACGATTGTCATAGCTTTGACGTTTTTCGTTTTTTACCACTTGTTTTTCTTTGGCTAAAACAGGTTCGGTTACGGTATTGATAAAAAAGCCTAGTTTATCTGCTTCGGCCCAAATCATTTTCTCCAAAGCGTCTTTGGGTACGGTCTGGTAATAATTGGTTCGGTCTCGACTAGTGGAACCGTTAGCACCCTCACCACCAATTCGTGCACTCATTTTATCTAAGCCGCCTTTGCCTAAATTCTCAGATTCTAAGAATAACAAATGTTCAAACAAATGTGCAAAACCGGTTCTTCCTTGAATTTCTCTTGCGGATCCCACATGAGTAGTCAAGGCTACAGCTACTACAGGATCTGATTTGTCAACGTGCAGAATAACACGAAGGCCATTGGGCAAGGTGTATTCTTCAAACGGGACATCAAATTCGGTGTTGGATTTGGTTTGAGCTTGAACATAAAATTGACTTAGGAAACAAGCCAATAAAAGAGCGAACATTTTTGGTTTCATAAAAGAAAATTGCTTTGATTATTTTACTATGAAATCGCCATTGACAACAGTTTTGTTGCAAACAAACATCAATAAGTAAAAGACGATACATAAATGAACTCTAAAAAAAATATACATATATGAAACGAATTTAAGGATTTAATTTATAAGCTAACTATTAATTTATTGGCTTTTGCAATAATAAAAAGTGTTTCTTTTGTAGGAAAGAAAAGGTCTTTTTTATCTTTATCAATTATAAAAATTGCTTTATGAACTTTGATTTGTTTTCTGAAATTCTTCTAGAAGATGAGCGAGTGTTGTTGCGTCCTCTAGAAGCTACTGATACTAAATACCTTATGGATATTTCTTTGCAAGAACCTGAAACTTGGGAATTCTCGTTAGTGAAAGCCGATGGTTTAGCCAATCTTGAAAAATACATTCGATTAGCTTTAAAAGCGAAGGAAAATGGGAAAGAATTTCCTTTTATTATTTACGATAAACAATCGGAAAAATATGCTGGAAGCACACGTTTTTATGACATCAATTTTGAATTCAAAACGCTGCAATTGGGCTACACTTGGTATGGTAAAGATTTTAGAGGAACCGGACTCAACAAGCATTGCAAATATTTGTTGCTTCGTTTTGCTTTCGAGACTTTAGGTATGGAGCGCGTAGAATTTAGAGCCGATGCCAATAACCAACGCAGTATTGCTGCGATGAAGCGTATTGGTTGCACGGTGGAAGGTATTTTGAGAAATCATATGCCTACGCATACTCCCGAAATACGAAGAGATAGTATTATTTTGAGTATTTTGAAGGACGAGTGGTTTGATAAGGTAAAAATGAATTTGGAAAAGCAATTGTAGTCTCTTTCCAAAAAGGTACGATGTTTCTCTTTAGCCCCGATTGCAGTGGAAATCCTTTGATGCCGGGGTTCGGCAGCAAAGATTGTAACGGAAAGCGGGACGATGTAGCCTGATAAAGCCTTTTGTATCTGCTCCTGATATAAAATAATGTTTCGATATTATTTTTTGGAATTGGGTGGTTATCCCAAAAAATGGAAATACCTTTGCGCTTTAGTTATACAATTTAAACACACTTTCATATGAAAATAAATTTAAAAAGCGGGATTGAGCAGCTTTTGTTCGGGATGAAACAAAATGATGTGACCGCCATTTATGGTAAGCCAGACCGCAATTACAAAGACGAAGATGATAACGTGATTTTGGTTTACAACAAATTGAAAATGCGTTTGACTTTTTATCAAGAAGAAGACTTGAGATTAGGATATATCGTGGCTTCGAGTCCAAAATTAGAGTTGTTTGGTAATTTGATTATTGATAAACCAATTGCATCGGTTAAAAAAGAGTTGGCTGCAAAAGGAATAACCAAATTTACACAAGAAGAATTTGATACGTTTGAAAATTACTTCAACGAAGAGAATTGGTTTATTTTACAAACCGAATTTGAAGAAGTAGTAAAATTTGAGATAGGTGCAATTATCAATCAAAAAGACGAATTTGACTGGAAATTTGGAAAGAAATAAGCTTTCCTAAAGCATAAAAAAACCGATAACATTTTACTTGTTATCGGTTTTTTTATTTAGTTCCAAAAAGAATTACTTTGTTTCTGGTTTTTTATCCATGATTTCTAATTCGAATACGAGATTGGCATTGGGTGGAATTACTCCGCCAGCACCTCTTTCGCCATAGCACAAATTAGATGGCATAATAGCAATCATTTTTTCTCCTAAATGTAACAAGCTTAACGCTTCAATAAATCCAGGAATCATACCTTCTTTTTTACCAGCTACGAACGGGAAAGGTTGGTAGCCATTTTGAGCGGCGCGGTTCGCATCGAATTTTCCGTAGGCTTTGTTCACCTCTTCGTAGCTACTGTCAAACATATTTCCATCTTCAAAATAACCGGCGTAGTGAAAGTAAATGGTCGACCCATCAACAGGTTTTACATCGCTTCCTTTTTGAATAACCTGATAAATTACACCTGAAGGAGTTTTTGTTCCTGATGCTCTAACTGAGCTAATGTAATCGGCTTTAGCTTTTATAACTGGACCAAATTTTGCTTCATAGGCTTTTTTGGCTTCGGCTTCTAAAGCGGCTTTTTTGGCTTTATTTTCGGCATCAATAGCGGCTTGCTTTTTGGCATCCTCTGCTTTATTGGCATAATAGTCTGTGAAAACTTTGGTTGCATTGAATTTTTTAGCCAAAGCGCCTTTGCGTGTAATGGTAACCTTAGTAATTACATCGTTTTGTTCAATGGCATTTACTACATTCATTCCTTCAGTAACGTGACCAAACACAGTGTGTTTTCCGTCTAGCCAAGGCGTGTCTTTGTGTGTAATAAAGAATTGGCTTCCGTTGGTAGCGGGACCAGAATTAGCCATAGATAAAATACCGCCTTTATCGTGTTTCAAATCGGTAAATTCGTCTTTGAATTTGTATCCTGGGTCACCAGAACCATTACCTTCTGGGTCACCACCCTGAATCATAAAGTCTTTGATGACACGGTGGAATTTTAATCCATCATAAAATGGTTTTCCTTTTAGTTTTTCTTTGTTTACATAAGGGTTAGTTCCTTCTGCCAAACTTACAAAATTAGCTACAGTAACCGGAGTTTTTTGAAACTCAAGTGCCAAAACTATTGTTCCTTTGTTGGTTTCGATGTTGGCAAATAACCCTTCTCCAGAGGCTACTTTTGTTGGATTAATAGCGCTTTTTGCTGCTGGTTTTTTAGCAGGAGTGGCTACTTTTTTTACTTGTGCATTGATGCTTACTATCCCGAAGAATAATAAAAAAAGCAATTTTGATTTCATTTGTTTTTGATGTTTTTTTTAATAGGTACTCAGTACTTAGTTCTTAGTTTTTAGTCCATAGTCCTTAGCTGTTGTAAATAGTGCTTAGTAATAGCTAATCACTAATTACTATTCACCAAGTACTATATTTTTTCTAATAACTCAATTTCGAAAATAATGTTAGCATTTGGTGGAATTGGTCCTACACCTTGAGCACCATAGCCTAAATTAGATGGAATGAAAATGGTAGCTTTTTCACCAAATTTTAATTTTTCAATTCCTTCGATAAATCCAGGAATCAAACCGTCTTTTTTACCATATTCAAAAGGAATTGGTAAGTATTGTTTGGCAGCGGCACGAGCGGCATCAAACTTTCCGAAAGTTTTTGAAACACTTTCGATGCTACTATCAAAAAGGCTTCCGTTTTCTAAAAATCCAGCATAGTGAATATAAACCGGTGTTCCAACAGTAGGTTTTTTACCATTACTTTTTTGAGTAATCACGTATTCTAAACCTGTATTGGTTTTGGTAGCTTTTGCTTTTAAGGCTTTGAAATCGGCTACTTTTTGGTCTTGTACGGCTTTGAATTTTGCATTATAAGCGTCTAATTCGGCTTGTAATTTTTTCTGATTTTCAGCTTCAACGATATAATAATCGTGGAATGTCTTTACGGCATTGAATTTTTTTGCAGCTTCACCATTTCTGATGATGGTCACTTTTTTCATAAAGTCACCTTGCTTGATTTGGTTAACCACTTCCATTCCGTTGCCTACAACTTGACCGAAAATAGTGTGTTTTCCGTCTAACCAAGGCGTTTCTAAATGCGTGATAAAAAATTGACTGCTATTGGTTGTTGGTCCATTATTGGCCATTGCCAAAACACCACCTTTGTCAAATCTAAACTCACAAAATTCATCTTTGAATTTGTAACCTGCATCACCAGAACCTGTTCCAAGAGGATCTCCAGTTTGAATCATAAAATCTTCGATAACGCGGTGGAATTTTAAACCATCATAATACGGGCGATTTTTCAAATTGGGGTCGGTAATGAATTCATTAGTTCCTTCGGCTAGTGTTACAAAATTAGCTACCGTTATAGGAGCTTTATCATACGCTAGTTGTAAGATGATATCACCTTTATTGGTTTCAATTTTGGCATATAAACCATCTGGTAAATCGTTTTTTTCTTCATTTTTACAAGAGAAGAAACTTGTTAAGGCTAGTAATCCAAGAACAATTCTTTTTTTCATTTTAGTTAATTGATTTTAGGTTTTTTATTGATTTAGGGTATCTTTTGCAATCGTTTGTTGTTTCAATAAAGCTTTAGCTCTAAGCATTTCTTGTTTTTTAAGTTCGGCTTCGGGCATAAAATTTCGTAAAGTTACGGTGCATAATAGAGGTATGTTAGTGCCAATTTTTTTATTGTCACCGTGGTAGCCATAGCCCATATGTGATGGAAATAAGAATACAAAAGTTTCTTTTTTACGCATTAGTTTAATACCATCTCTTAGCCCCATCATAATGTTTTGTTTGTCTACGTAATAAGTTTGAGGTTGTGTTTCTTCCTTAGTGTAAATAATGTTTCCTTTCAAATCTTTTACTTCGTAGTCATAAAAAGCAACATCTCCTTTTTTTGGTGTAAGAGTGTCTTGCATATTTCTTTTCGAAAAATGGTACCAATATCCTTTTTTGGAGGCTAAGAATTCTATTCCAGCATTTTTTTTGATGACAGCTTGAATTCGGTCTTCCTCAGAAGCTACCAATTTCTTATTGCGTTCTATTGATTTTTTCATAAAACTTCCTGAAGCTTGCGAAAGCGGTCTTCGGGCTTCTTGGTTTTGTTCACAACTCCAAAGGAAGCAAGCCAATAAAACGACTAAAAGACTGTTTTTTATACTGTTCATACGATTATATATTAAGTTGATGTACCAATTCTACAAATTTAGCTACGGTAGCACTAAGCGATTCTTCAGATTTTCCTCCAGCTGCATTGATGTGACCTCCGCCATTAAAATGGTTTCTAGCAAATTCATTGACATCAAAATCACCTTGAGAGCGGAAAGAGATTTTGATGATTTTTTCTTCTTGATTTTCAATAAAAATAGCCGAGAATACAATTCCTTTGATACTTAATCCATAATTGACAATGCCTTCGGTGTCGCCTTTTACAAAATGAAATTCATTCAATTCGGCTTGAGTAAGTGTAATATAAGAAGTTTGTTTCTCAGGAATCAATTGCATATTCTGCAAAGCTCTTCCCAATAGTTGCAAACGATTATAGGAGCTGTTATCAAAAAGCAAAGTTGGAATAACAGTATTTTCTACTCCCAAATCAATCAAATCGGCGACAATACGATGGGTGTTTCCTGTTGTTTTTGGAAAACGAAAAGACCCTGAATCGGTTAAAATACCTGTGTAGATGCAAGTTGCAATAGTTTTATCAATACTTGATTTTTGACCCAGATAGGTAATGAAGTTGTAAATCATTTCGCAAGTTGAACCAAATTGTGTGTCCGAATACTTCACAGTGGCATATTCATCAGGTTTTTGATGATGGTCAATCATAATGAATGGAACGCTAAGTGTTTGTAAAACCGTTTCCATTTCACCCGTACGGTGCAAAGCGTTAAAATCCAAAGTAAAAATTAGTTCCGCTTCCTTTAATATAGCAGTACATTTTTCTCTTTCTTTTTCGTAAACTTCTACCGTTTCAGAACCCGGTAGCCAAGCCAAAAAATCCGGAAATTCATTGGGAGCTATCACAACGGGTTGGTGATTGTTCTTGACCAGAAAATGATACAGCGCCAAAGTAGAACCCATAGCATCGCCATCTGGACCTCGGTGCGGAATAACCGCAATTTTTTTTGATGTTGCTAATAACTCTTGAACGGCTTGAATATCTTGTATTGTCATTCGTAATTTTGATTTTTTTTAAAGAACACCAAATAACTGCTTTGCCTTTTCATTGTTGACCAAAATGTTTAGTTATAGGTGTTGAACTCCATTAGAGGTTATGTTCATTTCATAAGTTGCGAAATTACATTTTTTTATCTAATGTAAAAATCATTAAGAGTTATTTGGGATATTAACTAAAGGGAAGTTTCCTTCTAATGTTCTCATATAAAATTCCTTTAGGCCCTTTTACAATTTGTGATTTGTAAATCCCTAATGTTCCCGAGCAAAAATAAGCAATAACGCACGCCAAAGCGATATAAATACTGCTTTCTAAGCCAAAAAGCTCTATTCCCATTAGGGTGCAAGCTATAGGTGTATGCGTGGCACCCGAAAAAACAGCCACAAATCCCATTCCTGCCAAAAGCGCAATGGGCATTGGAACAACAAGCGACAAAGCACTTCCTAAAGTAGCCCCTACAAAAAACAAAGGCGTAACTTCTCCTCCTTTAAAACCTGCGCCTAAGGTAAAACCAGTAAATAGAATTTTCAATAAAAAAGCATACCACGGATTTGCCGTACTAAAAGCGTCAACAATCACTGGTACTCCTAGACCAATATAAGGCTGAACGGAAAAAGTAAAAATCACTAAAGCCAAAATACATCCGCCAACCAAAGGGCGAAATGGTGCATAAGTAATGGTTTTGTTAAATAAATGACCCCAAAAGTGAGTAGAACGCGAAAAGACTAGTGCGGCTAGTCCAAAAAGAATACTGGCCAACACCGTCCAAAAAATAGTAGCAAGCGAAAATTCAGGCACAGTCGGAATGCTGTAGTGAGTGTGCGTCACCGGCCATAATTCTACAGTATAATAAGCCGCGTAAGCCACTGCAAAAGATAAAAAAACAGTTTTTAAAGTTACTTTTTTAAAACTCAGTACCTCCATAGCAAAAAGCGCTCCCGCAATTGGTGTTCCAAAAACAGAAGCAAAACCCGCACTGATTCCGAGTACCAATAGAGTCTTTCGGTCAATAACAGCCCATTTGAGCCAGCGCTGAATTCCGTCCGAAATCGCTGCGCCCATTTGTACCGCTGTACCTTCGCGTCCTGCAGAACCTCCAAAAAGATGCGTGAGTAATGTGGTAATCAAAACCAAAGGTGCCATTCTAAAGGGTATGGTTTGTTGCGGTGTGTCGTATTCTTCCAAAATTAAATTATTGCCCTTGACCACTGATTTTCCATAGTAATGGTACAACAATCCAATAGCAAATCCACCCAAAGGCAAGAATCCAATAATCCAGAAATTATCCGTTCTAATTTGGGTAACTTTTTCTAAAGCCAACAAAAAAATCGCAGATGCTGACCCAGAAAAAAAGCCTACCACTACACAAACGAAAATCCATTGGAGTAGCGTAAGCCCTTTATTTTTTATCGCGTCAAAAGTCATAGTGAGAAACAAAAGCAAATGATGTTGCTAATGTAAGCATTCAATATAAATTTCAACCACTATTCAGTAGCAATAGCCGTAAATTCAATTTCGACCAAATATTCTGGCGCGACCAATTGATTGATGCCATAAAAACCAGTCGTAGGTTTCACCTCTTTAAAGAAAGTCGAGTGTGCTCTCGCCACGTCCTCAAAAGTGCTAACATCGGTAGTAAAAATGCGAGTTCTAATCACATCTTTCATCCCCACATTCAAATCCTCTAAAACTTTTTCAACCCTTTCGAGTATGTTCAGCGTTTGCGCATACGCATCATTTGCCTTCACTTTTTCGCCATCAACTATCGCTACAGTTCCCGAAACTTCTATAATGTTTCCAATACGAACTGCACGACAGTACCCCATTTTATCCTCCCACGGTGAGCCAGTCAATATATTTTGTCTTTTCATTTTCCTAATTTAAAATTACTTTTTGGTTATTAATAGAACAACAAAACTAGGCAATCAGCGTTAAAAAAAAAACGATTACCATACGATAAAAGTTACATTTGTTTTTTTTGGAGCACTGACAAAGTGCATTTTTGCCATCATCGTCCCGTGATACGCTATATCTTTGCCGCCGAACCCCGGCAGCAAAGGATGCCGCTCCTCCCGGGGCTAGCAGGAAACAAAGAGTCTTTTTGTATACATTTTTTAATATATTTCTTGGAACATCGATAACATACTTGTAAAACACCTATTAAATGTTAAGATATTTCTAATACCTTAGTATAAAATAAGAAAAAAGTTAGTTTTGTAAACACAAAAGGATTCTTCCTTTGCAATCAATCGAAATTACAAAAGCATCTTAGCGAATGAAACATTTTTTATTCCTTTTTTTATTCTTGGTATTGGCATTCAAAGGAAATGCTCAAGCAGAGTTTGGTCCAAAATTCAAACCAATTCCGCCAGCTAGATTTCCTGCAGCGCCAAAGAAAAAAGTTATTCCGCCCGCCGAGCTGCCCAAAATAGAGCAACCCAACGTGTTTAATTCGCCAGAAAATCCAAACAAAACATCTACTGCAATAAGCAAGTCGAATGATGTAGATATGTTCCCAAAAGAGAAGTTTATCAACGTAGGCGAAGAGTACTTAAAAAAGATGCAAAAAGATGTCGATAAAACGTTGAACGAAAATAATATGCCTTTGCTTCGTCGTAATTTCGATTTTGGTCAAATCAATACTAAGTCCAAGTATGTGATTGTAAGAGTTCGAGATTACATTTATGTAGATGGTGATTTACTTCGAATATACCAAAATGCAACCATATTAAAAGAACAGATTTTTTTGGGTGGAGAGTTTACCGATATCAAGATTTTGTTAGGTGAAGGCTTTAATAAGCTAGATTTCGAGGCGCTCAATACGGGAACCAGTGGTGGCAATACTGCCGAAATCATCATCATAGATGACCAGAAAAAAGTGCTTTCCAAAAATTATTGGGACAACTTAGCCACTGGTTTTAAGGGAACTATACTCTTGGTAAAAGAGTGAGATTTCATTCTTTTCTACAAAATAAAAATTTTTCAAAATTCAATTTTTCAATTCCGAAATTTAGAAGTATTTTTGCGCATGCAACACAACGTACTTATTTTAGATTTCGGATCGCAATACACTCAGCTTATTGCGCGAAGAGTTCGAGAATTAAACATATTCTGCGAAATCTTCCCTTACAATCACTTTCCTAGTGATTTATCATCTTACAAAGCAGTAATTCTTGGCGGAAGCCCATTTTCTGTTCGTTCAGAAGATGCGCCACATCCAGATTTATCTCAAATTAGAGGAAAACTTCCTATGCTTGCCGTATGTTACGGAGCACAATATTTAGCGCATTTTAGCGGTGGAGAAGTAGCAGCTTCTAATACTAGAGAATATGGTAGAGCCAATTTGTCTTTCATCAAAGAAAATGAAATCTTCTTCGAAGGTGTTTCTGAGAATAGCCAAGTTTGGATGAGCCATAGTGATAGTATCAAAGCATTACCAACCAACGGTGTTAAATTAGCAAGTACTCACGATGTAGAATTTGCCGCTTACAAAATTGAAGGCGAAACTACTTACGCTATTCAATACCATCCAGAGGTTTTTCACTCCACAGATGGTTCTAAAATGTTGGAGAATTTCTTGGTAAAAATTGCCGAAGTGCCTCAAAACTTTACACCAAACGCTTTCGTAGAAGAAATTGTAGCTGAAATGAAAGAGAAAATCGGAAATGACAAAGTGGTTCTTGGTCTTTCTGGTGGAGTAGATTCTACTGTAGCTGCGGTATTATTGAATAAAGCAATTGGTAAAAATTTATACTGCATTTTTGTAAATAACGGCTTGCTTCGTAAAAACGAGTTCCAAAGCGTTCTAGACCAATACGAAGGTATGGGACTAAATGTAAAAGGAGTGGATGCTTCGCAACGTTTTTATGATGCACTAGCTGGAATTACAGATCCTGAACAAAAAAGAAAAGCCATCGGAAATGCTTTTATTGAAGTTTTTGATGATGAGTCACACAAAATAGAAGATGTTACTTGGTTAGCGCAAGGAACAATTTATCCTGATGTAATTGAGTCAGTTTCTGTAAAAGGACCTTCTGCAACTATCAAATCGCATCATAATGTGGGTGGTTTACCAGATTATATGAAACTGAAAATTGTAGAGCCTCTGCGTATGCTTTTCAAAGACGAAGTACGTCGAGTAGGTGCTACTTTAGGAATTGATCCAGAATTATTAGGAAGACATCCTTTCCCTGGACCAGGTTTGTCTATTCGTATTCTAGGAGATATTACTCCAGAAAAAGTTAGAATTCTTCAAGATGTAGATGCTGTTTTTATTGATGGTTTAAAATCTTGGGGTCTATATGACAAAGTTTGGCAAGCAGGTGCTATTTTGTTGCCTGTAAATAGTGTTGGTGTGATGGGCGATGAGCGTACTTACGAAAAAGTAGTAGCGCTTAGAGCGGTTGAATCTACCGATGGTATGACTGCGGATTGGGTTCACCTACCTTATGAGTTTTTGATGAAAGTGTCTAACGATATCATTAATAAAGTAAAAGGTGTAAATCGTGTGGTTTACGATATTAGTTCGAAACCGCCAGCCACAATCGAGTGGGAATAAAATAAGTTGTCAAGTTTCTTTTTCAAGAGGAATTACAATAATTAATACGAAAACGGTATCAGATTTTGGAATAAAATTTGATACCGTTTTGCTATCTTTGAACGGTACTAATTTATAATTTATTCGGATGCAATATTATAGTAAGATTTGGTTTTGTGGGTTGTTTTTTATAGGTAGTTTGTTTGCTCAAGACAAAGCAACCACTCATAAAGTTGCTAAAGGTGAAACCATAGCGCAAATCGCTCAAAAGTACAAAGTAAGTCCCTACGATATCTATCAATTAAATCCAGATGCCCAAGCAGGAATTAGCCAAAATACGGTTTTGTTAATCCCTAAAGCAGGAGCTAAAGTTCAGTCTAAAACAGTAACTAGCTCAACGGTTGTTTCTAAAAAAGTAACGCACGAGGTAGCACCAAAAGAGACTTTATTCGGAATCCAAAAAAAGTATAATGTTACCGAAGCGGCATTATTCAAAGCGAATCCTTTTTTAGAAAAAGACGGTCTGCAAATTGGGCAAACACTTGTTATTCCAAGTGGAGCTGTGATGAAAACTACTACAGCAACTGCTGCTCCAAAAACGGTAACTCCTGTTTTTCATTTGGTACAACCTCAAGAAACTAAGTTTTCGATTGCTAAGAAATACAATATTACTATTGAAGAATTAGAGAAAAAAAATCCAGAAATTGTTGCAAATCTACCTGTTGGTTTCAATTTGTTGATTAAAGGAAATCGTCCAAAAGAAACCAAAGAGATTCTTGTAAATGCAGACAAAAAAGAACTTACTGCAACTGCTGTAAAAAAGGCAGTTGTGGCCAATTTTCAAAATTATACAATAAAATCAAAAGAAACCTTGTATAGTTTGACGAAAACTTCAGGTTTGTCGCAAGAAGAGTTAATAGCTTTAAATCCTGAATTAAAAAATGGCGTTCAAGAAGGAAAGGTGATTAAGTTGCCAGCAGCTATAAAACTGATGGCGCAACCAGAAGCTAAAAAAGGCATTACTCAATTGAGTAAGCAAAATGCCGCTGACAAAAAAAAGCTCGTTTTGTTGTTGCCTTTCAATATCGCAAAAATTGAAAGTGATACCGTTAACTCAACAGTTGAACGTTTAAGGAAAGATAAGTTTTTGAATATGACTTTGGATTTTTACTCAGGTGCTTTGATTGCTATAGATTCTGCGAAGCAATTAGGAATTGATGTAGATGTTCAGGTTTTTGATTCTCAAGAGACCAAAATGAGTTCTCAGGTTCCTTCATTAATCAAAAATAATAATATTGAAAATGCACAAGTAGTTATCGGTCCGTTTTATCAAAATAATGTTGAGAAAACAGCTGAATTGCTTAGTGGAACTGATGTTGCGGTGATTTCGCCATTATCAAAAGAGACGGGGATAGCATTTCCGAATTTATATCAATCCATTGTTTCTGCAGATGTAATTAAAAATACGGCTTTTGATTTTATGAAAAGCAAGGAGGGTAATATAATTGCGGTTGTGGATAAGAAAAAAGAATCCGCAAGAAATTATTTTAGCCAATTCCAAAAAGAGGTAAAAATTGCACCACTTACCCCTGCAGGTGGTTTAAATGTTGAAGCTTTGAAAGGTTTGTTAGATAAGGATAAATTGAATTATGTCATTTTAGAAACAGGTAGCACCATGATGATCAAATCAACTATAGCTACTTTGTTGTCTGTAATGAAAACTTACAAAGTACAATTAGTAACTTTAGAAAATAACCCTACTTTGGATACAGACGAAATTTCATTTGCAAATCTGATCAAATTAAAATTGATGTATCCATCGGTAACTCGTGAGAATGAATCAGGCGAGGCAAGAATTTTTGAGCAAAAATACCGCAAAGAAAACAAAGTATACCCGAGTTCATTTGCAACAAGAGGTTTTGACCTAACGTTTGATACACTAATGCGAATGGCTCAGGACAAAACGTTTCAAGAAACCATAGAAAGTGCTGCTACAGAACAAGTAGAAAATCGTTTTGAATACTACAAAAAAGAAGATGGCGGTTATACGAATAAAGGCGTTTATATCTTGTATTACGATTCGGATATGACGATTAAGCAAGCCAATTAATTATTATTTTGGATCAAAATCAAAAAAACTTGATTCAATTGGCACACACTAAAATGCCTTTTGGGAAATATGAAGGTTGGTATCTTATTGATATCCCAGAATATTATATCGTTTGGTACAGAAACAAAGGCTTTCCCAAAGGTGTTTTGGGTGAGCAACTACAATTAATTTATGAGTTAAAAGCCAATGGATTAGAAGATTTAATTCGGAACATAAAAAAGAAATACCCTAAACCATAAAAGCGACACTTTGGTAATTAGAGCAATACTTTAGCTAGTATTCTAAATTCCGAGGTGTCTTTTTTATTGTGGTTAAATTCTAAAAAACTACCGTTTCAAGCAGGTAAGTATTCCAATTAAATTTGTACTTTTGCCACGTTTTTTTACACAACTACTTTACAAACAACAACAGAATGAATCAAACGAAATATATTTTTGTTACTGGCGGTGTGACTTCTTCATTAGGAAAAGGAATTATAGCGGCATCATTGGCGAAATTATTACAAGCAAGAGGGTACAGAACGACTATTCAAAAATTCGATCCGTATATTAATGTTGACCCAGGAACGCTAAATCCTTACGAGCATGGAGAGTGTTACGTAACCGATGATGGAGCCGAAACAGATTTAGATTTAGGTCACTACGAACGTTTCTTAAACGTGCCTACTTCTCAGGCGAATAACGTTACTACGGGTAGAATTTACCTTTCGGTTATCGAGAAAGAAAGAAGAGGAGAATTTTTAGGAAAAACAGTTCAAGTAGTTCCTCATATCACCAATGAAATTAAAGACAGAATGCAATTGCTTGGTCAATCAGGCGATTATGACATTGTGATTACAGAAATTGGTGGGACTGTAGGGGATATTGAATCTTTGCCATACATCGAGTCAGTTCGTCAGTTGGTTTGGGATTTAGGAGAAAACAATGCTATTGTTATTCATTTGACGTTAGTTCCCTACTTAGCAGCAGCTGGGGAATTGAAAACAAAACCTACTCAGCATTCAGTAAAAGCATTGATGGAGAGTGGAATTAAAGCTGATATTTTAGTTTGTAGAACAGAACACGAAATCGCAGATGATATCCGCAACAAATTGGCTTTGTTTTGTAATGTAAAAAGAGAAGCTGTTATTCAATCTATTGATGCTTCTACTATTTATGAAGTACCTAATTTGATGTTGGAAGAAGGTCTAGATGTAGTAGCCTTAAAAAAGCTAGACTTACCTAAAAAAGCAGCTCCAGATTTAAAAAATTGGAACACATTTTTGAAACGTTTAAAAAACCCAAAACATACTGTAAATATTGGTTTGGTTGGGAAATATGTCGAAATGCAAGATTGCTACAAATCTATTTTGGAAGCCTTTATTCACGCAGGAGCGGCAAATGAAACAAAAGTAAATGTGATTTCGATTCATTCAGAGCATTTGGACCCTTCAAATATTGCTGAGAAATTAGCAGGTTTGGATGGGGTTTTAGTAGCGCCAGGATTTGGAGAAAGAGGAATCGAAGGAAAAATCGAAGCAGTGCGTTATGTTCGTGAAAATAATATTCCATTTTTTGGTATTTGTTTAGGAATGCAAATGTCAATTATAGAATATTCAAGAACTATTTTGGGTTACAAAGACGCCAATTCTACTGAAATGAATGAGAATACGACTCACCCAGTAGTGAATTTGATGGAAGATCAAAAAACGGTAACTGATAAAGGAGGTACAATGCGTTTAGGGGCTTGGAAGTGTGACATAAAACCAGACTCATTGGCACACAAAATATATGGTAAAACTCAAATTTCTGAGCGACACCGTCATCGTTACGAGTACAATAGTACTTATGTAGATGAATTACAAAAAGCTGGTTTAATAGCTTCTGGTGTGAATCCTGATACTGGTTTGGTTGAAATCGTTGAGATTGAAAATCATCCTTTCTTTATAGGTGTTCAATACCATCCAGAGTATAAAAGTACCGTTGCGAATCCTCACCCAATTTTTGTGAGTTTCGTAGCAGCAGCCGTAAAAGCCAAAAAGAAATAATACAATAGTTGTAACAAAGCATTTAAGTTGTATTCTAACACTAAACTGGAGTAAACTGCTTCAGTTTTGAATTTTGAACATAGATAATAATGGAAGAAAAAAAGATTGACATTAATTCAATTATCGGTTTTATATTGATTTTTGGAATTTTGGTTTGGATTATGTACCAAAACCAACCTGATCCTAAAGTTGTTGCGGCTGAAAAAGCCCAAAAAGAATTGGTTTTAAAAGCTCAAAAAGCAAAAGAATTGGCAAATAAAGCAGTTGAAAAAGCAACTGTTGCGGTGGCCACTGGCGATTCTACTCAATTGGTAGCTTTGCAAAAAACATTAGGAAATTTTGCTTATTCTGCGACTTTGCCTTCTGCAAAAAATGATTTTACTACGATTGAAAATGAAGTGATAAAATTAAAAATTGCTAATAAAGGTGGTTATATCGCTGAGGCAACTTTGAAAAACTTTGAAAAATTCAAAAAAGGTTCTGGTCAGTTGGTAGAATTGATAAAAAACAATAATGCTAATTTGAATATTGTATTGCAAACCAATGACAACCGAACTTTAAATACCAAAGACTTGTTTTTTGAGCCTACTTTAACAAAAATAGGAGCGGATCAAGTGTTGTCTATGAAGTTAAAATCAGGTCCAAATTCATTTTTGGAATATAAATACTTAGTGAAACCAAACGATTATATGATTGGTTTTGATGTACGTTCTCAAGGTTTGAACCAAGTATTGAATACCGCTAAACCTTTGGATTTAGAATGGGATTTGAAAGCTTTCAGAAATGAAAAGAGTATTTCTTACGAAAATAAATATACTGAGATTTATTTTGAACATAAAGAAGGTAAAGTTGATTACGCTGGTTTAGGTGCAAAAGAAGAAGAAACTCTTGAAAAGCCTACATTTATTGCTTTTAAGCAACATTTCTTTACTTCGATATTGGTTTCTAAAACTCCTTTTGAGAAAGCACAATTGGTTTCTACCAATCTTATGAATGATGAAAAAGTGGATACTACTTTTACAAAATCATTCAAAGCGAACTTACCTTTGGCGTTTACCAATGGTGAATTAGATTATAAATTAAACTGGTACTTAGGGCCATCTGATTATAAGACTTTAGCTAGTTATGATCAAAATCTAGAAAAAATCATCACTTTAGGTTGGGGAATCATCGGTTGGATTAACCGTTTTATCTTCGTGCCTTTATTTGGTTTCCTAGGTTCTTATATTGCTTATGGTATTGCGATTATTCTTTTTACGATTTTAATCAAATTGGCAATGTCACCTATTACTTTCAAGTCTTTCTTGTCACAAGCAAAAATGAAAGTATTGCGTCCAGAAATTGCTGAATTGGGTGAGAAATTCAAAAAAGACCCAATGAAAAAGCAACAAGAAACCATGAAGTTGTACAACAAAGCTGGAGTAAATCCTATGGCGGGTTGTATACCAGCATTGATACAAATGCCTTTCTTGATGGCTTCGTTTCAGTTTTTCCCTTCAGCTTTTGAGTTAAGACAACAAAGGTTTTTATGGGCAGATGATTTGTCTTCTTTTGATGAAATTGTAAAATTACCGTTCCATATTCCATTGTATGGAGATCATATCAGTTTGTTTCCAATTTTGGCAGCAATTGCAATTTTCTTCTATATGAAAATGACTTCAGGAGATCAACAAATGGCTGCGCCACAACAAGAAGGTATGCCAGACATGGCCAAAATGATGAAGATTATGATTTATGTTTCGCCATTGATGATGTTATTCTTCTTCAATAGTTATGGAGCTGGTTTGAGTTTGTATAACTTTATTTCTAACTTGGTTACTATTTTAATTATGTTGGTAATTAAAAAGTATTTTATTGATGGAGATAAAATTCATGCTCAAATTCAAGAAAATAAGTTGAAAGAGCCTAAAAAACAAAGTAAGTTCCAACGCAAATTACAAGAAGCTATGGAACAAGCTGAAGCTCAAAAAGCGGCTCAACAAAAGAAAAAATAAATATTTCAAATTCTGTTTATAAAAAAACTTCCGCTTTTGGCGGAAGTTTTTTTGTTTTTAAAAATAACCACTTTTACAAAGTTGGTAGTAAAACTTTGTTTACTGCGTGAATAATTCCGTTAGAACATTGTACATCAGTTAAAACAATATTTGTTACTCTTGCTTGCTCATCGGTAATTGTTGCGCCTGAAAACCTTAAAATTCCTGTTTCTAAAGTAGGTGACGATGCAGGAATTCCTGTAGACAGTACATTTGCTCCGCCAATAACGTGATAAGTTAGCACTGCTGTTTTTTGAGCACTTGTTAACCCACCGTACAGAGTTGTTGTTGCTGTATCAAATGCAGAATTTAAAGGTGCAAAAACTGTAAAAGGTGATGGTGATGCACTACTGCTTAATGTTGAAATTAAATTTTGTGTGGTTAATAATGTTGCCAATGTAGAGAAATTAGGATTAGCTGTTGCATGTGTAACAATTGTTGGTAAACCAATTACTGCATCCACTACATGTATAACACCATTCGAAGCCATTACATCAGCTGTTGTAACTTTGGCAACACCGTTTAATTTTACTCCAGAAGTTAAGTCCACATACATACTTAAAGTATTTGTTGTAGATGCTCCACCTTTAGCAAGTGTTTTAATATAACCTGTTTGCAAATCGGTTGATTTGGCTGTACCACTTACGACATGATTTAACAAAATTTGTGTTAAAACATCTTTGGGTACATCATTAACAGAAGCGAATTTATTGTCGGTTAAGAATTTTGTGAATGCTGCATCAGTAGGTGCGAATACAGTAAAAGGTCCTGCTCCTTGGAGTGTAGCTGCTAGTTCAGCTCTTGTTAATGCTTGTACTAAAATTTTTAAATTTGAATTTTTTACAGCAATACCAGTGATGGTATTGTCTACCGGTTTAGAGTTGTCATCATCATTGTCGCAAGACACGGCGAATGATAAAAATGTAATACAAGCCAAAGCCATTTTTAATTTTGATGCAATTTTCATAATCTTTTTTTTTAATTGAGTTAGAGTTAATGTTATTTTGTTGTTCAAAGTTATTTAATAAAGGTTAAACAAAATATAATTTTATATATAGATTAGTAGTTGTTTAATTTGCATAAAAGCGTGATTTATTGATAAATAGGTGTTTTTTTGTTTAAGTTAATAGTGTTAGTGTTAAACAAATCATATAGAAATGAAGAGTTGCATGTTTTTCATGCTCTTAAACAATTTTTAAGAAAGAAAGTAGTTGTACATTTGGATTCGATTGAAAAAATATGAAATTGTATTTTTTATATTTGAAAGAACTAATTTTATTATTACAATTAATTTTTATTAAGATGATTAAAAACGGATGGCTTTTGGTTTTCTTTATTCATGTTTCAGTTATGCTGGCACAAAACACAATTACGAATCAAGTTGACAATGCTGGAAAGAAAAATGGTCTATGGAGAGGCTATTATGAAGAGTCTAAGAGATTGCGATATGAAGGGACTTTTGTTCATGGCAAAGAGGTTGGGATTTTTACATACTTTGATGATACTAAAGCTGCCGATGTTATTGCCACTCGCGAGTTTAATGAAAAAGACAATTCGGCATACACTATTTTTTACAATCAAAATAAGTTTAAGGTAAGTGAAGGTAAGGTAGTTAACAAACTTTTTGAAGGAGAATGGATCTATTATCATTTTAATTCGAAAGCGATAATGACCAAAGAATTTTATAAAAATGGAAAATTATCAGGGGTTAGAACCGTTTATTTTACGGATGGTAAAGTGGCAGAAGAAACCCATTATGTTGATGGTCTCAAGGATGGAAGTAGTAAGATATATTCGGACAAGGGTATTCTTTTGGAGGAAACTTTTTATCAGAAGGGGCAATACAATGGCCCAGCTATTTTTAGAGATGCTAATGGTTTTATTGCTTCCAAAGGAAGTTTTGTGTTGGGTAAAAAAGAGGGCGTTTGGGAGTTTTATGAAAAAGATAAGTTAGTAAAAAAACAAAATATGAGTTTCCCTGAAGGCCTTACAAAGCGAAAAAAGAATTAACGTTTACTTAGATAATTTCTGTGCTAAATGTTTTGTAACTTTGCACCCTATTTTTAAAAAGGGTTTTGATGAAAAAAAGAGTAGTTGTTGGTCTTTCTGGAGGAGTAGATTCTAGTGTTGCAGCTTATTTGTTGCAACAAGAGGGGTATGAAGTTATTGGGCTGTTTATGAAAAATTGGCACGATGACTCTGTGACTATTTCTAATGAATGCCCTTGGTTAGAAGATAGCAACGATGCTTTATTGGTTGCCGAAAAATTAGGAATTCCTTTCCAAACGGTCGATCTTAGTGAACAATACCAAGAAAAAATAGTCGATTACATGTTTAGTGAATATGAGAAAGGACGTACTCCAAACCCAGATGTATTATGTAATCGAGAAATAAAATTTGCTGTTTTTTTAGAAATTGCTTTGAGTTTAGGAGCAGATTATGTGGCAACTGGACATTATTGTCAAAAGCGAACAACTGAAATTG
Source organism: Flavobacterium sp. UM26 (assembly GCF_057922445.1). Lineage (NCBI taxonomy): Bacteria > Pseudomonadati > Bacteroidota > Flavobacteriia > Flavobacteriales > Flavobacteriaceae > Flavobacterium > Flavobacterium myriophylli. The sequence goes on along the minus strand of NZ_JBVHCY010000002.1, from coordinate 355,377 downwards.
AGGGCAAACCATTGTATCATCTTATTGCAGGCGTTGATAACAACAAAGATCAATCTTATTTTTTATGTCAATTGTCACAAGAACAGTTGGCTAAATCCTTATTCCCAATTGGTGCATTAACGAAACCACAAGTTCGTGAAATAGCGGCTGAAATGGAATTGGTTACCGCAGAGAAAAAAGATTCTCAAGGATTATGTTTTATTGGTAAAGTACGTTTACCGGAGTTTTTACAGCAAAAATTACAACCCAAAGAAGGTCAAATTATTCAAATAGATAAAAATCATCCAATTTATACTTCATCGGTTGAAGCTCAAAGTTTAGCTTCATTGTCACATAAAATCACTTATACTCCTGATATGGGCAAGGTAGTTGGAAAACAACAAGGCGCTCATTATTTTACCGTTGGACAACGAAAAGGGCTGAACGTTGGTGGGACAACAGAGCCTTTGTTTGTTATTGCTACAGATGTGGAGACGAATACAATTTATACGGGTTTATCAAGTAATCATCCGGGGTTGTTTAGAAGAGGATTGTTTATTGATGCTTCTGAAACACATTGGATTCGTACAGATTTAGCTTTAGCTGTAGGTGAAACCAAAGAAGTAATGGCGCGTATTCGTTACCGCCAACCGTTGCAAAAAGCTACTTTGCATCAAGAAGAAAAAGGAATGTATGTAATTTTTGATGAACCACAATCAGCAATTACTGAAGGTCAGTTTGTGGCTTGGTACCAAGATGATGAGTTGTTGGGTTCTGGAGTTATAGCATAATTTAGGTTATTAATCCTTAGTTCTTAGTCCTCATTTTTTATCCTTTGTGATTGGTCCTTGTTAAAACTATTCAAAAAAATCTTTCTGAAAAAAGTTCGTGTCGCTTAGCCCTGATCGCAGCGGCATCCTTTTTTACAAAAAAACCTAGTAGTGAGTTACTACTAGGTTTTTTTTGTGAAAAAGATATAGCGGAGAGCGGGACGACGCGTGTGGTACTCCACTTACGTCTGCTCCTAAAAATTAAGGTAACGGTTCGAAACTAATGGCGGTTCCTCCCCCAGCGGCTAGTTGCAGTTTGAGTTTGCTGGCCGATGTCACTACCTGTGTTTTGATGGTGTAAGCGATTGGATTTTTCTCCCAATGTGCATTTTTGGCATCTTGGTAGATGATGGCTTTGTATTTTTTGCCTTTGGTTAGGAAGTCCAATTTGATTTCGGTGGTTCGGGCATTTTCATCGGTGATGGCGCCTAGGAACCAAGTGTCTTTGCCTTTGGTTTTTCTGGCCACGGTAAGGTAATCGCCGGGTTCTGCTTCTAGATACAAGCTTTCGTCCCAATCCATCGCCACGTCTTTGATGAACTGAAACGCATCGGGATATTTCTCGTAGTTTTCGATCAAGTCGGCCGCCATTTGCAAGGGAGAATACATCGTCACGTACAAGGCCAATTGCTTCGCCAAAGTGGTGTGCACTTGTTCGGTTTTGTTTTTATCGTAGTAGCTCATTTTGATTTCAAAAATCCCTGGGGTGTAATCCATAGGGCCGCCCAACTGACGCGTGAAAGGCAAAATGGTTTCGTGTGCTGGTGGGTTTCCGTTGCTCCAAGCGTTGAATTCGTTCCCACGAGCCGATTCGGCTGCGATGTAGTTGGGATAGGTTCGGCTGTAGCCTGTTGGGTGCGAACATTCGTGTGAGTTGACCATCAATTTGTTATCCGCAAAGCGACGCGCCACAAAATTAAAGTGATTCACCATCGCTTGTCCGTCATGGAATTCGCCACGCGGAATGATTTTGCCCACATAGCCTGTTTTGGCGGCAGGATAGTCGAATTTCTTCATCAAATCTAATGCGCGGTCCAAGTGGCGTTCGTAGTTGCCCACAGAACCCGAAGTCTCGTGGTGCATGATCATTTTTACATTTTTTGCTTTGGCGTAGGCCGAAACTTCTGCCAAATTAAAGTCAGGGTAAGGCGTAGTAAAATCAAAAACATCCTCTTTCCAGTTGCCTACCCAGTCTTCCCAACCTACGTTCCAACCTTCGACCAACACGCCATCGAAACCGTGATTGGCAGCAAAATCAATATAGCGTTTGGTGTTTTCGGTAGTTGCGCCGTGTTTGCCTGTTGGAATTGGATTCCCCGCAGCGTTTTGCGCATTTTGAGAACCCGCGTAATCCCAAGTCGATTTGCCCACGTGCATTTCCCACCAAATCCCCACATATTTCATTGGTTTTATCCAAGAAGTATCTTCGATTTTAGACGGTTCGTTTAGGTTCAAAATCATTTTGGAGCTCACGATTTTTCTAGCATCGTCGCTGACCATAATCGTACGCCAAGGCGACACGCAAGGTGCTTGCAAATAGGCTTTGTCACCAATAGCATTGGGTACTAAAGTGGATTTTAGCGTGTACTTTTGCACGTTGGCATCCAAATGCATTACGGGATAATTCACCACTGCTGCCTCAAAAATATTGAGGTACAGCCCTGAAGGCGATTTCATTTGCAAAGGCGTTTGCACTGTGTATTTTCCTGGAATCGATTTTACGCCGATTCCGTTGTTAAGGTTCAGTTTTTCGTTGTCAATTTCGGAGAATTTGGTTTCGTTGTACACGTATTCATTGCTGTCAAAATCTCCCGGAATCCAAAACACTTTATTGTTTTCGGTCAAATTGAATTCCGTTTTTTCGTCCGAAATGATAAAATAGTTCAGGTTTTCTTGTTTCGGGAAATCGTAGCGAAATGCCACTCCTTCGTCAAAGGCTCTAAAGACCAAATTGAGTTTCACTTTTGAATCTTTCTGTACTAAAGCTACAATCAATTCGTTGTAATGGTTCACGATTTGTGCTTGTTCACCTAGTACAGGTTTCCAAGTTTCATTGACCGCGTGAGTCGTTGTACCTGTCACTTCAAAATGGTTAACCAAAGCCGTTTTGTCTTTTAGACTTACTCCCAAAGCGCTAGATAGCACCACAGGTTTATTTTTGTAGCTCACCGCATAGGTCGGTTGACCGTCGGGCGTGAGCTGAAACGTAAGCGCCAAAGTTCCCGTTGGCGATTCCACCTTTTGTGCGGACACCCAACTCAGGCTACAAAGGAGCAGTAAGGAAAATAATTGTTTCATTTGGATTCTATTTTTTTTGTAACTATAAAAATACGCAAAAAGTCGCGAACCCAGCCACAATAAGGAACGCCTTATGCTCTTTGAAAGTAAAAAATCCCACTCCAACGTTTGAGAACTCATAAGTTTTTGACCACTCGACCAAGACAATACTTTTTATATTTAGGAGCTTTATCCTGCTGTTCGTTGTAATCTCCGTCTCGCGTGGCTTTTTTGGCTGGGTGGCAAAGGAGCTTCTAAGGGCGCTCTTTCCCACCTACCAAAAAATAGCCACTCGAGCCAGAGGATTTCCACTTCCATCAGGGCTAGACGAAATGTCTCTTTTTTAAAAAAGGTTTTGATTAAAACCGATTTAAAAATTAAGGATCACCTTATCAACCTGCAAGGTCAAGAAAAAGAACTTGAGGGTTTTAATAAATACTCTGTATACCTAAAAGGTTGAAAAAAAACTTGCAGGGAATAATAGAATATTGTTTAATGCCAACGGATTAAACACAAAATGGTTTAAAGACCAACAACCAACAGCACCCAAAAGATTAACCGAACAAACCTTAAACAATTTTAAACCATTAACAATGAACCTCAAACTATATACGATTAAACAATTAAAACATAAACTTTAGACAACCTATCTAAATATTTATAAACTTTCCCGAAATTGCTGCCAACTTTAATGTATCAAAACTAACCTATAACTATGAAGAGATCTTTTTTTACAGCTCTATTACTAAGCCTTGGAGGAGCTGTTTTTTCTCAATCATCTGACGAACAGCAACTCAAAGCTATTTATCAATCGGCTTTAATCAAAGGACAAGGCTATCAATGGCTGGATTATCTTTCTAACCAAATAGGTCATCGCTTATCAGGCTCTGCTAATGCCGAAAAAGCAGTACAATACACCAAAGCACAGCTAGAAACCTTGGGATTAGATCGAGTATTTTTGCAAGAAGTGATGGTGCCAAAATGGGTGAGAGGTCCAAAAGAAACTGCCTATATTAAAGATGGTAAAAGCAAAATTGAAGTGCCAATATGTGCTTTGGGAGGTTCGATTGCTACACCGAAAAAGGGTTTGCTAGCGTCTGTAATCGAAGTGCATAGCATCAAAGAACTAGAAACCTTAGGAACGGCTTTAAAAGGAAAAATTGTCTTTTATAACCGCCCAATGGATGCTGAGCAAATCGAAACTTTTAAAGCTTACGGGCATTGTGTAGACCAACGTTCTTCTGGCGCTAGAGAAGCAGCAAAGTATGGAGCTGTGGGGACAATTGTGCGTTCTATGAATTTGCGTTTGGATGATTTTCCGCATACAGGTAACCAAAGCTATGGAGACTTGCCGCAAGCACAATGGATTCCTACAGCAGCCATCAGTACCAATGGTGCAGAGTTGTTAAGCAAGAAGTTAAAAGAAAACCCACAACTGCAATTTTACTTTAAGCAATCGTGCGAACAAATGGCCGATGTTTTGTCTTATAATGTGGTGGGCGAATTGAAAGGAAGTGAAACCCCCGAAAATATTATGGTTGTTGGCGGTCATTTGGATTCTTGGGATTTAGCCGATGGTTCTCACGATGATGGAGCAGGAGTAGTGCAAAGTATGGAAGCCTTACGCATTTTGAAGCAGCTAAATTATAAGCCCAAAAACACGATTCGTGTAGTATTGTTCATGAACGAAGAAAATGGGAACCGTGGCGGAAAAAAATATGCAGAATTGGCAAAAATCAATAATGAAAATCACGTTTTTGCTTTAGAAAGCGATTCAGGAGGCTTTTCGCCAAGAGGTTTCTCATTCGAATGCAATGACGAGGAGTTTGCTAAATTTAGCAGTTGGAAGGGACTATTTGAACCTTATTTGATTCATAGCTTTGTAAAAGGACATAGCGGAACAGATATTGGGCCATTGGCATCCAAACATATTATCAAAGCAGGACTCAAACCTGATTCTCAACGCTATTTTGATTACCATCATGCGGCCAACGACACCTTTGATGCCATCAACAAAAGAGAATTGGAATTGGGAGCAGCTACTATGGCTTCTTTGTTGTATTTGATGGATCAAAAAGGCTTGTAAGATGAAACCCGCTGAAGCCTATATCTACAATCAACCACACTTGTACCAAAGTATTATATTGCATTTGTATCAGGTGATTCAGCATAATGTACCTGATAGTGAGTTGTTGTTCAAATGGGGTATTCCTTATGTTTATTATAAGAAGAAACCTTTTTGTTATTTGGCGCCCAACCACAAAAAAGGATTTGTAGATTTGGGATTCGCCAAAGGATTTCAATTGCAACGTAACCAATCAAATCTAGTGTACGAGAATCAAAATACCGTAAAATCGTTACGCTATACTAGTTTAGAAAACATAGATCACGAAGTTTTGCTTGACGTATTGGCTGAAGCCATTGATTTATACTAACGAAAAAGTCCTCGAACATTTCGAGGACTTTTTTTAGCTATAGTCACTAGGGGACTTTTTTTATTTTATTTAATTACTTTCTCTTGGCTTTCTTTTCGCTCTAATAAAGCCATATAAAAACCGTCGAATCCAGATTCAGAGGCCAATATTTTGTGATCCTTGATAAAAGTGAATTCTTTTCCGATTTCTGTTCCTAAAAAACGTTTCACTTGTTCTTGGTTTTCAGAAGGAAGAATGGAACAAGTAGCATATACTAATTTTCCACCTGGTTTTACAATTTTTGAATAACTCTCTAAAACCTCCGACTGTACTTTTCGGATGTTATCGATAAACTCAGGCTGTAACTTCCATTTTGAATCGGGGTTTCTTTTTAAAACACCAAGTCCGCTACAAGGAGCGTCGATCAAAACTCTATCGGCTCTTTGATGTAGCTTTTTGATGACTTTAGTCGAATCAATAATGCGGTATTCAATATTAAATGCACCGTCTCTTTTGGCTCTCAGTTTTAATTGTTTGAGTTTACTTTCGTACAAATCCATAGCAATTAATTGTCCTTTGTTTTCCATCAAAGCGGCAATATGCAATGTTTTTCCACCCGCACCCGCACAAGTGTCTACCACGCGCATTCCAGGTTTTACATCTAAAAAAGCGGCTACAAGTTGTGAATTAGCATCTTGAACTTCAAACAAACCTTCTTTAAAAGCATCGGTCAAAAACACATTAGCTCTTTCCTTCAATACTAAGGCTTCTGGTTGGTCTTTTAGCATTTCTGTCTCAATGTTCAAATCCATCAAAATTGCTCTTAATTTTTCTCGAGTTGTTTTTAATGTATTAACTCTAAGGACCACTTTAGCAGGTTGGTTTTGTGCCGCTATTTCTTTTGACCAAACTTTTTCTCCTAATTCTTTTACCCCTAGCTCATCCATCCAATCTGGAATTGATTCTTTGAATGTTCTAATTTTGGAAAGTTCATCAAATCGACCTTTTATTTTTCGTTCTGGTGTTCCTTCTAATTGTCTCCAATCTGGAATAGGGTATCCTCTTAAAACTGCCCAAACAGCAAAAATTCTCCAAAGATTATCTCGGTCGTAAGGTTCTTTTACTTCGGCAATTTCAGCGTATAGTCGTTTCCAACGAACAATTTCGTATATAGTTTCGGCAACAAACTTTCGGTCGGCGCTTCCCCAACGTTTATCTTTTTTTAAAGAACGGGCAACTACTTTGTCGGCATATTCTCCTTCGTTGAATATGGCATTTAAAGCATCAATAGTAGTATAAACTAAATTTCTATGTAATCTCATTTTGAATAATTGAACTGCAAAGGTACTATTTATTGATTGAATGCTAAATTTTTAGTTTGTAATGTTGGTTTTTATATAGAAACCAAAAAAAAAGCACTGCTGAACAGTGCTTTTGCTTTTTGTAAAATGTTTATTTTATTCTCGTTAACCCCAAGTTTTCTGGTGCATGGAGTACCATTGGGAACTTTTCAATTTTTACAGAACTGCTGTCTAAACCAAAGGCGCTTTCTTCAGATAAACTTAGTTTTTTGATTAAGAAATAAGAGTTCATGATTATTTTTTCATGCCATAATAAGTCGGAATCATTCGATAAGAATTTCTCTGATAGCACAAATTTAAAATCTCCTACGATATTATTCTTGTTTAGAGATTCGTATCTACTGGTAACATCTACTTCTCCTTTTTTAACCATGTCTGTGATAACTTCACGGAACATTAAGTTTATTTTTGTAGGTTCTCTAAATCCAAGATTGAAATCGACACGATACAAATCGTCTTTAACAATCTCGGTTACTTTGTACTCTTTTTTATAGGGTTCATTGAGTACGTTAACATGAACAAACCAGTAAATATCTGCTCTTTTGGGTCTTTTTTGTAGAATAGAGTAAGTTACTTTTTCTTCAATTTCATCAACTCGCCCTGCATTGGTCATGTAAACCAAATGCGTTGCATATTTTGGAATGGTTAAATCTCGACTTAATTCAACCAATACCTTCTTGAAGTCTTCAATTTTGACAATTTTTGTATAGTTCTTGTTGATTTTTTTGGCTAAATACCAAATGGTCATTACTGAAATCAATAAGATTGCAATGAACAATGTAACATAACCCCCTTCGGCAAATTTGGTAATATTAGCGGCTAAGAAACTGAATTCTATCAACAAATAAATGGTAATCAGTGGCATGAAAAAATACCATTTTACACGCTTCATGATTAGGTAATAATTTAGCAAAATGGTGGTCATAATCATACAAAGGATAATTGCCAAACCGTATGCATGTTCCATATTACTTGATTCTCTAAAATGCAATACTATTCCAATACATCCTGCTAACAAAAGCCAGTTAATTGACGGTATGTATAGTTGTCCTTTTAACTCTGTAGGATACTTGATTCTAACTTTTGGCCAGAAATTCAAGCGCATAGCTTCATTGATAAGGGTAAATGAACCACTAATTAATGCTTGTGAAGCAATTACTGCTGCTAATGTTGCCACAACAATTCCAAAAGGCTGGAACCAACTAGGCATAATTAAATAAAATGGGTTTCCATTTTCTCCTCCTAGTGTTTGTAAAGTCTCTCCACCGTGATGTATAAGGTAGGCTGCTTGTCCGAAGTAGTTCAATACTAAGGCTGTTTTTACAAAAATCCAACTGATTCTGATGTTTTTTCTTCCGCAATGTCCCATGTCAGAATATAGTGCTTCTGCACCTGTCGTACATAAAAAGACAAATCCTAGTACAAAAAAGCCATCAGGATGGATAGATAACAAATGATAAGCATAGTATGGATTTATTGCTTTAAAAACCTCAGGATGGTAAGTGATTTGTATAGCTCCTAAAATGGCTAGCATACTAAACCAAATCGTCATCATTGGTGCGAAGAACTTACCAACCAATTTAGTACCAAACTGCTGAATGGTAAAGAGGACAACCAAAATTCCAATTACAATTGGAACGGTATTGATCTCAGGGTTAAACGTTTTTATTCCTTCGACAGCAGAAGAAACCGAGATAGGAGGCGTGATGATTCCATCAGCTAATAGTGCACTCCCTCCAATGATAGCAGGCACGATAAGCCATTGTATTTTTGTTTTCTTTACTAAGGCGTAAAGGGCAAAAATACCTCCTTCACCGTGATTGTCTGCGCTAAGTGTGATAATCACATATTTTAATGTGGTCTGCAGGGTGAGTGTCCAAAAAACACAAGAAACTCCTCCTAATACAACATCTGGGTCGATGATGTGTTCGCCAAGAATGGCTTTCATTACATACAAAGGTGATGTCCCGATATCACCATAAATAATTCCTAAAGAAATTAATAAACCTCCTAGCGTTAATTTGCTATGTAGGTCTTTGTGCGATGCGCTCATGGATATTTTTTAAAAAACTGCCTCAAATTTACTGTTTTTATACAAAACAAAGGATTTAATTATTAAAAATAACAAAAAAAACACGACCAATTAGTCGTGTTTTATTTTTTGAAGAGGTATTTAAATTCTGCGATTTTCGCCTTTGTATTCTCGTCTACCAGTAGATTGATTTTCACTTCTAGCATTATTTCTGTTGCTTTCTGATCTTCTGTTTTCAGAGTAGGGTGCAGTTCTTTGTTCTGTTCTTTGTTGAGAATAATCTATCGAGCTTGAGTTTCTTCTGTTGTTAAAACTATTTTCATTTTCATTTCTTGTGATTGATTCTCTTCTATTGTATTTCGAGTTTTCGATGTCGTTTCTGTTTGGTTCCACTCTGGTAGGAGTCTCTATTCTTGTGCTATTTTCATCTCTTCTTTGACTGTAGTTTTCTCTTGAAAAGTTATTATTTCCTGCATATCTCCTAGAGGGTTCAACTCTGTTGGCCGAATAGTTTCTGTCTGCATTCGTTTGGTAGCGTGTACTGTTTCTATTCTCGCTATACACTTCTCTATTATCTCTTCTTCGGTCTAGTTCATAACGATTAATCACATCATTGTTTCTTCTCGAAAATGAATAGTCTGGATATCTTCTTTCAAAAGCATTATTGCGTCTGGAAGCATAGATTTGTGGAGCTCTATAGCTATTTCTGTATGATACATAACGATATGAGTTGTGTACATTGATACAATGGTTAATATTGCTTCTATATCGATACACCGGAAACGGATTCCAAGCATAATAATAAGTAGGGTAATAATTCCAATTCCATCTTGAATAGTAAGGACGATAATTACCTATCCAAAAAGAAGCATAGATTGCAGGAGTCCTGTAATATACTGGCTCATAAATGTAATTAGGGCCATACATAAAAACATCTCCTACTACTTGAACGCTTACATTATTATAGCGGTCTTTTTCAACATCGATAGTAGCTACATCTTGAAATATATCCCTTCCTAATACTGCTTGTATCACAATAACATGAGTTCTGTTTTCTACGGATTCAATTACACGTAAATAATCTACTTGGTTATCATAATTCAAGTCTAAGTTAGAAAGTTGAAGCCTTGGGTCGTTTAGCCGTCTTTCGAAATCTTGTAAGTTTGATGATTCTCCAAAAACAGATGCCACTGCTTTCAAATCTAAATTATCGCTTATTTCTCCATTCTTAGCATAGATTGTTGTTCGGTCTTGCGCAGACGAACATCCGGTTACAAGCGTTGAAAGCATTGCAAATAAAAGTAATTTAGTTTTCATAGCGGTTAGTTTTAAAGTTCTGAAACGGATAATTCAATTACTGTGCCAATAAGTTTTTTTTTATGCTTACAATATTTAATTATAATCGTATTTTAGCTTGTATAAAATAAATTGGAATCATGAAAAAAAAAGTAATTGTATTGTTTTTTAGTGTGTTATGTTTCAATTGTGCAAAAGCTCAGGATATTGAAAAAAAAGTTTCTTTTTTTCAAAGAATGGAGATAGAAACATTGTTTCAAGACTATTTAAATATTCGTTCTCTAAATATAGATCGCAACAAAGTATGGTTTGTAGCCGACCAAAATAGGTATGGTTTTTATGATTTAAGTAAAAGAGAAAAACTCATCCATAAGCTGGCAAAGGATAATTTGAAATTTGAATGTAGAAGTAGTGCTATTACAAAGCAACACTTTTTTGCTCTGACCATTGCAAGTCCAGCATTATTGTTTAAGATTGATAAAAAAAATAGAAGTACAGAATTGGTGTATCAGAATTCAAATGAAAAAATATTTTTTGACAGTTTGCAGTTTTGGAATTCAAATGAAGGAATAGCCTTAGGTGACCCTATTGACAACTATTTTAGCATTATCATAACGAGAGATGGAGGACAAACTTGGCAATCGTTACCAAAAGAAGTTTTTTTTAAAAATTTTGAAGATGAAGGTGCCTTTGCTGCAAGTAATACTAATATCGTTATTAAAGGAAATCATACTTGGATAGTTTCTGGAGGAAAAAAAGCAAGAATTTTTTACTCGGCGGATAAAGGAAAATCGTGGAGTGTAAACGAAACGCCAATTATTCAAGGCCAACAAATGACGGGAATTTATACGGCTGCTTTTTATAATGAATCTATTGGTTGTATTGCAGGAGGAAATTATGAATTGCCAAACCAAAATTTTGGCAATAAAGCAATTACAAGAGATGGCGGGAAAACCTGGCGATTAATAGCCGAGAATAGTGGTCCAGGTTATATTTCATGTGTACAATTTATTCCCAAAAGTAAAGGAAATGGGCTTGTAACGGTTGGTGCTACAGGTATTCATTATTCATGGGATGGAGGTCTAACTTGGAAGCAAATGAGTACAGATTCATCATTGTTTACCTTGCGTTTTATCGATGCTTCTACAGCTATTGCGGCAGGTAAAAATAAAATGATTCGTCTTTCATTTAAAAAATAAAACCTCATAAATTCAAGTTGAATGTATGAGGTAAAACTAATTACAAATCAATTATTTGTTTCTGTTGCGGTATTGTTGAAGTAATTTTCGATCAAAATCTACTTCGGATTTTCTTAGTTTTAGGATTTTTGTTGGAGGTAATATATTTCGTAATGCCGAATTGAATTTCTTTCTAATTAAATATAGTTCTTCATCAGTGCTTTCTATCTGATTTAAAAATGCCAAAGCCTCTTTGTCACTCATGTTATCAAGTGAACCATCATTAAGTTTTTTGGCATATGTTTTCATTTTTTGATGTCTTAGCTCAAATTGTTTGTCATCATAACTACTGTAAACGGGCCAAAATTTTTCAGCCTCGTCTGAAGTTAAGTTGAGTTCACTAGTCAAAAACGCTACTTTCATAGCTTTGATTTGATCTCTCTTTTCTTTTAATCTTTCATTTTGACCATAGATTGTTACCGATAGTAGTAAAAATAAATACGGAAAAAGTTTTTTAATTGTCATGAGTGTTTTGTTTTGTTGTGACGATGTTATTATTCGAGTATAAGTTGTTCTAAGTTACCTTCTTTAAGTAAATGTTCTTCAATAACCGCTTTATCTGCTGATGAAGTTTCGTTGAGAGAAACCAAATCATCGGCTTCGAGTTCGCTGATTAAATCATATTGTGTAATATTCGGTTGATAAGTCAAGTAGTTTTCAATACTTGTATTATCTAATTCTTGTGATGTTTTGAAAAAACTATTGTAAATAGGTAAACTCAAAGCTAAAATAAGGACTGCTGCAGCAGCAAATAGTAATTTTTTTCTCTTTTGAAATAAAGAAACAACTTTGGGTTCTTCTTTGGGTAGTTCTTGAAGAAGTTTTGCTGAAAAATTTTCAAAATAATTTTCAGGGATACTAAATCCAGGACTTATTTTCGGTTCGTTATCTAATTTAAATTCTTTCATAATGTATTTAGACTATAACTATGTCAAAAGGTTTAATTTTCTGTTATATATGCCTCAATTTTTTTAGTAGCATGATGATATGAGGCTTTCAAACCACCTACTGAAGTTCCTAATATTTCTGAAATTTCTTCATATTTTAGATCTTCAAAATATTTCATTTTAAATATCAATTGTTGTTTTTCTGGCAAAAGTGCCATTGCTTTTTGTAATTTCAATTGAATTTCATCGCCTTCATAGTATGTGTCTGCATGTAGATTTTCGATTGTTTTTTCTTGTAATTCTTGAGACGACAAATTGTTTTTTTTAGCTTTTTGGCTCAAAAAAGTTAAAGCTTCATTGGTTGCAATGCGATACATCCATGAAAAAAGCTTGCTTTCGCCTTTGAAATCCTTTAAATAGCGAAAAACTTTGATAAAGGTATTTTGCAAAACATCGTCCGCATCATCGTGATTCAAAACAATGTTTCGAATGTGATGATATAATGGTTTTTGATATTCCTTCAATAATTGTTCGAACGCTTTATTTTGCGTTTTCGGATCTAATAATTGCTGGATAAATGCTTGTTCTTCTTGCAAGTTTTCACTTTTTTTAGGGTTAGAATAGCATTTTATTAAAAGGTTTAATCCAACTTTTTTCTCTTTTAGAATTCTGATGGAATTTCCTCCTCAATTGTAGTTACAGGTTCTTTTTTTGGAGTCAATGGACGAACTGGGGTGGCGGTAGGAACAACTTTTGGTTTTATAGGTGTGTATATGTAAGTAACCCATTTTGAAGGTTGTCTCAATTCATTTCTTCCAATTGTATACACTTCTATGTGAGAGAATTTTGCTTCTCTAGGAATTACTTTTGTATTGAAATAAGTATTGGTTTGCTCAATTGCTTTCTGTAGGTGCGAATAGTCTCCTTTAAGTACTGTTTTAATGGCAGGAAAAGAAGGTAATTTACCAGATAAAAATCCGCTTTCAGAAGTTGGAATGATATCATTTTTTACTGGAATACAAAAAGAAAGTTTAGCTGTTTCTTTTTTTGCATCATAAAAGTGATAGATAATAAATGGCTTTCCATAGATTTCAATCCCGTTTTTAGTGCAATATTCTATGATGTTGGAGAAAACAATTCTACTGTTTTTATTAATATTGATTACTTTACTGCTAAAGGATTGACTTATATAATTTGTTGCTGTCTTTCGAACTTCGCCAACAACTTTTATTGAGTAAGTATTCATTTCGTAATCTAAAATTTTATCTAAGTTTTTTAGGCTTTTTTCATAAATTGAACCTAGATTTCTTTCTACGCCTCCCTTTAATGCAGCTAACATTTTTAGTTCAAAGCTCAAGTTTCCTTTGGTTTTCCAAGTAACTTTTGTTCCTCCAACTGTATCTTTGAAGTGCCAAAAAACTTCAGATTCTGTGCCGTTATTATTCAATTTTTGAGTAATACTTTCATTGAATTTTGTACTCAAAGTTTGAATGTCTCCAGTACCGTCTTCTCCAGACCATGAACAAGAAGCTCCATTTCCTGAGGTAATAGTAGCGTAACTCATTTTTAAACTCTCATCTTCGAGCATCCAAGTATTAAAATCAGGCCAGTTTTGATAGTCGTTTACGTAATTAAAAACGGCTGTTTTTGGAGAATTAATGACTTTACTGCGTTCTAATTGAAATGCTCCTTTTTGAGTAGCTACAAAAATGGTAGTTGCAACAACTGTAAGAAGGAATAAAAGAAAAATATATTTAAGGATTTGCATGTGAATTTGGGTATAAACTTCCGTAAAGTTAGAAATTTTATTCAAAAAGTAAGAGTCTTTTTAGAAATCATACCTACTTTGTAATGATATGCTTGGTAATCTAGAAAGAATAGTCGTTTTAATGCTTAAGATAAATTTTTATAAGAAACAAAAGTCCAATAAAAAGAAGGAATCCTAGCAGAATTTTATAATTTCCTTTATAAAATATACGATGTAAATTGGCATCTTTTCGATAAGCAATAATCATAGCAAAAATGAATGCAATGGCGAAACAAGCTCCAAAAATTAATTGTCCTTGACTAAACATAATGATAAATTTTCTACAAATTTAAGTAAATGAATAGGATTTATTGCTAATTTGCTCCTTCAATTAACTTATCTAATTATGCAAAAACAAATAGAAGCGGTAAAGGAATTTCATACGGCTTTTGCCATTGGGCATAAAGAACAACCACATGCTGATTTAGGAGAAGCAAAGAATTTACTTCGATTTAACTTAATGAAAGAAGAGAATGAGGAGTATCTTGAAGCAGCAAAAAATAATGATATTATTGAAATTGCAGATGCTTTGGGAGATATGATGTATATTTTATGTGGCACTATCATAGAACATGGACTGCAAGATCATATCGAAGCTGTTTTTGATGAAATTCAACGAAGTAATATGAGTAAGTTGGGTGAAGATGGAAAACCAATTTATAGAGAAGATGGAAAAGTTATGAAAGGACCCAATTATTTCAAACCTGACTTCTCCAAGATTCTTCAGATTGTAGCTGATTCAAAATAAAAAAGGCGATTTTCACTATGAAAATCGCCTTTTTAGTTGATATAGAGACTACTTAGATTTTTACTGTCCAACCAAATGGATCAGCTTCTAATTTATGTTGCATGTTTGTAAGTTTACTTTTTAACTGTTCAGCATATGAATTTTCAATTTTAGGTAATTCATAATATTCTTCTTTATAAGAATACCCAACAATTGGATTTACAACTGCAGCAGTACCTGCACCAAATATTTCTTTTAAAGTTCCATTTTTAGAAGCTTCCACTAATTCATTAACCAGAACAGGACGTACTTCTACATTGATGCCTTCTTTTTTAGCTAGTTCAATTAAACTTTTTCTGGTAATTCCATCCAAAATTCTTTCACTTACAGGAGCAGTTAATAACGTGTCGTTTATTCTAAAAAACACATTCATTGTACCTGCTTCTTCTAATTTTGTATGTGTTGCATCATCTGTCCAAATTACTTGTTGGAAACCTTCTTTGTTTGCCAATGTTGTAGGGTAAAATTGTGCAGCATAGTTTCCGGCAGCTTTAGCAGCTCCAATACCCCCATTTGCAGCTCTACTGTAATGCTCTGCAATTAAAACTTTTACTTCTCCAGAATAGTAAGCTTTTGCTGGGGAAAGTATGATCATAAATTTGTACTCGCTTGATGGGTTAGCAACTACACCTTCACCAGTTGCAATCATAAATGGACGAATGTACATCGTGTTTCCTAATCCTTTTTTTACCCATGCTTCGTCTATTTTCAAAAGTTCGTTAAGTCCATTCATGAAAATTTCTTCTGGAACTTCGGGCATTGCCATTCTTACTGCCGATGCATTAAATCTCTTGTAGTTTTCATCTGGTCTAAAAAGCCATAAGTCATTATTATCATCTTTGTATGCTTTCATACCTTCAAAAATAGCTTGTCCATAATGAAAAACTTTAGCTGAAGGATCTAGTAAAAAAGGTTGGTAAGGCTTAATGACTGGTTGTTGCCAAGCGCCATTTTTGAAATCGCACTCAAATAAATGATCCGTAAAAACGGCTCCAAAACTTAAATTATCAAAATCTACATCGTTTATTTTAGAAGTAGCTGCTTTTGTGATATCAATTGCTGTTGTTTGAGAAGTACTCATGATTATTTATTAATAGTTAGATTCGATAATCAAAATCAAAAAAAAATGAATTTTCTCATTTGATTTTATTTTTTTACAAAATTAAGTAAAAAAGCCTAAAAACGATGCGAAAATTGTAAGACATATTTCGTTTAACTGAGATTTGTGTATTTTCTAAAAATCAGATTTATTTAGTATGATTTTATATGAAATATCTAATAAATACTTGCGTTTTTGTCCGTTAAAGAACCTAACTATTGATAAATTTTGTTTTAAAATGAAATTATAAATTCACAAATAAACAGGAATTTGTTTTGAAATCCTCAATGGTGTTATCTTTACATCATTCAATATTAGATTATCTAGCAAGAATCCAATCCTCATCAATTTTTAAAAAATATGAAAAGAAGAATTATTCAAACTTCAGACGGCTCAACTACTATTCAAATAAAGGATTGGGACGAATGTTATCATTCTAAACATGGAGCTATTCAAGAGGCTAAACATGTTTTTATCAAGAATGGCTTGGCATTGTTTCCTGATCAGAAGGTTTCAATTCTAGAAATTGGCTTTGGAACTGGACTTAATGCTTTTATAACTTTTTTGGAAGCCAAAAAACGTAACCAATCTATTGATTATGTTGGAGTAGAGGCTTATCCTGTTTCGGTTGAGGAGTTAAGAGGAATGAATTATGTAGAGGAACTTGAAGCGTTGGAGTACGAATATGTTTTTAAAAAAATGCATCAGGAGAACTGGGGACAGCCCAATGTAATTGATGAAGATTTTTGTTTAACCAAAAGGCAACAATTTTTTGAAAATATTGATGATGTTGCACAGTATGATTTGATTTATTTCGATGCTTTTGGGTACAGAGTTCAACCCGATTTGTGGAGCACGGAAATTTTTCAAAAAATGTTTGCAGCCCTCAAATACAATGGAGTATTGGTGACTTATGCTGCAAGAGGGGTGGTCAAAAGAAGTATGATTGAAGTAGGTTTTAAAGTTGAAAAATTAGCTGGACCTCCGGGTAAAAGAGAAATGTTTCGTGCAACGAAGCTCGTCCCTTGAAAACACTACGAAAACGATTTTGGCTATGAAAAATCAGTATAAAAAAAGAATAAATCTTAGTTAATTATGTAAAAGCTAAAAAGAAAAAGATTAAATTTACTGCAAGATAACCCCAAAAATCTTATTTAATTATGTCGAAAGTAATGTTTGATTACACTAAATCAGTGTTAGAAAGAGTAAGTTTTGATCCCATCCTTTTTTGTAAAGAATTAGAAAAAGCCATACGAACATTATTACCGTATGAATTAGAACAATTAAAAGAATGGTTGTTTGATTTTACTTATGAAAAGCCAGAATTAAAACAATGTCTAGTTATAGTAAATAGATAAAAAAAAGGAACCAAATTGGTTCCTTTTTTTTATGCTTGTTTTTTCTGGATTGGACTTATTATTTCTACATTTTGAAAAACAATTGCTCCTTTTATGACGCCAGCGATTGTGTTTCGTAAGGCATCTATTATTTGAATTTTTAGCTCATTTTTAGGGTAAATTAAACTAATTTCTCTTGCTGGTTTTGGTTCAATAAAATGTCTTAGTTTTAGTTTGTCGCTTTCCTTTAAATCCAACGTATGAAGGTAGGGCAGTAATGTAGTACCTAGGCCTTCATCGGCTAATTTGATCAATGTTTCAAAACTACCACTCTCAATCGTGAAGTGATTTACTTCGTTCGATTTGTTATTTTTACACAAATTCAAAATCCCATCCCTAAAGCAATGTCCGTCTTGTAACAATAAGATTTCATCCAAATTCAAATCGTTTACTTCTATTTCTTTTTTTGAAAAATGTTGATGACCTTCTGGGATATAGGCCACGAAAGGTTCGTAGTATAATGGAATTTCTTTTATTTTATCTTCTAAAAGAGGTGTAGCTGCAATGGCAGCATCTAAATGACCATTGTTAAGTTTGGTAATGATATCAGCGGTATTGAGTTCTTCGATAATCAAACGTATTTTTGGATACTTTTTGATGAAATTTTTCAAGAACATTGGTAATAAAGTAGGCATTATCGTTGGAATTATTCCCAATCGGAATTCACCTCCTATAAAACCTTTTTGTTGTTCGACGATATCTTGAATACGATCGGCTTCGTTTACAATGTTTTTAGCTTGACTAACAATTTTTTGACCAATGTCAGTAAGTTGAATGGGTTTTTTGGTTCGGTCAAATATTTGAATGTTTAATTCTTCTTCTATTTTTTGAATTTGCATACTCAATGTGGGCTGAGTAACAAAGCATTTTTCAGCAGCAAGGGTGAAATTTTTATGTTCGGCAACAGCAAGAACATATTTAAGTTGAGTGATTGTCATTGATAGTAATATTTGATGTAAATATAAAAACAATCAATTTAACTGATACTGCTTTTGCCTTAAATTATGGGTAATTTTGCAACATATTTAAAAATGAATTGTTATGAAACTAAATACTATTGGTTTACCAATACAAGAGACAGAAAAAATTGTAGTGGAGTTGAATGTTTTGTTGTCTAATTTTCAAGTGTATTACCAAAGTTTGAGAGGAATGCATTGGAATATTAGAGGTAAACGTTTTTTTGACTTGCACCTTAAATTTGAAGAATTATACAATGATTCTCAAGTAAAAATTGATTTAATTGCGGAGCGTGTACTCACATTAGGAGGAACACCATTGCATACTTTTGAAGATTATATAAAGCACAACCAGTTAGAAGTAGGTAAAGATATTTCTAATGACGAAAAAGCAATTCAATTGATTGTTGATTCTTTGGCTAGTTTACTAGCAATCGAAAGGAAGATATTAGAAAAAGCTTCGGCTATTAATGATGAAGGTACGAGTTCGATGATGAGTGATTTTATCGTAGAAC
Organism: Flavobacterium sp. UM26; assembly: GCF_057922445.1. Classification (NCBI taxonomy): domain Bacteria; kingdom Pseudomonadati; phylum Bacteroidota; class Flavobacteriia; order Flavobacteriales; family Flavobacteriaceae; genus Flavobacterium; species Flavobacterium myriophylli. Next base: position 336,502 of record NZ_JBVHCY010000002.1, on the reverse strand, counting down.
AAGAAAAAACAATTTGGATGATGCAAGCTTGGTTGGCTTAATCATTCTAAATTTTAGTTATAAAAAAACAGAAGCACAAAAGCTTCTGTTTTTTTTATGTCTTGTTATTAATCTTCTTCTAAATTTTCATTGAATGAAGAAGGTAGTAAGGTTGGTATAAATTTAATTAAAATTGGTAGCAATAAACTTCCGCCTGGTAATAGAAAGATGGTAAGAGAAGGTATTGTTTTACAAATGTCTAAAATTTGTTTTCTGATTTTTTTCTTTTCTTTTTCATCTAGATCACGATGGGTAGAATGTGCTAGGAGAATCATCAACTCTTTGCTCTCCATAATTTCTTTAACCAATCTGTTTTTGTTTCGAGTAACTAAAGTTACCACACTTTCGGTAGTTTGGTCGTAAAAGTGTTTAACAGGGTTGGAATAATTGAAATAAGGGATTTCATTTTTGTATTTTGTGATGAAATCGTTGGTGTGATGAATTGATGCTACAACAAATTCATCGGTTTCGTTAAGGATGCTTCCTAAAGTATGTAAAAAATAAGCTTCTTCTTTTTCAATTACACCATCGCTCCAAAGCGCCATACTAGTAATGTCGATTAGGTATTTTTTTTCTAAATCAAGTGTAAAATAATCGAGTTCTAACGATTCAAGCGACAAAGAAGCTTTTTTTGAAAATTTAGTATAACGAATCGAAGCTTCGAAAAGTTTGATAAGTAAGTCGTCATACTGCGTTTTGTTGCTTTTTATTTTTAAGGCTAAAGCCACAATATTGACAACAGTTTCTTCAATACGTTTTAAGTATTTTTCAGGGATTTCTCCGTGTTTCAGATATTGGCAAAAAGCCAAAACATCTATGAATAAAAGTGCATTGGTTACTAAGTGAGAAAAGTTCTTATTGATAATACCATCGTTGGTTTGCACTCTTTCGTCAATAAATTTTTCTAAAGTCAAAGACCTGCTATTTTTGGGTAATATTTTTTTGAGCAGGCTAAAACTTTGCGGGTTCATTTGGTTATAGAACTCTAAGGCTTTTGCTATAAACAGTTCTGGTGCTTTATTGGATTCTCTCAAACAATAAGCACCATAGAGTGTGTTGAGTAAGGCAACTTTTGAGATTTCTTCCTTAAACCATCTTTTAGAATCAATTGGATTTATTGTGTTGAAGGATATTATATGGCCATAAATAAATCCTGTATCTCTTGTTTTTAGATAAAAAGAGGTGCTGTTTTCTAATGAAAGTTCTTTAGAAAACGGCTGTTCTATAAAAAATTTGTCTATCCAACCAGGAGCAGATGGGTTAATCATTGTTATCTTTTGAAGTTGCAAAGCTATGTTTTTTTACAACGACAATGGTTAGTAAAAGTTAAACTTTAGTTTAAAAATTAATAGGATTCCCTTGATTTACAATTTTGTTCGCAAAGAAGAATGATTTCTTTTATTCTCTTGGCTCTAGTTTCAATTCTTTTGGCTTGATTAAGCCAGTATAAATAGCTTTTTCGATAAGAAGGGCTAAAAGCTTGATAATTGCTCCATGCTTTTGGGCTTTCATCAAATGCAAGTTGTAAATCTTCTGGAATGATATGGTTTTCTACATCGTCAAGTGTGTTCCAAGAACCATTTTGCTTTGCAATTTCGATTTTTCGTAAACCACTTTCATGCATTGCATTTTCTTGAATCAGTTTTTCTATGTAGGTTTTATTCAATTTACTCCAAACACTTTTGTCTTTTCTTGGTGTAAAGAGTTGTTTGCGTTGATGTTCGTCAATTTTTTTTACAGTAGAGTCTATCCATCCATAGCATATGGCAACTTGCACCGCTTCTTCCCAGCGCATACTCTCATAATTACTATTTACTTTATAAAATATGAGGTAAATACCTTTTGACGAATGGTGATTTTCATGAAGCCATGTCCGCCATTCGTCAGCATTTTTAAAATACAAATGTTCCTTTTCTTTCAAAAGTTTTAAGATTAAGAGATAAAGAGAGCTTCAGCTGCTTCCCAGTTTACAACGTTCCAAAAAGAAGCTATATAATCGGCTCTTCTGTTTTGGTTTTTCAAATAATAAGCATGTTCCCATACGTCTAATGCTAAAATAGGTTTTCCTTTAGCAACAATTGTAGGTAAATTCATTAATGGATTGTCTTGATTTGGGGTAGAAGTAATGGTTAATTTTCCGTTGCTAACAACTAACCATGCCCAACCTGAACCAAATCGTTTTGCTGCTGCATCGGCAAATTGTTTTTTGAAGGCGTCAAATGAGCCAAATGTTGTATTTATGGCTTGTGCTAGTTTTCCTTTTGGTTCGCCACCACCGTTGGGTTTCATTAAGTTCCAAAACAAACTATGATTGTAATGTCCTCCACCATTGTTGCGAATGGCTTCAGGGAATAAACTCATGTTCTCGAAAATAGTTGACAGGTTTTTAGCCTTATCTGCAATAGCTTTATCTAATGTTTCAATCGCTTTATTGAGATTAGTAACGTAAGCTTGATGGTGTTTTGAATAATGGATTTCCATAGTCAGTTTGTCTATGTGTGGTTCCAAAGCATTGTAGGTATAGGGTAATTTGGGTAAAGTATAGGCCGCTTCTTGTGATTTTAGCAAGTCTTCATGAAAAATAGACGAGTCTGAATCACTTGTGTTTGCAGCTAAAGTCGAATTAATAATTGAGGTTCCCATGAAAATTCCTGTTGATAGAAGAGCTGATTTTTTGATAAAATCTCTTCTGCTGCTGTTGTTTTCCATTTTTTTTGAATTAATTGATTAAGTGTGTTTTTGGTGTTATTTTGATTTTTCTCCTACAAAATTATGATTGGGAGATTTAAAAAGAACATTGAATGTGGTTAATGTACCATAAATTCGAGTAAGATATTGTTGTAATTCGATTTTTTCGAGTTCTTCAATTTTACTTGAATTGATTTTTTGCTCCATGACTCTCAAACGGTCTCTTACCATTATTATTTTATGAAAAAAGGTGTCGATTGGTATTTCTTTTGAAGCCAATCCTGCTTGTCCTGGCTCAAGGATAATTTTGCCGCCTTTCCATTTATCAGCTATCGGAACAATTTCGGATACGTCAGACCATTTTTGTAATAATTTTTTTAATGTTGTTTCAACTTCATAAAAACTTATGGTGTCGACTTCATTTTCTGCTGCTTCAATGATTTCAAAGGTGCTGTCTAATGATATGGTTTCTAATCCAGAGTCGATAAATGTGACCCAATAATCGGTTGAAGTTACATTGGTAATTACGCCTTTACCTAGTTTTTCGTGTTGAATTCGTGATCCAATTCCTAGTATTTTCATGATGTTTTGATATTTATTTTCTTAAAATAATATTAAATTGAACTAAAAAGTATTTTAAAAGTCATTTTTTGGTATGGTTTTCGTAAATTTACGTTCAAGCCTAAAATAAAATGATATGAAAAAAATGAGTTTGATAGTCACATTTATAGTTTTGACTTTGACCGCTTGCCAGACAACCAAAAATACAACAAAATCCTCAGATTCTCTACAAGGAGAATGGGTGTTAACTTATATTAGTGGACCAAGAATTGCTTTTAATGGGCTTTATCCGGATCAAAAGCCTACTATCAATTTTGATGTACCGTCTAAAAAAGTGTTTGGAAAAAACAGTTGTAATAGTTATTCGGGTATGCTTAATTTAGATGGAAATAAGATAAGTTTCAAGGAAAGCAAAATAGCTGTTACTATGATGGCATGTCCAGGAAATGGCGATAGTGTTTATATGAATATGCTCGAAAAAGTAGATAGTTTTTCTGTTTCTGCAGATGGAAAAGAATTGGTAATGACAGGAAATAATGTTTCTTTACTACGATTTGAGAAAAAATAATTTTAATGTTCAAAAAAAATGAAACGAATCTGTAATATTTTAATAGTATTGGTTTTACTGGGGGTTACTAATACCTCTTTTGCACAGCAAAAAACAAAGAAAGAGTTAAAAGAAGAGAGGAAATTAGAAAAACAGAAACAAATTGATGCTCTTGTAGCATCTAAAAGTTTTATTTTCGAGGCGAATAGAGCTTTTCCAACAGGATATCGAAGTATAGACTTGACTACCAATCCTAATTCTATTTCTTTTACCCCAAATTTAATTAAGAGTGATATGCCTTTTTTTGGCAGAGCTACAGGAAGTATTCCTTATGGCGGGGGAGATGGTGGTTTAAAATTTGAAGGTGCTCCAGATGGATTTTCCATAGATAAACAGAAAAAAAATTATCTACTCAAAGCTAAGGTGAAGGATAAAAATGACAACTATACGATTCAGTTGACAATCTTTTTTGATGGAGGAGCATCATTACTTATTAATAGTAATAATAGATCGAGTATATCCTACATGGGAAGTATTTCAGCTGTAAAATAGAATAACTCGATTGCATGAAAAAAGAAATTGCTCCACATCTGCCTTATTGGTCAATAGTTATACCTATTTTGACAGGAATTGGGTTTTTGATTAAGCCTTCTTCAATGAGCTTATCGTTTATTCTGATGTTGTCGATCGGGTTGATTGGGACAATTTTAGCGGCCGTTCATCATGCCGAAGTTGTTGCTTTAAAAGTAGGAGAGCCGCTTGGGACTTTAGTATTGGCTATAGCTATCACAACCATAGAAGTGGCACTGATTGTGTCTTTGATGCTTGCAGGTGGTGATGGAACCGAGTTTTTGGCTCGAGATACCATTTTTGCAACAGAAATGATTATACTCAATGGTATTGTGGGTGGCTGTTTGTTGATTGGGGGGATAAAATTTAAAGAACAAATTTATGGTTTAGATGGCATTAGTGCGGCATTAACTGTACTGATAGCGATTTCTGTTTTGACCTTGATTTTACCAAATTATACCACAAGTATTGAAGGGCCTATTTATAACAATCAGCAACTTTTTTTTGTATCTATTGTTTCTTTGATACTCTATGGTTCTTTTTTGTTGATGCAAACGGTTAAGCATAGAGATTATTTTTTGCCAACAAATGGTTCTCAAGTAGAAGAAGTACATGAGGCTGCTCCAACAAATATGGTGGGTTATGTAAGTCTGTTTTTATTGATACTAACTCTTGTATTGGTTGTGTTGGTGGCAAAAACTTTGTCACCGAGTATTGAGAATGGTATCGAGGCGCTTGGAGCCCCAAAATCAGTTGTTGGAATTGTGATTGCTTGTGTAGTTTTATTACCCGAAGCTTTATCGGCTTTAAAGGCGGCTATGGCAAATCGTTTGCAATCAAGTTTGAATTTAGCGTTTGGATCTGCTTTGGCAAGTATTGGTTTAACTATACCTGCTGTTGCAGTAGTGTCTATTTTTTTTGATCTTGATTTAACATTGGGAATAGATTTGAAATCGACGGTATTATTTTTTCTATCTTTATTTATTGTATCGTTATCACTACGTACCGGAAAAACCACTATGATTCAAGGTGTAGTTTTGCTAGTAGTGTTTTCGGTTTATTTGTTTATTACAATTATCCCCTAATTTTTAATTATCAACAATTAAATTATTTTAAAATGAGAAAAACAATCCTACTACTATCTGTGTTCAGTTTAGTTTTATTTTCATGTAAAAAAGAAGATAAAGATGTTACTAATAGCCTTACCGAAATTAAAGCAGATTCGGTTGCAGGAATGCCAATTGATACTATTCATACTGGCGATAATTCAGAAACGTCATTGGATTGGGATGGGGTTTATGTAGGTACTACACCTTGTGCTAATTGTGAAGGTATAGAGACTGAGTTGACTTTAGGAAAAGACAAAACTTTTGTTTTGAATACGAAATATATAGGTAAAGGTTCTGAAAAGATTAATACTGAAAAAGGAACTTTCTCTTGGGATGAATCAGGGTCTGTTATTATTTTGAATGGTTTAGAACATAAGCCTAATCATTATAAAGTTGGTGAAAATCATTTGGTTCAAATGGATATGCAGGGTAAAATTGTGGAAGGAAGTTTGGCCTCAAAATATATTCTTCAAAAGAAGTAAATCTTTTGTTTTAAAAAAAAAGCTCAACATTTGAAATCAGGTGTTGAGCTTTTTTATGAAGAAGTTTTATTTGTTTAAAGTTAAATCGTAACCGTACAAATGTTCGTCGCGTACAAAACCCATTTTATGATACAAGTTTTGAGCTACAAAATTATTTTTAGCAGTTCGAAGGCGAATAATTGGTGAGTCAATTTCTTGTGCTAATTTTTTAGTTTCTTCAATTAATGCTCTTGCTGTACCTTTTTTTCGGATAGAAGAATCAACAAATATATCGTTTAGAATCACAATTTTGCTCAATAGTAATGAGGAGAAAGTAATGTAATTCAAAGCAAATCCTATAGCTTTATTTTGTTCATCGAAAGCCATAAATACTATTGCTTCGTTGTTTTCTAGTCGTTCTGTTAAATAGTTTTTATGTGTTTTGATATCGGATGGTTTTTTGTAAAAAACTAAATATTGATCAAATAAAACGGCTAATGCATCAATGTCGGTAAGGGTAGCTCTTCTAATCATAACAGTTTATTTATATTTGGTTTGTTAATAAAGTTACAATTTTATTTTTATTTAACCAAAAAATTAAATAAACATCAAAAAAAAAGAGAAATTGTTAAAATTTCTCTTAGTAGGTTAGGGTGATATGTGTTTAGAATTTTAATTGGTATACTTCGTCTAAATCTTTGTTAGAGCTAATATTAACTTGCAAATCTGTTACAAATCCAGAGTTTAAGCCGTAAACCCATCCGTGTAAAGTAAGCTCTTGTCCGTTTTTCCAGGCCGATTGAACAATAGATGTTTTAGCTAAATCAAAGACTTGTTCTTTTACATTTAGTTCTACGAAAGTATTAAATCTTTTATCTTCATCTTGAATTGAGTCGAGGTATTCATTGTGTAATCGGTATACATCCTTTATGTGTCGTATCCAGTTGTCTATAATTCCAATCGAACTGTTTCCCATTGCTGCTTTAATACCGCCACAACCATAGTGACCGCAAACTAGAACATGTTTGACTTTTAGTACGTTTACTGCATAGTCAAGAACACTAAGCATGTTCATATCAGTATGAACCACCATGTTTGCAATGTTTCTGTGTACAAATACTTCACCTGGTTTTGCTCCAATTATTTCATTGGCAGGAACACGACTATCAGAGCATCCTATCCATAAAAGAGGAGGGGTTTGTCCTTTGGCTAGATCTTGAAAATAGTTCGGATCTTTGGCTAATGATTGTTCAACCCACTCCTTGTTGTTGTCTAATATTTTTTTATAAAAATCATCCATTTTTACTAATTAATTTAAAAGGTTTCTTTTTTTATGATTTTTCGTTTTACGAAATCATAATGATGCTCAACAGAGACATGATTAGTGTCTTCGGTATTTTCAAGGCGATATTCGTCTTTGAAATTTTTTAGCTTTACTTTAATGTTGAGGTCTTTAGATCTGATTTCTTTGAATTCAGTAATTAAGTCTAAAACGTCATGTGCGATATAAACGGTGTCTTTGGCGTCTATAACTACTTTTGAGTTTTCGGGTATTTTTGCTAAAGTTGATTTGATGGCAGCTTTGTTTAAAAAAGAAACTTCTTGGGCTAAATCAATGTGGATTATATCTCCGTCTTCGTAAGTTTCTTTTCTAAAACTGTAGGCTCTTTTGAGGTTCCCTCGTAGTACAAAAATGATGCTAATTATGATGCCCAAGGCAACACCTTTGAGTAAATCGGTAAAAACTACTGCTAGTAAAGTAGCTATAAATGGAACAAATTGATATTTTCCATAATGCCAAAAATGAAGGAAAGTAGCTGGTTTGGCTAATTTGTATCCTACTAATAAAAGAATAGAAGCTAGAGTTGCTAATGGGATTTTATTTAGAATAGATGGAATTGCTAAGACGCTTATAAGTAATAAAATACCATGAATAACAGCTGCCATTTTTGATTTAGCGCCAGCATTATTGTTGGCTGATGTTCTTACAACAACGGATGTCATTGGCAAACCTCCTAAAAGAGAACTTATTATATTTCCAACTCCTTGGGCTTTGAGTTCTATATTTGGATTAGTATATCTCTTTTGAAAATCCATTCTATCGGCGGCTTCAATGCATAATAAAGTTTCTATTGAAGCAACAATTGCTATTGTAGCAGCAACGACCCAGACTTTTTGATTGGTTATGCTGGAAAAATTTGGGGTAATAATAATGTTTTTGAATTCTTCAAATGTGGTAGGGATAGGTAAAGAAACCAAATGCTCTTTTTGAATGGCTAAAGAACTGTTGCTAGCTATGAATACTTCGTTTAAAATTACACATACAACTACAGCAACTAATGCGCCCGGAACTAGTTTTAGTTTTTTTAAAGCGGGAAGTTTGTCCCAAACAATTAAAATGGTAAGTGAAATAAGGGTTATGATTATTGAGCCTAATTGAATATAATCAAAAAAGCCTAAAAGTGATGAAAAAGTATTGTTTCCGTCAGTTTGAAAAAAGGCTTCGTCTCCTTCAAAGTCAGCGTCGTATCCAACAGCATGAGGTAGTTGTTTTAGAATGATAATTATGCCAATACCTGCTAACATGCCTTCAATTACATTGTTTGGAAAATAATTAGAAATACTTCCAGCTTTAATAAAACCTAATATTAATTGTATAACACCTGCTAAAAAAGCAGCTAATAAAAAGACATCAAAAGCTTTAAAGTCGGTTACAGCTGTTAGAATGATTGCGGTTAGTCCTGCGGCAGGGCCAGATACACTTATATGTGATTGGCTCAAGTAGCCAACAACAATTCCACCAACTACACCAGATATAATACCGGAAAACAATGGTGCACCCGATGCCATTGCGATACCTAAACACAATGGAAGGGCTACTAAAAAAACCACTAACCCTGCGGCGAAGTCAGAGTTAAGGTTGGCGAATAAATTTATTTTTTTTGACATTTTACTCAGAAATAAATTAGTTTAAAAGATGTTGTTGCATCTAAAAAAAAGGTCTAGGGGTACTAATTAGATTTTCCGAGGAGGAGGAGTGTTGATCTTCTGAAAGGGATTATTGCAAAATGAAAACACTTCCATATTACTTGTGTTGGAAGATGTGTTTGTAGGTTTTTTTAGAATTTCAAATTCTATTACTTGCTCAAAAGAAGCTATTTTTTTTTCTTCATTATTGTCATCCTTTTCTATTGCTTCCTTTGTGAAACTCATAGTCGTTTTCTTTTCAATAATTGAAGCTATTGAGGGTTTGAATATAAATAAGATGAAAAATAATAATATGGGAGTAATTGGCTTCATTTATTGTGATAATTGAATTGTAAAAATACACAATTAAATAAAGGGTTGTCTCTTGAATAAAAAAATGTAGTATCTGGTTTTGTTTTGGTTTCTAAAAAGGAGTTTTTTTTGTTTTATGATTATTGGTTTTTTTAAAAGCTTTTTTTTGAGATGTTTTTATGATCTGATTTTGTTTTTTAATAAACACCCCCTATTTTTTATGGGTGTTGTTTTTTATAAAATATTATTTTTAAAACAAAACCCTATTTTTTAAGGGGTTTGTGTAACAAAAAGTTAAAAAATTTAATTCCTAGCCATTATCATTTTTTCAAAATAAGTCCTTCAAAATAGGATTTTGATATTATTTTTTAGTCAAATTTTGGATTTGATAATTCTTCATCAAAATCGTTAAAAAGTTATTTTTTTTTAGAAGTTGTTCGAAAAAAAGGTAATAAATTCGTCAAAGAAAAAGGAAAAAAAACCTACAAATGGTACCTTTTTTTAGGTTCGATTTTTAGCTAAAGTCATTTCGTATACCAAAAAACAATAACCAAATAATTGAAGTTTTAACCAAAATTAAATGCACATGAAAAAAGCCACTTTATTTTTAGCTTTATTGCTTTCGTCAAATTTTATTTTAGCACAAGAAGAAGGAACAAAAACACCTCCAGCAACAACTTTTGCCGGTTCAGCCGATGCATACTATAAATATGATTTTGCTAACGATCCATTAAATAATAAAACCAGTTTTACTAATTCTAGTAATTCTTTTGAACTTGGAATGGCTTCTATTGAGGCATCTCATAAGTTTGGCAAAGCTTCTGTATTTGTTGACTTAGGATTTGGTAAAAGAGCTGCTGATTTTTCATATAATGATACATCTCCAAATGATAATGCTACTTTCTTAATCAAACAATTGAACTTTACTTATGAATTTTCAGATAAGTTTAAAATAATTGCAGGTAGTTTTGCTACTCACGTAGGTTATGAATTAGTAGATGCAGTTGACAATAAAAACTACAGTATGTCATATGCGTTTACTAATGGACCTTTCTTTAATACTGGGGTAAAAGCGCAATATACTGCCGGTAAATTTGGAATAATGGCTGGGATTACCAATCCAACAGACTTTAAAACAGCATTGGATAGTGGAACAGATCAAAAAACTTACATAGCGCAACTTTCATACACTGGTGAGACAGGAGCAGTTTACTTGAACTTTACGTCAGGTAGTAACAACCCAGCTTCTGAAACTAATGCTACTCAATACGATATTGTAGCTACTAAGAAATTAGGTGATAAATTTGCGTTAGGATTTAACGGGACTTACGCTTCTTTAAAAGATGATGCTGATAGTTCACTAGATGCTAGTTGGTTTGCTTTGGTTGGATATGCGAATTATGCTTTTTCAGACAAAGTAAGTTTAGCTTACAGAATTGAATATTTCGACGATAAAGATGCTGCCAAATATGGTGTAGTTGATAATAATATTTTTGCCAATACATTGTCACTTAACTTCAAAGAAGGAAATTTTACTTTCATTCCTGAGATTAGATTAGATTCTTCTTCAAAAGATATTTTCTTCAAAAGTAATGGTGCAGCCTCAGGCTCTGCGGGGAATATATTATTTGCAACAACATACTCCTTCTAATTACAATCTATTTTTTTTTCTGTCATGACACTTTTGTATAAAGTGTTGTGACAGTTTTTTATAAATACTGCTTATTTTTAAATAAAAAATAAGCAGTATTTTTTTTGCTTACTTTTATGATAGGGTATAATATTTCTTTCTAAGCCAAAAGGCTAAATTAACTAATGCTATTAGTGCAGGAACTTCTACTAAAGGTCCAATAACTCCTGCAAAAGCTTGACCACTATTGATGCCAAAAACTCCAATACTAACCGCAATAGCTAGTTCAAAATTGTTTCCTGTGGCAGTAAAAGCAATCGCAGTGGCTTTAGAATAATCTGCTCCAAAATATCTACCTGCAAAAAAGCTAAGAATAAACATTAGACTGAAGTATACCACTAAAGGAATAGCGATTCTAATAACGTCTAAAGGGATTTGAACAATCAATTCTCCTTTAAGACTAAACATTACAATAATTGTAAATAATAATGCCACTAAGGTTAGTGGTGATATGGTTGGGATGTATTTTTTATCAAACCATTCTTGGCCTTTTATTGAAATTAAAAGATATCTACTTATGATTCCTAATGCAAATGGAATTCCTAGGTAGATACCAACACTTTCTGCAATTTGACTAATACTAATGGATACTTCAAAACCTGTATAGCCAAAATAAGGCGGAAGTACCGAGATAAATAGGTAAGCGTAGACACTATACAATAAGACCTGAAAGATGCTGTTTAAGGCAATCAATCCAGCAGCATATTCTCGGTTTCCGTCGGCCAAATCATTCCAAACGACTACCATTGCAATACATCTTGCTAGTCCTATTAGGATAACACCAATCATATATTCTGGATAGCCATTTAAGAAAAGTAATGCCAAGAAAAACATCAAAATGGGCCCAATAATCCAGTTTAAAAATAAAGAAGTTCCAAGTACTTTGGTGTTTTGGAAGACCTCGTTGATTTTGTTATAATTTACTTTGGCTAGAGGTGGATACATCATAATTATCAATCCAATGGCTAATGGGATATTGGTGGTTCCGCTTGAAAAGGAATTGATAAAAGTACTGCTAGAAGGAATAAAATATCCAATACTTACGCCCAAAGCCATAGCTAAGAAAATCCACAGGGTTAAATTTTTATCTAAAAAACCAAGTTTTTTTCTTTCAACAACGGGTGTGCAATTATTTGCTGACATAAATTATAATGATTTAATTTGACTAAAAACATACAGTAACTCGGTAGCAATTTGCAGACTTCTTTCCTGATATTTTTCTGCTTGCAAAGGAGTATTATCAAAAGCTTTTGGGTCCTCAAAAGTGATGGGGATTCTTTTTTCGGCTCCTGCAATGAAAGGACATCCACCATCTGCTTGTGAGCAGGTTAGAATGGCGGCAAATTCGCTTTGAGGATTAAAATCGTCTTCATAATTTTTTGAGAATCCGATTATAGGTTGATCATTGGGGTTGTATTTTATAGTGTAAATTGGATTATCACCTTTGCTAATAACTTTTACTTCAAATCCTGAATTACTGAGGGTTTCAGCTACTTTTGGGAATAAAGCAGTGGCTTCAGTTCCACCAGAATAGGAATATACATTTTTGATGTTGTAGTATGCAGCTGCGGTTTGTGCCCAAACTTGAGACAAATGACTTCTTCTAGAATTATGGGTACAAATGAAGTTGAGGCGAATGGCTAATCCACTGTTTGTTTTAGATTGGATAAATTGAACAAGCGGCGCTAAAACCTGTTTCCTTTCCTCGGAAATGGTATCAAAACTGAGTTGTTCGATAGTTGATTTAATTTTTGGAAACATAAAATAGAATTTAAAATGTGATATGTATTAGCAACAACTTCCTCCAGGAATGCAAGTGTTTTTAGAAGTAGTCAGTTCTTGTAGAGAAATAGGTTGTTTTTCGGCTGGAATGCCACAGTTATCTTGCGCTAAACAATTGGTTTGTTTGCTTAGTAATAAAAAATGATTGCCATTGAATCCTAAGTCATATTTTCCGATAGTCTCGTTTTGGTATTCTACTTCAATTTCTAGATCTTCAATTCCAAGTACTTTTTCTGAAAGATTGATGATGTTTAGTAATTTGTTTGGTTTTAGTCGGTGATCCGTATCATTGGCGTTCCATAATTGAAAGTTAACTACTTTTTCTTCGCGTACTGTTCCGCCGCAATCGATAAATTTTTTGGTGATGATTCCAACTTCGGTCACGTGAAAATGAATCGGCACCATTTGTCCGTTGGGTAAACTAAAGTTGACATCCTCTAGTTTCTCTAAGATTGTTTTTACTTCTGAAAGTTTCATGATTATTTGATTTAAAAGTTTAGCAACATGTTTCGTTTGGATTACAATCGTTTGGTAAGCCAGAATTTGATTTTGACGTTACGATTTCAAAAAAGGCCTTGATTTTTTCAAATCCTTCTTCATTAATACAATAGCAAATAGCATTTCCTTCAATACTTCCTTTGATCAGTCCAGCATTTTTTAATTCTTTTAAATGCTGAGAAACTGTAGGTTGTGCCAATGGCAGTTCATTGACGATGTCTCCACAAATACAAGATTTAGATTTTAGCAAGAATTCTAAAATGGCTATACGAGCTGGATGTCCCATAGCTTTGGCTAAAAGTGCAATTTGATTTTGATGTTCTGTAAAATGTTCTGTTTTTGATGCGCCCATTGTTTGTATTTTAATATCGCAATATTACGATATTGTAATGAATTAATCTATTTTTTTTTTAATAAAAAAAGTTTATTTTGATTAAGGCGAAGTTTGAGTATTGGGAATGGGATACTTTTTTTCTATTTTTATTAAAAATTAAAACGTAAAACATGAAAAAAACTGCTTATACTCTAAAATTTGTTTTGTTTTTTATGACTATTCTTTTGCAATTTAGCTGTGATTTATATGCTCAAAAGAAAGCGGTAGTATTAAAAGATGAAATAGATATTACAACTTTACAAGAAGGCTATCGCAAAAAAACGTATTCTATTGAAGAGATTACCCAAGCTTATTTAGATCGAATTCAGGCTGTAGATAAAAATGGATCTCAATTGAATTCAGTTATAACCATTAACCCAGACGCTATAGCTATTGCAAAAGCTTTAGATAAAGAACTAAAAGCGGGAAAATGGAGAGGACCTTTGCACGGTGTTCCTGTTTTGCTTAAAGACAATATTGATACTAAAGACAAAATGCCAACTACCGCTGGTTCTAGAGCTTTGGCAACTTCTTTTCCTTTGCAAGATAGTTTTGTGGCACAAAAATTAAGAGAGGCGGGTGCTGTAATCATCGGAAAAACGAATCTAAGTGAATGGGCTAATTTCCGTGGTGCACCCTCAACTAGTGGTTGGAGTGGGTTAGGCGGGCAAACCAAAAATGCTTACGATGTAGCTCGTAATCCATGTGGGTCTAGTTCGGGTTCGGCTGTGGCTGTAGCTGCTAATTTGGCTTTGTTTGCTATAGGAACAGAAACGAACGGTTCGATTGTTTGTCCAGCACATGCTAATGGGATTGTTGGACTTAAACCTACAGTAGGTTTAATTAGTAGAGGAGGTATTATTCCAATTTCTTTTACACAAGACACTGCAGGACCAATGACGAGAACAGTTAAGGACGCTGCGATTGTTTTGGGGAGGCTTACGGGTGTTGATAGTAGGGATAGTAAAACCACTGCAAGTGCGACTATAGCTTCTAAAGATTATGCAAGTGCTTTGGATAGTAATAGTTTGAAAGGTAAACGTATTGGTGTTTATAATGGCGTTAAAGGTAAAGACAAGGAAGTTGATGCGCTATACCAAAAGGCCATTGAAGATATAAAAGCTCAAGGTGCTACTTTGGTTGAAATTCCTGAAATTACGCCTCCAGAAGTTAATATGCAATCTTTTACGGTGATGTTGTATGAATACAAACAAGGCTTGAATGATTATTTTAAATCATTAGGACCAAATGCAGCCATAAAAAGTGTAGCCGATTTGATTGAGTTTAATAAAAAAGATGAAGTAGAATTAAAACACTTTAATCAATTGTATCTTGAAATGGCTCAATCGAAAGGGGATTTAAATTCTGACGAATATAAAAAAGCCTTGGAAGCCTTGCGAATCAATAGTCAAGAAAAAGGAGTTGATAAAGTGATGAATGATTTTAAACTAGATGCTATTATCGCTCCTACTGGAACTCCAGCTTGGATAACAGATTTGAAAAATGGCGATCAATTTACTTTTGGTACTTCTGGTCCAGCCGCACATTCGGGTTATCCAAGTATTACGGTGCCTATGGGATATGTTAATGGTTTGCCAGTAGGAATCTCATTTGTTGGTAAAGCATGGAGCGAAGCGACTTTGTTGAATTTAGCTTATGCTTATGAACAAAACACAAAACACAGACATGCTCCGAATTTAGTAGCTAACTAATCTTGATTTTTATAAAAGAAAAAGGGCAGTTCATAATCAGAACTGCCCTTTTTTTATAATGATTTGGAGATTACTTTCCATTCAAAGACCAGTCATATGCACGAGTCATAACTTTGTAGGTAGTTTCGATTCTTTTCTCTAAAAAGATATTGATGAAATCTATTTCGTTAAAATAACCTGTTACAAAATCACCTTTGTAGGTTTCGAACATTTTAGGTAATTCAATAGAATTGGTGTTTTTGAAAATTCTGTAAAAATCTTTGTCGTTTATGTACAGCTTAGCACGTTGTTTTATTTGGTCGTTCACTTGTTCTGGAGTATAGGCAGCGTTCAAAAGTGGAGCATCACCATTTGTTCCTTTGCATAATACAAAATGAACCCCAGCGTCTGCAATGATTTCTCTTAAAATTGTATTTTCAATATCGTTAAGAGTCAATTCTTGTTTGGCTATGATAAAAGTTCTTTCGTTAAAAAAACCAGGAATGGTGTTCACAGATACAATTGGGAGTTTTTCTACCACAGCTTTAATTACTGATAAGTTGTAAGCGTTGATCCAGAAAGCTTTGGCTTCTTCTTTGGTTTTGAATTCTGTTTTTAACTTAGAAATGTTGTCCAAAATATAAATTAATTCTCCAGGGCTTTTCTTTAATTGAGCGTAATTTACTTTTCCTTCTGGAGAAACATTTTTCTTTAAAAATTCGTTGGTTTGTTCGAAGAAATCATTTAAAGTTTGTGCTTGAGAATAAGAGGTAATAATTAAAAATGAGATAAGTAGTAAAATTTTCTTCATATAAATTTTGATTTTCTTGGTTTTGGGTTGTTACAATCAATTACGAATAAGTGAGCAAATAAACTAATTTTTTTTGAACAAATTATGATTAAATAGATATAATATTTAGAGCTCAAATGAAAAGCAATTTTGGGCTACTGCATATCTGTTTTTAATTTCATTTTTTTGTTGAAGTATTGTTTTTAAATTTCTAAAAATCACATATAATTATAATAGTTTTGTCTTGTTTTGACATCAAATAGTAAATTATTTTTTTTTTGTTTTTTAGGTTTTGATGTATCATAAGCGAAAACGATTTCATTTATTTTGTATGCATGCATAATATATCGTTTTCTTTTGCTATTTTTGATTCCAATAAAATCTATAAATAATGGAAAAACAATCTTTACAATCACTTTTACAAATTACTCATCCAGTGATTATGGCTCCTATGTTTTTGGTGTCTAATACAAAAATGGTAATCGAAGGAATGAAAAGTGGAATTGCAGCTTGCATTCCTGCATTGAATTATCGCACGCTAGAGGAGTTACGTACTTCTATCATTGAGTTAAAGCAAGCCAAAGTTTCGGGAGGTAGTTTTGGGTACAATTTGATTGTAAACAAGTCTAATGTAAAGTACAAAGAACAACTACGTGTTTTGTGCGAAGAAGGAGTAGATTTTATCATTACTTCTTTGGGTTCGCCTGAGGAAACAATTGCTGAGGCTCATAAAGTTGGAATTAAGGTTTTTTGTGACGTTACGGATTTAGCTTTTGCCAAGAAAGTAGAAAGTTTAGGTGCTGATGCTATTATTGCTGTTAATAATCAAGCAGGTGGACACCGTGGAAATATTGATCCCGAAACTTTAATTAAAGTGTTGAATGAGCAAACAAGCTTGCCCGTAATCTCTGCTGGTGGAGTAGGAAGCAAAGCCGATTTGGATAAAATGCTCGGTTATGGTGCTGTTGGTGTATCTGTTGGTAGTCCTTTTATAGCTTCAAACGAAGCGGGCGTTTCTCAAGAATACAAACAAGCTTGTGTAGATTATGGAGCGAAAGATATTGTTATGACAGAACGTATTTCGGGAACACCGTGTACAGTAATCAATACGCCTTATGTACAAAAAGTAGGTACCAAACAAACTTGGCTTGAAACACTTTTGAATAAAAATAAGAGTTTGAAAAAATGGGTAAAAATGATTCGTTTCTATATCGGAATGAAAGCCACCGAAAAAGCAGCAACTCAGGTTACTTACAAAACGGTATGGGTTGCTGGACCTAGTATCGAAAATACAACGGCTATTTTACCAGTGCAACAGATTGTTCAAAAATTGGTTGGTTAGTATGTACGAAAAGATTTATTTTGTTCTTAATCGTTTTGTAGAAAAGGCAACCTTGTTTAAGGTTTTGTTCAACTGGTCACCAATGTACCGAAGAAGTTGCGGAAAAATCATTTACGTTTCTAAAGATTTGCACACGGTTCGCATCAAGATTCCTTTGAGTTATAAAAACAAGAATTATGTTGGTTCCATCTTTGGCGGAAGTTTGTTCGCTGCAACCGATCCAATATACATGATTCAGCTTATGCAAATTTTAGGAAAAGACTATGTAGTTTGGGATAAAGCTTCTGTTATTCGATTTCGTAAACCTGCTTTCAGTGTGGCTTATGCTGATTTTCATTTTTCTAGCGATGAAATTGCAGAAATTCAACAAAGAGTTGCCGAAGAAAATGAAGTGAACTACGTCAAACAATTGTTGATTACCAATGCTAATCAAGAGGTGTTTACAGAATTAGAAAAAACCATTTATATCAGTAGCAAAGCACACTACAAGCAAAAACTTCAAAAAAAGAAAGCCTCAAAAGAAGCTTCTAATAGTACAGCCTAAAATCCAAAAGCTGACACAAGGCGTATTGTTTCTCGAACAATCTTTCGACTACGTCTGTTATGTCGTCTTCCTTTTGGCACAAATCAAAAAAAGTTTTGTCGAGCAAATGACTGCTTATCTGGGTCGAGGCTATACCGTAGCCCGAAACTGCTCTTGCTCCTGTAATGTCCAAAAAGTATTGGGCCTCTTCTTCGTCTAAGTCCAATATTTTTGCATTGGCAAAGTGAATGATTTTACCTTTCATTTTGCCTTCAAATAGTTCTGCAATTTCTTCCAAACTATAAAAGTAATCATTCAGGCAAATCGTATTGGCTTCTCCAGGCATCACCAAATAAATGATTTCGTAGGCCTGAAAATTATTGTCGTCATAGAGCAAGGTACTTAAGCTTTCTTCAAGACCTTCAATCGTATCACAAGACTTATAAATACTCGTTAAACCTTGTTCAAAAGCCATTCTTTCAAGGTTTTTGATTACGGCTGTTTCTTGTTCAAAGGCAACATCGGGAACTCCTTCGAGGCAGAAAATAAACTTTTCTTGGTGCATAACATAGTTTCTAAATGTCGTACAAAAATATTCTTTCTTTTTGGGATTCTGATTTTTTGTACCAATCATTCTTCTTTCAAATGAGAATTTTTTATCAAAAAAAAATCCGTTACGGTGAAGTAACGGATGTGTAAAAGTTATCGAGAGTATTATAAAACATTCAAGTCGAGCATACATTGTTTCATACTTTGGTAGGTTCTTTCGATGTCGTTATCAAGTCCAATCGAAAAACGAATCAATCCATCGGTAAGTCCCATTTCGGCCTGTTCCTCTAATGGGATTTCGCTGGATGTTGAGGTGCCTGGTGCGCTAAACAAGGTTTTATAAAAGCCCAAACTCACAGCCAAATAGCCCAGATTACGCTCTTGCATCAACTCCATTAAGGCATTAGCGGTGGCTAAATTTCCAACATCAATAGTCATCATTCCGCCAAAGCCGTATTCGGGATTAATCATATTTTTGTACAGTTGATGACTCGGATGACTGGCTAAACCAGGATAAACCGTTTTTAAACCGTCTTTTTCAAATCGTTCTGCCAAATACTGTGCATTGTAGCTATGTTGTTTCATTCTAATATGAAGCGTACGAAGATTTTTCATCACACTAGCCGAGCGAAGACTGTCCATAGTAGGTCCTAGAAGCATACTTGCACCTGTGTTTACATTTTTCAAGCTATTGATAAATTCGCGACTAGCACAAGTTACACCACCAACCGTATCGCTACTTCCATTGATGTATTTGGTCAAACTATGAATCACAATATCTGCTCCCAAACGGGCAGGAGAAACCGAAAGTGGAGAAAAAGTATTGTCGACCACCAAAGTCAAGTTGTGTTTTTTGGCGATTGCAGACAATCCCGCAATATCGGCAACTTCTAGCAAAGGGTTACTTACCGTTTCGCAATACAACACTTTGGTTTTTGCCGTAATTGCAGCTTCAACTACCTCTAGTTTTGTGATGTCCACAAAGGTCGTTTCAATGCCTAAACGCGGCGTAAAGTTTTTTAGAAAAGCATAGGTTCCGCCATAAATCGTGCGGCTTGATACAATATGGTCGCCAGAGCCACACAATTGCAAAAGAGTAGGCGTAATCGCCCCCATTCCCGAAGCCGAAACATTCGCTGCTTCCGTTCCTTCCATCGCAGCAAGTGCTTGGTCTAAATACAAGTTACTGGGCGAGGAGTGACGCGAATACAAATAACAGCCTTCCATATTACCCTCAAAGGTGTCAAACATTGTCTTGGCCGATAAAAAAGTGTAGGTTGACGAGTCAGATATCGAAGGGTTTACGCCTCCAAATTCCCCAAAGTACTGTAAATCCTGAATATTATCTGCTGGATTAAAATCGTTATTTTTCATAGTCAATAGGTTTTTAGTTATTATGTTTATTAGGAGCTCATCCCGCTATCCGCTATATCTTTGCCTTTTTAAAGGAAAAAGGCAAAGGATGCCGCTGCTATCGGGGCTAGGATTTTTTGTTGAGAACCACACCAAAATAAAGAATAGATAGATTATTAATCAATAGTCATTAATAATTATAGTTTTTAAATCTTTTAATAAGTATTAATATAGATTATATTTCTATTTTTGTCTTTCAAATCCTTTGTCAATGGATTTTTTTTCATAACAGAAACAACCCATAACCCAAAACCCATAACCCATAACCCATAACCCATAACCCATAACTTTTAAACCTTAAACCTTTAAACCCTTAAAAAATGCTATGACCTTAGATACAATCGATAAAAAACTTTTGATTTTACTCCAAACCGATAGTAAAAAAACAACCAAAGAATTGTCTTTAAAACTTAATCTTTCGGTAACCGCAGTCTACGAGCGCATCAAGAAGTTAGAGCGCGAGGGCATCATTAGCAAGTATGTCGCTTTAGTAGATAAATCCAAAGTAGAAAAAGGATTTGTTGTTTTTTGCCATTTAAAATTGGTACAACACACCAAAGAATTCCTCACCCGTTTCGAAAACGAAGTGGTGCAATTGCACGAAGTGTTAGAATGCCATCACGTGAGTGGCGATTATGATTACATCCTCAAAGTTTTAGTAAAAGATATGGAAGCTTATCGCGAGTTTTTGGTAACCAAGCTTACATCGCTTCAACATATTGGCAGTACGCAAAGCACCTTTATGATAAGCGAAGTAAAAAATACTAATGTTTTGAATTTTTCTTGATTTAGTTTATTTGTATTCAGTGTTTTAGTCCTACGGTTTAGTATTTTTTGTTACTTTTATTTAAAGATTTTTATTAATTCTTTACATGGTTGCAGTACTATAAACTAATTAAATTTAACAGGATGATTCGACAACGTTTAATTATTGGTTCATTTATAGCAGGTCTCGTCAATGCTATTATTAACTCAACTCGATATTGGTTTTCAATGAAGGATAACTATCCCACTATTTTTTTGACCAACGATTGTATTTCATCCGATATACCAACCGTATTTTCTAAAGCCGTTCCTCTAGCTGTTTCTTTGTGTTTATTTGTTACGTCTATTGCTTTTTTAACAACAAAAATGGAAAATAAGCCTTCTTATTTTCCTAAGTATTTTTTCAAAGCTCTCAAGCATTGCATATATGCTTTTGGTTTGGTTACCATGTTTGCCTTGCTTCTTCAAAAATTTGCTGGTGCAATTGAGGTTTCTCACACTTATGCTTCAATGATTACAGGTCTTGTATCAGGAATGGTCGCTTCTTTGGTTGATTTTGAAACAAAGAAAAGTTTGTATTCAAATTATTAATTTTTTGAATGTTTATACTTAAGGATGAATTTAAATCGAAATAAAATGGAAATCAATAAGACAATTGTAATTACAGGCTCTCAATCCGGAATGGGTTTAGCCACAAGACTTTTTTTAGAAAAAAATGGCGTTAGAATAATTGGGGTTTCTAATACTAATGATGCTGAAATCCAAGCCGATTTGTCGACTAGTGAAGGAGTTGATCAAGCGGTTCAAAAAATTATTGAATTGAGTAAAGGCAAAATCGATGGCATTTTTGCGAATGCAGGTGTGGGAGGAGAAAATGCACCATTAGTTTTTGGTTTGAATTTTTTTGGTATTGTAAGAATGTTAAACGGATTGCAGCCTTATTTGAAAGCCTCAGAAAATGGAAGAATTGTTATTAACGCTTCTAATTCTGTGGTTATTACTCCAGGTATTCCTGATGATGTAGTAGATGCATTAGTTTCTTTTGACGAAGAAAAAGCATTCAAATTAATTCAGAAAAGTCCATTTTGGACTTATCAAGTTAGTAAAGTTGCCATTACCAAATGGGTGCGGCAAAATGCTTTCAAGAAGGAGTGGGCAGGTAGTAATATCTCTATGAATTGTATTGCTCCAGGGGTAGTTCTTACTCCGATGATAGAACATGATTTAAAAGACCCTCGAAAAGCAGAAGGTATTAACAAGTTACCAAGGCCTTTGGGAGATTTCTGTAAACCCGAAAATATAGCTCCTTTGGTAAAGTTTTTATTGATTGACGATTCTCGATTTATAATCGGTCAATATATTGTAATTGACGGTGGGGCCGAAGTTACTTGGAGAGGAAATGATCATCCAAAAACATGGGATGTGAGCTTTGAGGATTTTGGTAAATTATAAGTATTGTTGTCAAGTACTAAATAAATTAAATGAAAAAAGGTTTGAGTTTTTCATGGTCAGTTTCTTTATTAAAATTCTACCTAAAAAAACCTTAAAATTAGCGCTTAAACAAAACTTTATTGCTTAATTTTGACGCACAAAAAAATAAACAACATACTATGAATTCATTTGACGTAGTCATTATAGGTTCTGGCCCAGGAGGATATGTGTCGGCTATTCGTTGTGCACAATTAGGTTTCAAAACCGCTATTATCGAGAAATACTCCACACTTGGAGGAACCTGTTTAAATGTAGGATGTATTCCTTCCAAAGCGCTTCTAGCTTCTTCACATCATTACGATGAAATTAAACATTTTGCCGATCACGGAATTGAACTTTCTGGTGAGGTTAAGGTGAATTTAGAAAAAATGATTGCTCGCAAACAAGCAGTTGTCGATCAAACTTCTGGAGGTGTTCAGTTTTTGATGGATAAAAATAAAATCACAGTTTTTAATGGTTTGGGCTCATTTGTAGACGCGACTCACGTTGCGGTTGCCAAAGCAGATGGAACTTCAGAAACCATTGAAGCCAAAAATATCATCATAGCAACAGGTTCAAAACCTTCTTCTTTGCCTTTTATCTCAATCGATAAAGAAAGAATTATTACTTCAACCGAAGCGTTAAAATTAAAAGAAGTGCCTAAACACCTTGTAATTATTGGTGGAGGTGTAATTGGAATTGAATTAGGGCAAGTGTATTTACGTCTAGGTGCACAAGTATCTGTTGTTGAATTTATGGACAGAATCACCCCAGGAATGGATGCTTCTTTGTCTAAAGAATTGACCAAAGTCCTTAAAAAACAAGGTATGAAGTTCTATACTTCTCACAAAGTACAGTCAGTAGAAAGAGCAGGTGATGTAGTAACTGTGAAAGCTGAAAATGCTAAAGGTGAAATCATCACTTTAGAAGGAGATTACTCTTTAGTTTCTGTAGGTCGTCGTCCTTATACTGACGGATTGAATGCAGATAAAGCAGGTGTTAAAATCTCTGACAGAGGACAAATCGAAGTGAATGACCACTTGCAAACGTCTACTCCAAACATCTACGCTATTGGTGATGTGGTGCGTGGCGCGATGTTGGCTCACAAAGCGGAGGAAGAAGGTACAATGGTAGCTGAAATTTTAGCAGGTCAAAAACCACATATCGATTATAATTTAATTCCTGGTGTTGTCTACACTTGGCCAGAAGTTGCTGCTGTTGGACAAACAGAAGAACAATTAAAAGCGGCAGGTGTTTCATATAAAGTGGGGAATTTTCCATTCAAAGCCTTGGGTCGTGCGCGCGCTAGTGCCGATTTAGACGGTTTTGTAAAAATCCTTGCTGATGCGAAAACGGATGAAGTTCTTGGTGTGCATATGATTGGAGCTAGAACAGCCGATTTGATTGCAGAAGCCGTTACTGCTATGGAATTTAAAGCTTCAGCCGAAGATATTTCTAGAATGTCACACGCGCATCCTACTTTTGCGGAAGCGATTAAAGAAGCGGCATTAGCTGCTACAGACAATAGAGCATTACACGTATAAAAGCGTAACTTTCAAAAATAAGAAACCCGCCTCGTGATAATGAGACGGGTTTTGTTGTTTAAATCAAGGAGTAAAAACGCTTTTGTAATTGTCCCAATAGCGATAAATCAAAAATAAATTCCCCAAGAATAAAGCGCCAGCAATCGGGATGCCTTCGGGAGCTAAAAAGATATTGATGAACAAAATGTTTATCGTGATGGGAAGAATTAAAATATTGGCCAAAGTCACAAAACGATTGCTCACAAAAGCTAATCCACAAAGCAGTTCAACTCCTTTGGCGAGTGGCATAATGTAGGTCGCAGCTACAAGTCCTACATTGAATGCTTTAAAATTTCCTGTTGTTTCAGGCTCAGGCATTAAATGAAAAAAATAACTGATGGATGCGAACAATAATAGTAGTCCAATCAAAATCCGAATAATAGTAGTGGCTATTTTCATATTTACAATACATTTTAGGGGTTACTTTTTTTGAAATCAACAACTAATCATTTCTTGGTTGGGTAATACTTCTAAAACTATAATTTTTAGGAAATGTTTAATTGTCTATCAAATTTAAGTAAAATATTGATAAATAATGAATTGCAAGTCTTGTTTTTCGGATTTTGATTTTTTAAGCGAATGAATATACAGACTTTATTTTATGTTTTTTATGAAAGGCACTTTCTTGAATATCCAGTATATTACTAAACCAATTAGCGCTAACCACCATAATTTTAAAAGGAAAACTACCAACGTCAGCAAATGAAACCAACCAGATTGCAACGCATCCAAGATTTGAATTCCAATAGCTGGCTCAAAATGATAGCCTTGTTTTTCATTGGCTACCAATTCTTGTTTGACCACTTCTCTTTGGTACAACTGAAGGGTAATAGTGCTGTAATTGATTTGGTCTTGAAGAGATAAATTTTCAATAGCACTGCTATCGCTTTGCGCTTTTTTGTTCTCAAGTTGCGTTTCGGCATTCATAATGTCATTGATTTTTTTGCCTTTTGTATCAATAGCATTGGCCATTCTTTTTTCATTGGTAGCGCTTCTCTTTTGTAACAACTCATTCGATAATAATCGAAGCGCAACATCATCAGCTTTGATTAATCGGTAGTCTAAATAATCAATTTCTTTGGCAATTTCTTTTACCACGGTATCCATATTTTGTTGAGGTACACGAAGGGTGATGGTGTTTTCAACTTTGTATTTAGTGGTTTCTAGCGTACTATCCTGACTAACTTTAGTACTTATTTGGTCATTTATGGTGCTTTGAAGGTTGGAGTATGTAACCAAACCGCCCCACTTTCTGGTGGTATTCTCGATTAAGTTGGTCGATTGTACGACGCTTTTTACTTTGAATTTGATATCTGCTGTTCGAATGAGCTTCCTTTTTTCTACAGTTTTTGGAGTTTCGGCGGTTTTTTCTTGGGTGTTGCTAACGGTGGCACTATCGGCAACAGCTGTGGCGTAATCTAAGGTTTCTTCTGCCGAAACCTCGGCTTTTTTACACGAAAATAGTACTACTGCGATGATAACAGCTAGGGTGCTTGCTTTTGCAATTGTTTTCATAAATAAAATAGTTTAATAGATTAAAAAAGGGTTAAAATTCAAATAAATGTTCCAAAATGGAGTAAGCGTAATTTTTTAATCAATATTTAATTTTATTTAGTGAAGTAGTACTTTTTTTACCTATTAAAAAGTGTGCCAATTTTTTTGAGGAAGCAGGCAGAAGGGAATTTTTTGTCGTAATTTTGGAGCTTAAAATAATGATTATTGAGAGTCTCTGAATTTTATACGATAGACAATCCTTCACTTTTTAAGGAACAACTTTTGCATTGGGCACAGCAGTTTCGTGAAGTAGCTTTTTTGGATAGCAATAGTTATCCACAAGCCTATTCTAGTTATGATTGTATGTTGGCTGTAGACGCTTTTACTTTGCTTCAAACCGATTATCATAATGCTTTTGAAGATTTAAAGCAGTACCAGCAAATCACCAAAGACTGGCTGTTTGGTTATTTGTCTTATGATTTAAAAAACGATAGCGAGCGCTTGCAATCCAATAATTTTGACGGATTGGATTTTCCAGATTTATTCTTTTTTCAGCCCAAAAAGATTTTTTTGCTAAAAGGGAATCAACTTGAAACAAGGTATTTGCATTTATGTGATGACGAGTTGCAAGAAGATTATCAAGATATCACGACTATTGTTCCTCAACAAAGTACCGCTTCGGATTCTGTTGTGGTACAAGCTAGAATAGACCAAAAAAAATACCTCGAGCAAGTACAAAAAATGCAGGAATACATTCATAAAGGCGATATTTATGAAGCCAATTTTTGTATGGAATTTTATGCAGAAAACGCAACCATTCAACCGCTCGAAAAGTTTCAAAAGTTAAATGCCATTTCGCAACCACCTTTTGCAGTTTTCCTAAAAAATAACCAACAGTATTTGTTGTCTGCCACACCAGAACGCTATTTGAGAAAAGAAGGAGAAGATTTGATTTCGCAACCCATAAAAGGAACCGCAAAACGCTATGAAGACCCTGTGGCTGACGAAAAAGCAAAAGAAGATTTGGCTACCAATCCAAAAGAGCGTGCTGAAAATATAATGATTACCGATTTGGTTCGCAATGATTTATCGCGAACCGCCCAAAAAGGTTCGGTGCAAGTAGAAGAACTTTGTGGCATTTATTCTTTTATGCAAGTCCATCAAATGATTTCAACCATCACCTCAAAAATGGACGAAAAATATGCTGTGATTGATGTATTGCGCCTTACTTTTCCAATGGGAAGTATGACGGGAGCTCCCAAAATTTCGGCAATGAAAATTATCGAAGAATTAGAAGCGACCAAAAGAGGCTTGTACAGCGGGGCAGTAGGTTATTTCACTCCCGAAGGCGATTTCGATTTCAATGTTGTGATTCGCAGTATTTTGTACAACCAAAAGAAGCAATACCTTTCTTTTTCGGTCGGAAGTGCCATCACAGCCTTATCGGTACCAGAGCAAGAATACGAAGAATGTTTGCTCAAAGCCAAAGCAATGAAAAGCGTATTAGAATAAAAAAGTTTTGAACGATTTAGGAGCGCTAACAATAGGCTTTTTTGGGCAAGAGGGTTTCCAGCTATCCGCTATATCTCTTGTATTGGCTTCCGCCATACAAGAGGATGCCGCTACTATCTGGGCTAATGAGTAACAATTGTCTATTTTTGGAGACAAAAAAAGCATCTAATTAAAAAAAAGTAAATTTGAGTATGCAAAACCTCTTTTACCAACATCTACAAACGCAATTTCCGTTTCTCGAAAACAAAAAATTATTGTTGGCCGTAAGCGGTGGTTTAGACAGTATGGTACTTTTGCATTTGTTGCAGCAATTGCCTTACACCATTGCTATTGCTCATTGTAATTTTCAACTCCGTGGTATTGAAAGTTTTGAAGACCAAAGTTTTGTGCAAAATTATGCGCTTCAACATCAAATTCCCTTTTATTACACTCAATTCGATACTCAGGCATTTGCCAATGATTATAAACTTTCGACACAAGTAGCCGCAAGAGAACTGCGATACGATTGGTTCTACGAACAACTAGAGCTCCATCAATTCGATTTTGTTTTAACAGCCCATCACGCCGATGATAATCTGGAAACTTTTTTAATCAACCTTTCAAGAGGCACAGGTTTAGATGGTTTATCGGGTATACCTGCTCAAAATGATGCGGTACTTCGGCCATTGTTGCCTTTTTCCAGAGCAGCTATTGAGGAATATGCCAAAGTTAATAATTTACAGTGGCGCGAAGACAGTAGCAATGCTTCGGATAAATATTTACGTAACCAAATTCGTCATCATTTGGTGCCCATACTCAAAGAACTAAATCCTGATTTTTTAAAAGCTTTTGGAATGACGCAAGAGTATTTGCAACAAGCACAAGAATTGGTTGCAGATGCGGCTAGTATGGTTTATCAACAAGTAGCAAGAGAAGACGGGGACACCATTTATTTTGATTTAAAGCAATTATTGCGCTTGCCTAATTATGCCTCTTATTTGTATCAATGGCTTAAAGAATATGGCTTTTCGGCTTGGGATGATATTTATAATTTGGTTGATAGTCAATCAGGAAAACAAGTTTTTTCATCAGAATACCGATTGCTAAAAGACCGCGATTTTTTTATTTTGAGTCCAATACAAGAATCTGAAAAGGAGCTATATTTCATCGAAAAAAATCAAGACAAAGTTAAGATTCCCTTAAAACTCCAGTTTTGTAAAGTAGCAGACATTAACAAAGCAGATTCAAGTACTATCTTTGTCGATGAATCAAAGTTAGCCTATCCTTTGGTGCTCAGAAAATGGCAAGAAGGCGACGTCTTTTATCCTTTGGGAATGAATGGCAAAAGCAAGAAAGTGAGCAAGTTTTTTAAAGATGAAAAAATCTCACTTTTAGACAAAGAAAACACTTGGCTTTTGTGTTCCAATGATGCCATTGTTTGGCTAATAGGAATGAGAGCTGACGAACGATTTAAAGTAGAAAATACTACCAACACAATTTTAAAAATAGCAATAATATAAGTTTAGTAATGAAAAAACACCTTCTTTTAGGACTTTTAGTTTTCTTTTGTAGTTTGGGTAACGCCCAAATTTTGGACCCAGTAAAATGGACAACCAAAATCGAACAAAAATCAGCAACCAATTTTATTGTAACATTTAATGCGACTATCGAAAACGAGTGGCATGTATATTCACAGTTTACTCCAGATGGAGGACCACTACCTTTAGAAGTTAATTTCAAGAATCAAAAAGGGAATTACACTTTAGTAGGCAAAGCCAAAGAGAGTAAAACAAGAACCGCTTATAATGATGTTTTTGAGGTAAATGAAACTTTTTTTGAGAAGAAAGCGCAAATTACACAAGAGATAAGTCTAGTAAATAAAGGTGTTAAGACCATAGAAGTAGAATTGAATTTTCAAGCTTGCAAAGAAGTTTGTATCAATCTCGAAAAGAAATTTAGCATTGCCATTCCTGAGTTGAAAAGCGCTACTGCTACTGCGCCTGTAGCAACAGACTTGACTGCAACTGCAAAAGATACTACCATGTCGGCTGCTATAGATACTTCAAAAGTGGTTTCTTCTTCTACAGAAAAAGAGTCTCTTGCTACTGCTGACTCTAAAACAGTTGCTGCCAAAACAACAGCTACAGAACACGGGTTGTGGGCAATTTTCTTTATTGCTTTTTTATCTGGTTTTGCAGCATTGTTAACGCCTTGTGTTTTCCCAATGATTCCAATGACGGTAAGTTTCTTTACTAAGCAAAGTAAAAATAAAGCAGCAGGTATCAGAAACGCCATTATCTACGGAATTTCAATTATCGTTATTTATGTAGGCTTGGGCTTATTGGTTACTTGGATTTTCGGTGCCGATGCGTTGAATGCTTTATCTACAAATGTTTGGTTTAACCTTATTTTCTTTATTTTGTTGATCATTTTCGCCACATCTTTTTTAGGTGCTTTCGAAATTATGTTACCGAATTCGTGGGCAAACAAAGTAGACAGTCAAGCCGACCGCGGTGGAATCATAGGTATTTTGTTTATGGCATTGGCATTGGCCATTGTGTCATTTTCTTGTACGGGTCCTATTGTTGGAACTTTATTAGTAGAAGCAGCTTCTAAGGGTGGAATTGCACCAGTAGTAGGAATGTTAGGCTTTTCATTGGCATTAGCCTTACCTTTTATGTTGTTTGCGATGTTCCCGGGATGGTTAAATTCTTTACCCAAATCTGGAGGTTGGTTGAATACTGTAAAGGTTGTTCTTGGATTTTTAGAATTGGCTTTGGCTTTCAAATTTTTATCCAATGCAGATTTGGTTTTGCAATTGCATTTGCTAGAACGCGAAGTCTTTATCGCCATTTGGATTGCTATTTTTGGAGCGTTATCGTTGTATCTTTTTGGAAAAATTACGCTGCCACACGATAGTCCAGTAGGGCATATTTCTGTGGGTAGATTGTATATGGGTTTACTTTCTTTAGTTTTTACTTTTTATTTAATTCCTGGATTATGGGGTGCTCCATTGAAATTTATTAGTGCATTCCCTCCACCGATGGAATATAGTGAGAGTCCAATGGGATTTGGTGGTTCATCTACAAGTGTAGCTACAAAAGAGTTGCCTGATGGAGCTAAAATAGGCCCTCACGGAATTGTAGTTTTTGACGATTATGATAAAGGATTGGCTTATGCCAAAAAAGTAAATAAACCCATTATGCTCGATTTTACAGGTTTTGCTTGTGTTAATTGCCGTAAAATGGAAAACAATGTTTGGTCGAATCCTAACGTCTTATCTATTTTAAAAGAAAAAGTGGTCGTAATTTCATTATACGTGGATGACAAGAGAGAATTGCCAAAAAACGAACAATTTTTCTCCAAAGCAACTGATTCTGAAATTGTCACTATTGGCGATAAATGGACGGATTTTATGATTACTCGATATAAAACAAACACACAACCTTTGTATGTACTAACAGATTTAGAAGGAAAAAGTTTGAATACTGCACAACCAACTATAAGTTATGTGGGTGTTCATGAGTATGAATCATGGTTGAAGTCTGGTATCGCTAAGTTTTAAGAAAGACTATATTTTTTGTTATCCCATCTGTGAAAACAGATGGGATTTTATATTTTTACGAATTATCCAATAAACTAAACTAACATGAAAAAATTACTGATGCTCCCTTTTTTGTTATTGTGTCTTTCGGCATTAGGGCAAGAAAAGAAACCCAACTATGTAGCTGAAAATTATACCAAGCAGGAAGTGCGAATTAAAATGCGCGATGGCTTAGAATTATTTACAGCTATTTATTCCCCAAAAGATACTTCTAAAAAGTATCCTATAGTAATGCAACGTACTCCCTATAATTGCGCGCCTTACGGACCAGACCAATTTAAAAGAAGCATTGGCCCCAACGAAACGATGATGAAAGAAGGATACATCGTAGTGTATCAAGATGTGAGAGGTCGCTATATGAGCGATGGCTTATACGACAATATGAGAGGCTATATTCCAAATAAAAAAGTAAAAACAGAGGTTGACGAGGCTTCAGATACTTATGATACTATTGATTGGTTAGTTAAGAATGTAGCCAATAACAACGGAAATGTTGGAACTTGGGGAATTTCATATCCAGGTTATTATGCTTCTTATTCTTTGTTGAGCGGACATCCTGCTTTAAAAGCGGTTTCTCCTCAGGCTTGTATTAGTGATTTTTTCTTTGATGACTTTCATCATAATGGGGCTTATTTGTTGAGTTATTGGAAGGTGACGCCACTTTTTGGCCCTCAAAAAACAAAGCCAACTACAGAAGCTTGGTTTAAGTTTCCAAATGTTGGTACCAATGATGATTATCAGTTCTTTTTGAATGCTGGGCCTTTAGTGAATTTGGACAAATATTACGATTCTTCCAATGAATTTTGGCAACAACTTAAGGAACATTCTAGCTATGATGAATTCTGGCAAAAAAGAGGCTTGTTGCAGCATTTAAAAAATATCAAACCAGCTGTAATGATTGTTGGCGGTTGGTTCGATGCTGAAGATTTGTATGGTCCATTGAATACGTATTCAACCATAGAAAAAAGTAGTAAGAATTATAACACTATTGTTATGGGGCCTTGGAGCCACGGCGATTGGGCTAGAAATTCAGAAAAACAAATTATAGGTAATATTAATTTTGGTGACAGTATTTCTGGTTTTTATCAAAAGAATATTGAGGCTAATTTTTTCCGTCATTTCTTGAAAAATAATGGGAAAGGGGAGAACAAATTGCCCGAAGCTTACGTTTTTGATACGGGAAGAAAAGAATGGAAAACCTATGATGCTTGGCCTCCAAAAAATACAGAAAAACAACAGTTCTATTTGCAACCGCAACAGAAGTTAACTAAAAATGCTGGAGCAGTTTCTTTTGAGGAATTTATCAGCGACCCAAAGAAGCCAGTACCACATTCTGAAGATATCAAACAGCAAGGTTTGACGCCAAGAAAATATATGACCGATGACCAACGATTTGCGGCTAGGAGACCTGATGTTTTGGTTTTTGAAACCGATGTTTTAGCAGAAGATGTTACTTTGGCTGGAGATATTTTAGCCAAATTGCAAGTAGCTACCACTGGAACCGATGCGGATTGGGTAGTTAAAGTAGTTGATGTTTTCCCGAATGATGAACCTGAAACAAAAGAAGTGCAGCCGTATTTAAAAATGAGTAATTATCATATGATGGTGCGCAGTGAGGTGATGAGAGGACGTTTTCGCAATAGTTTTATAAAGCCTGAGCCTTTTGTGGCCAATGAGAAAACTCCAGTAAATGTAAAATTACAAGATGTTTTTCACACCTTCAAAAAAGGACATAAAATTCAAATTCAAGTGCAGAGTACTTGGTTTCCTCTGATAGATTTGAATCCTCAAACTTTTGTGCCAAACATATTTTATGCTAAGCCAGAGGATTTCAAAAAACAAACCCATCGTGTATATTCAGACTCAGCTATTGAATTCACCGTTTTGAAATAAATATTGATTCTTTTGTTTGTAATTACCTCCAACTAGTTTTGGAGGTTTTTTTGTGGTTAAAACCAATGTTTGCTTTTGGTTTTTATTAACTGGTTAATTGTTTTTTTTTTTTTTTCTGTAAAAGCACTTTGCGGAATCTTTAGATTGGTTGGGGAAGTAGTTAGAAGTTGACTTAAGTTTGGATAATGAATAATTACAAAATTAATTTAATGTGTAAAAAAAAAATGGTTGTTTCATCTGAAACAACCATTTTTTGATTTTGGGGCAGTTTTTTTTATAGGTATTCTCCGTGTTGTGTAATGTCTAATCCTAATTCTTCTTTATCTTCACTTACACGTAAAGGAGTGATTTTGTTTACAATAAAGAATAAAGCATAAGAAGCAGCAAAGGCAAAGATAGAAACCAATACTAAAGCTTTTAATTGGATTAAGAATAGGGTGGCATCACCGTAGATTAATCCTTGGTTGTCACCAACAATTGAGTTAACAGATTTTGAAGCAAAAACACCAGTTAAAAGCATTCCTACCATACCACCAACACCGTGACAAGCAAAAACGTCTAATGCATCATCAATTTTTCCTTTAGGGAATTTGCTGCAAACGAAATTACTGATAATACTAGCAATAATACCGATAGCGATAGCGCTAGGAATAGTTACGAAACCTGCAGCTGGTGTGATAGCAACTAGTCCAACAACTGCACCAATACAAGCACCCATTGCTGATAATTTGTGTCCTAATATTTTGTCTAAGAAAACCCAAGCCATTGCAGCAGCGGCAGCAGCTACAGTAGTTGTTCCTAGAGCTTGAGCAGCTAAACCGCTAGCTCCAACAGCAGAACCTGCATTGAATCCAAACCATCCGAACCATAATAAACCAGTTCCTAATAATACATAAGTAATACGAGCTGGGTTAACTTTTTGTACTTTTCTTTTACCTAAGAATATAGCTCCAGCTAAAGCAGCCCAACCTGCACTCATATGTACTACAGTTCCTCCTGCAAAGTCTAATACTCCCCATCCGAAGAATAATCCATCAGGATGCCAAGTCATGTGACATAATGGTGCGTAGATAACTAATATGAATAAAACCATGAATAATAAGTAAGCCCAGAAACGAACGCGTTCTGCAAATGCACCAGTGATTAAAGCGGGTGTGATAATTGCAAATTTTGCTTGAAAGAAGGCAAATAAAATGAATGGGATAGTTGGTGCTAATTCCCAAGCAGTTGTTGCATTTACCCCTTGAAACATAAAGTTGCTTGATGGATCTCCAATAATTCCTCCTACAGAAGGTCCGAAGCATAATCCGAATCCAACTAATACCCATAATACAGTTACAATGACCATAGCCATAAAACTTTGTAACATGGTACTAATTACATTCTTTTTTCCAACCATACCTCCATAGAAAAAACCAAGACCTGGTGTCATAATTAATACTAGGGCAGAAGCTACAATCATCCAAGCAGTGTCACCTGTGTCTAGTTTTAAGGCTACAACATGAGCACCAAGAGTAGCAGCTTCGCTTTGGAAATAAATTGAAAAAACGGATAATACCAAAATTGTGATCAGTATCACACTCAAAATAATCTTTCGCATAGTTTATAGTTTTTTTGTTAATTATGGGTTAAAAATATAAAATCATTTCTAACCCCTATAAAAAATCATAATTAAAAATTAATTTTTATTAATTTGATATTTTACCCCCATCAATTTTGAGGGTATGTCTCAAATATTGTTGTTTATTTTTCATTTTGTTAATGTGCTTTTCTGTCTGTATGTATAAAAAAAGTAAAATTTTGAGCCGTTTTATGTCTTGATACGCTCTTTGTTTTGATTTAAAAAAAGAAAAGGAGACATTTTAAGAAATGTCTCCTTTTTAAATTAAAGTATTCGATTTACTACAAAGTATGTTTACTCAAAATTCGATATACTTCATTGATATTATTACTTCCTTTTCCAAATTGTTTTGAAATAGGTTCGCTATCATTGTTTAACCAAATTTTTAAATCGGCATCCAAATCAAGTATCCCAGCACTTTCTTTTGAGAATTTTTTGATGTTTTTGTAGGGAATGGATAAGTAATCCACTTTTGAGCCCACTAATTGTTTTTCGACAAGAATTAATCTTTTGTTCGTAAAAACAAACATATCTTTTACTAATCGAAAGGCTTTTTCGATTACTTCGCCTTCAATTAGTATTGGTTCAAACTCTTTAGAAGCACTTTCGATAGTTACTTCAGAGGCGTTTCCTAAAATGGCATTGAATAGTCCCATATTGATTATTTTTGATTGTATTTAGCTTTGTATTTATCGCTAAGTTTTGTTTGATGTGTAGCTAAACTAATCATTCTACCTTGTATAAAGGCATGTGTTAATTTATTGGTTCTCATATCCAAAGCGTCACCTTCTGAGATAAAAAGAGTGGCATCTTTTCCTTCTTCTAGAGAACCACATTGTTGGTCAATTCCTAATAACTTTGCGGTATTCAAGGTGATTAATTGTAACGCTTTTTCTTTGTCTAAGCCATAAGCCACGCAAGTTCCTGCCAAAAAAGGAAGGTTTCGTGAGCTCATTCGCTCTTTGCTGCCGCTATTTTCTAAACCTACTAAAATTCCTTTATCGCTTAAGATTTTTGCCATTTTATAGGGCAAATCAATATCCTGGTCTTCGTTTGTAGGAAGGTCGTGAATTCTTCTTAAAAGTACACCAATATTATTTTTAAGCAAAAGTGGAGCTGCTTTATAGGCTTCGAACCCACCAACAATTACTATTTTTTTGATTCCGTTTTCTAAGGCCAATTGAATACCATCTACAATTTGTTTTTCCTCGTCAGCATGGATAAACAATGTTTGTGTGCCATCAAATAAACCTTTCGTAGCTTCAGTGACTAAATTTCTATTATCAGAGGTACCGCCTAAATACGCTTTGGCACTTTTGAAAAAAGTATTTAATTCTTGTAGTTGTTTGTTGTACTCTTTGTTGGGTTCGATTGAACCTGGCTCAGCCCACCATCCACCTCTTCTGAAGGTAGCAGGAAGATTGATATGGATACCATCACTTTCTTTTATTAGAGCATCTTTCCAATGCCATGCATCCAATTGAACTATAGAAGAAGTACCAGAAACTCTTCCTCCTCTAGGAGTGATTTGAGCCATCAAAATTCCGTTAGGGCGTACGGTTTCAATCACTTTTGAATCGGCTGTATAGGCAACAATACTTCTTACGTTTGGGTTGTAGGTTCCAATTTCTTCTTCATCATCCGACGATTTTACCGCGTCAATTTCTACTAATCCTAAAGTAGAATTGGGTACAATAAATCCAGGATATACGTGTTTTCCCGTGGCATCTATTGTTGTGTTGTAGGCATCTTTGGCTAATTTTATTTGTTGGGCATTGGCTACCAAAGTAATTTTTCCGTCTTTAAAACCAATGGCTGCGTTTTCTATCACTTCACCTGTTCCTAAATGTGCTGTTGCATTAAGGATAAGTATTGATTGAGATTGAGGTGGTGCAGGTATTTGTTGGGCCTGACTAAGTGTTGAAAAACCCACAGTGGCCAATAAAAGTGCTATTTTTATATTCATTTTCTTTAAAATTTGGTGTTTGTAGTGCATACTAAATTGAATTACAATTCTTCCATAGTATCGCATTCGTACTCTGGTTTGATTGATTTTTTAGGAGCTTGTGTGGCCATCCCTTTGTTTTTTTCTAACAATAACTGACCAATTAATTCGGCTCTTTCTTTAGCATTTGCAGCTCTCTTAACTTCGTCAACTTGGCTATCAAAATAAACCACACCTTCGATTAACGTTTTTTCTGCTTTAGCATAAATAGACAAAGGATTGTTGTTCCAAAGTACTACATCGGCATCTTTTCCTACTTTAATACTTCCTACTTTGTCGTCAATGTGTAATAATTTTGCAGGATTTAAAGTCACGAATTTCCAAGCTTCTTCTTCGGAGATATTACCATATTTCACCGCTTTTGCAGCTTCTTGGTTCAATCTTCTTGACATTTCGGCATCATCTGAATTGTAGGCTACTACTAATCCGTGGTTGTGCATGATTGGCCCGTTTTGTGGAATAGCATCGTTTACTTCGAATTTATAAGCCCACCAGTCAGAGAAAGTTGAGGCTCCAACACCGTGCTCTTTCATTTTGTCAGCCACTTTGTATCCTTCAAGAATGTGGGTGTACGTATTTACTTTGAAACCCATTTTGTCTGCTACATTTAATAACATTAAGATTTCCGATTGTACGTATGAATGACAAGTTATGAATCGTTTGTTGTTCAAAATTTCTGCTAAAGTCTGTAATTCCAAATCGGTTCTTGGTGCTTTTGCTTTGTCTTTTTTTCCGCTTGCATTGAATTTTTTCCAAGCTAAGTCATATTCTTTAGCTCTTTGAAAGTAATCTGTAAATACTTGTTCTACTCCCATACGAGTTTGTGGAAAACGTGTTGGATTTACATTGCCCCAATTAGATTGTTTTACGTTTTCACCTAAGGCAAACTTGATGAATTTGGGTTGGTTTTTGTATAACAATTCTTCTGGTTCCATTCCCCATTTCCATTTTACTATAGCAGAACGTCCACCGATTGGATTAGCAGAACCGTGAAGTAATTGTGATGTAGTAACACCTCCCGCTAAATCTCTGTAAATATTGATGTCTTCGGAGTTAACTACGTCTTCGATAGTTACCTCGGCACTAGAGTTGTGTCCGCCTTCATTTACACCATTTGAAATAGCAATGTGAGAATGCTCGTCAATGATACCGCTGGTTAAATGTTTTCCTTTGGCATCAATTATAGTAGCTCCACCATCAGAAAGGTTTTTTCCGATAGCAGCAATTTTTCCGTTTTTGATCAAGACATCGGTTTGTTCCAAAATTCCTTCTTTTTCGTTGGTCCAAACGGTTGCATTTTTGAATAATAGTGTTTGAGCTTTTGGTAATTCAGTATTTCCGTAAGCGATGTTAGGGTAGGTAACAGGCTGAACAGCGAATGGCTTTTCAACGGCGCTTGAGTCTTTTGCAATTTTGAATGGTGCCGTTTTCTTAGCGTACCAAGTCACTTCTGATCCATTGTTTAAAATAGCTTTACCTGAAAGGTTTTCTGTATTGTCTACCAAACCATTCAATCTTGTGAAACTTGTTTTTGTATCATCATTAGGTTTGATTAGTAGGGTAACCCATTGATTAGCATAGCTTATATTTGATTTTACTTTCTTTTTATCAGAAGTAGTAATATCTGATTTTGGTTTAGCAACTTCTCCTTCAATTTTTAATTTGTACGTTTCGTTGCTAACGGTCAAATCATATTCTCCTCGAATGTCTTTTACGGTCCAATCGTTAATTACATACTTATTGCCTTGTACCCAGTTTTCGAAAACGATGGTTTTTTTGTCAAAAATAGCACCTGAAGTAATGATGAAATTGGCATAACTTCCTGTTTTTAAGCTTCCAATTTCATTGCTTTTTCCAAGTAGAGCTGCGGGTACTGTAGTTAATGCTTCTAGTGCTTTGGTTGGATCAAAACCAAATTGAATGGCTTTTAATAAATTTCCTCTAAAGTCTTCTACTTTTTTTAATTTGTCTGTAGTTAAAGCGAATGTAATGCCGTTTTCAGCTAGAACTTTTAGGTTACTTGGTGCTTGATTCCAAAAGCGTAAGTCGGCCAATTCCATTTGGTTGGCATTGAACGGATTTGAAACATCGTAAGCTTCTGGGAAGTTAATTGGGATGATAAAACTAGCATTTGTTTTTTTAATTTCTTGAATGCGCTCAAATTCGTTTCCAGCTCCTTTTAGGATGTAATTCAATCCAAATTCTTTTGCGATTTTTGAGGCTCTTAAACTATTCAGTTTGTCTTCTGCTGCAAAAATTTGAACCAGTTTTTCGTTAGCAATCAAAGCTTCTAAAGATAAGTCTTTGTTTGAGGCGTTACCGTTTTTATACCATTCTTTGTCGTGATACATTTGACGAAGCAAAGCCATCATACCCATCAAAGAAGAAGGGTAGGACTGATTAGTGGTTACACTACGAGTAAAGCCGAAGTGTTGAGTAGCTTTGTTACTCAAGATACGATTCGTTTTATCGCTGTTATTCAAAGCAACTATGGCTCCAGTTCCTCTGGCAATTCCATCTTGAATATGAGTACCTACTACTCCAAATCCGGCTTTTAATAATTCCTCTGCTTTAGTCTCGTCATAAGCAAAAGTTTCGTAAGCATTGATTTCTGAGCGAATGTTTTCGTTCCAATAATAGCCTGTGCGTTTGGTATCATAGGAAGAGCCTCTTTCTGCCGATGCCGCTCTTTTGGGTTTTTCGGCACCAAAACTTGTATACATATCAATAAATGAAGGGTAAATTGATTTTCCTTCTGCATCTATGATCATGGCATTTTTAGGAATAGCTACTGTAGTACCAGATGCTACTACTTTGCCATTTTGAATGAGTAAAGTCCCTTTTTCAATGATTTGAGTAGGGGTGATGTAGATTTTTGCGTTGGTAAATGCAGTGTAATAGTTGTTTTTGTTTGGAATACTTTCGTTATTCGGAAAGTACTCTTGTGCTTGTGTTTTCGCTATAAAAACACTAAAAAAGAGTAGGATTAGAAGTTTTTTCATAATGGGTTAGTTAATTTTTTTAAAAATACTAAAATTAATCACACTTTGTATTGCAATGTTGATTTTAACGTTGGTTTTAGTATGGGGGATTATTTTTTGCTAAAATTTTATTTTTTTGTAATTATTTTTTTTAAGTTTTTGAGAATACTTTTTAAATTTAACAAGTTGAATACTGTTATAGTTTTACGAATTATTTTACTTTTATTTAAAAGATTATTTATATGCTCGTTAAAGTTTTTGGAAGTGCTGTATTTGGGGTGGAAGCTACCACTATTACAGTAGAAGTTAATATTGATAATGGGGTAGGATATCATTTGGTGGGTTTGCCAGATAATGCGATCAAAGAAAGTAGTTATCGCATTGCGGCAGCGCTCAAAAATAATGGGTATGCCTTGCCCGGAAAAAAGATTACCATCAATATGGCTCCTGCCGATTTACGAAAAGAAGGTTCAGCTTATGATTTGACCTTGGCAGTGGGTATTTTAGTAGCTTCCTCGCAGATATCGACGGCAGTTTTAGATGAATACATTATAATGGGTGAATTGTCTTTGGATGGAAGTTTACAACCCATAAAAGGTGCCTTACCCATTGCTATAAAAGCCAAAGAAGAAGGATTTAAAGGTTTTTTTCTGCCAAAGCAAAATGTAAAAGAAGCCGCTATAGTTGCTGGATTGGATGTGTATGGTGTTGAAAATGTTCAAGAAGTTATTGATTTTTTGGAAGGAAAAGGAACGCTTGAACCCACTAGAATTGATACAAGAGCAGAGTTTTATAAAACCTTAGATTTTCCCGAATTTGATTTTTCGGATGTGAAGGGGCAAGAGAGTATTAAGCGTTGTATGGAAATCGCTGCTGCGGGTGGACATAATATTATTTTGATTGGACCTCCAGGTGCGGGAAAAACAATGCTAGCGAAACGCTTACCTAGTATTTTGCCTCCGATGACTTTACGCGAAGCTCTTGAAACTACCAAAATTCATAGTGTTGCAGGGAAATTGAAAGAAGTAGGATTGATGAACCAAAGGCCTTTTAGGAGTCCTCATCATACTATTTCTAATGTGGCTTTGGTAGGTGGGGGCAGTTATCCTCAGCCGGGAGAGATTTCGATGGCGCATAATGGGGTGTTGTTTTTGGATGAATTACCAGAGTTTAAGCGAGATGTTTTGGAAGTGATGCGACAACCTTTGGAAGATAGAGAAGTAACCATTTCTAGAGCGAAGTTTACGGTGACTTATCCTTCCTCGTTTATGTTGGTAGCGAGTATGAATCCGAGTCCAAGTGGGTTTTTTAATGATCCTAGTGCACCACAAACGTCTTCTCCACACGAAATGCAACGCTATTTGAGTAAGATTTCGGGACCGCTTTTGGATAGAATTGATATTCATATAGAAGTAACTCCGGTGCCTTTTGAGAAATTGTCGGATGATCGAAAAGCAGAAAGTAGTGTGGATATACGAAAACGTGTAACAGCTGCCAGAGAATTGCAAAGTCAACGTTTTGCATCGTTAGAGCATATTCATTACAATGCTCAAATGAACACGAAGCATATTCGAGAGTTTTGTGCTTTGGATGCTACTTCAAAAGAGTTGTTGAAAACGGCTATGGAGCGCTTAAATCTCTCGGCTAGAGCTTATGATCGTATTTTGAAAGTTTCTAGGACTATCGCTGACCTTGAAGCATCTCCTAATGTAATGTCCTCGCATATAGCCGAAGCTATACAGTATCGAAGTTTGGATAGAGAAGGTTGGTTGGGGTAATTTTTGAATGATTACTGATAAGGTAAATTGTTTTCTTTTAGTCCCGATCGTAGAGGAAATCCTTTGTTGCCGGTGTTCGGCAGCAAAGATTACAGCGGAGAGCGGGTACCCTCTTTACAAGAATGCCTATTGATGCCGCTTCAAAAAAAGAGCTACTTATTGAATAAATAGCTCTTTTTGATTTTTTATGTGTTACTGAATGTAATTGAAGGTATTGCCTTGCTTGATGTCTCCGGATTGCAATCCTTTTTGAAACCAATACATACGTTGCTCAGAGGTGCCGTGAGTAAAGGAATCGGGTATGACTTGCCCTTGCATTTTCTTTTGGATGGCATCGTCACCAACAGCATTTGCGGCACTTAGTGCTTCTTCTATATCCCCGGGTTCTAGCACTGCGTTTTGTTTTTCGTTATAATGTGTCCAAAGACCAGCATAGAAATCGGCTTGAAGTTCTAGAGCGACAGAGAGTTTGTTGGCTTCGGCTTCGCTTTTTCCTTGTTGGAGTTGCCGCATTTTAGTTGAAGTCCCTAAAAGATTCTGAATGTGGTGCCCGTATTCATGGCCTATAACATAAGCCACAGCAAAGTCGCCACCTTGTGCACCAAATTTGGTTCTTAATTCTTCGAAAAATGACATGTCCATATAGATTTTTTTGTCGCCGGGGCAATAAAAAGGTCCAGAGGCTGAGCTGGCTCCACCACAAGCGGTATTAACTTGCCCACTAAAGAGTACTAATCGTGCAGGTTCGAACCTTAGGTTGTTTTCTTGAAAAATTTTGTTCCAAACTTCTTCATTATCAGCTACAATAGTTTTTACAAATTTTCCTTCTTCTAGTTCACTTGGCGTTAATGCTCTTTGCTCTGTGGGAGCACTTTGTGATTGGTTATTGAATTGCTCTAAAACAGGAGTTATCATCTGAGCATTCTCGCCACCAAAAATATTGACTAGTAAAATGATTATACCGATAATTCCACCTCCTAAGATTGATTTTCCACCAGTAGACATGCCACGGCGATCCTCTACGTTATCACTTTGTCTTCTACCTTGCCATTTCATAGTGTGTTGATTTTTATTTGTTTAGGAATAAAGTTAGTTAATTTTTTTTAATCCATTTCAAGATTACTTCTTCAATAACTCCTTTTATGATAGGTTTTGGGATGTAATCATTCATTCCTACCTTTAGACATTTTTTGCGTTCTTCTTTTTCAGTTCCCGCAGTAATGGCTATAATGGGTGTATTTTTTCCATTTGTTAGATTTCTAATAGCTTTTGTGGTTTCGTATCCATTCATGATTGGCATTTGAATGTCCATAAATACAAGTGTTGGCTTTAGGAATTCAAATTGTTCAATGGCTTCTTTTCCATTTAGGAATTCAAAGATTTCTACATCTTGAAATAGGTTTTTGATGATTGTTTTGAGCAACAACATGTTGATTTTGTTGTCTTCGACAATCATTATCTTGAGATTAGGAAACTCGTGTTTTACTTTGTTTGAGGTATTTGTAAGGAGTTGAGATTTGGTATTGGTTTCAGTTTCAGAAGAAGCAATTTCGTTAGAAGTTTCTAAATCTATATCAAAGTAAAAAGTACTTCCTTTGTTGATTTGGCTTTCTAATTGAAGTTTACTATTCATTAAACTCAACAACTGATTCGAAATAGTGAGTCCAAGTCCTGTTCCTCCGAATTTTTTGGAGGTTGAGCTGTCTTCTTGTGAGAAGGCATAGAATATTTTTTTCTTATTTTTTTCTAGAATTCCAATACCAGTATCAATAATCGCAAAACGAAGGGTTTGTTGTGAGTCACTATTTTTGGACATTACATGAACCTCAAGCGTGATGCTTCCTTTTTCTGTAAATTTTACGGCATTGGCCAAAAGATTAATTAGAATTTGTTTTAGTCGAACGGCATCTACCCATACAAATTTGGGTACTTCTGGAGCAATTTTTAGGAATAAATCTAATTTTTTTTGACTTGATTCGTAAAATATTAGATCTATGGTTTGATTTAAAATGTCTACTAATTCTTGTTTTTCAATAAAAAGATCAAGTTTGCCAGCTTCAATTTTTGAAAAATCCAAGATATCGTTGATGATGTCAAGTAGTGAGAGTGCCGATTGGTTAATCGTCGTCATGTATTTTTCTTGTGTGCGATTGAGGTGGGTTTTCATCAGTAAATCTGTGAATCCTATTATTCCATTTAGTGGAGTTCTGATTTCGTGACTCATATTGGCCAAGAAATCAGATTTGGCTTTATTAGCAGCCTCAGCCAATTCTTTTTCTTTGAGTATGGCTTCTGTTTCGATTTGATTAGTAATATCAAATAAAATTCCACCAATGTATTCTATAGTATTGTCTTTTTTAATAGCATCGCTAAACTCTTCAATCCACACATATTGCCCTGATTTTTTCTTTATTCTGTACCTATCATGATAGGGTTTGCCACTGTTGAAATTTCGGTTTTGTTGTTCAATAACAAGATCTTTATCTTCAGGATGTAGCAAATCGATTAAAGAGATTTTTTGGTTTAAAAAATCAGTTTTTGAATAGCCTGTTAGTTTTTGTATGGAATCGTTCAAATATACTTTGGAGGCATATTCATCAAACTTTGAGAGATAAACTGTTCCCGGAATATTATTAGCGATGAGTTTAAATTTTTCCTCGCTTTTGTGAATTAGCTTTTCGTTTTTATCACGCTCTAATGCATAAGAAATATTACTAGCCAATGTTTTTAGGATAAAACTTTCTTCTTTGGACCAGTTTCTTTCAAAAGTACAATCATCCATTCCAATGAACCCGCTGAATTCGTCATTGTAATAAATTGGTACAATCAAAATAGATTTGATTTCGTTGGCAATGAGTAATCGTTTTAGAAAGGAATTTTTTAGTTTACTTGTTTTGTTTTTGAATATTTTTTTCTTGTTAGCTTTACTAACAATTTCGTCTAAATGTTCTTCTGTAAATTCTTGTAATTTGGTTATTTGTAAGGGAACGCCTTTTCTGGCCCATTTGAATTTTTGACTGATCAATTGTGTGTTGTTGTCTTTTTCATAATAAAACAAATGATCTACTTGTGTAGCATTTCCCATGATTTCAAATGTATCCGTAAACATTTCGTTTAAGCTTTTGCTTAATAAGAATTTTTCGGTACAAAGTGACATTTCTGCAAGAAGATCGCTTTTCTTTTGCAATTTTTTTTCGGCTTCAAATTGTTTTTGTGTTGCGATAGCAAGCGAGAGTATATCGGCTATTGTTCTGGCAAAAGTAAGGTCTTCCTGATCCCAATTTCGTTGCGAAGTGGTGGTTTCA
The DNA here is from genome assembly GCF_057922445.1 of Flavobacterium sp. UM26. Taxonomy (NCBI): domain Bacteria; kingdom Pseudomonadati; phylum Bacteroidota; class Flavobacteriia; order Flavobacteriales; family Flavobacteriaceae; genus Flavobacterium; species Flavobacterium myriophylli. The sequence continues at coordinate 292,607 of NZ_JBVHCY010000002.1, read as the reverse complement.
AACGAGAGCACACCAAGTAATTCACCATTGAGAAGAATGGGCGTGTCTATTGCAGATTTAATGTTATATACTCGATAGTACGATTCGTAAAACTCGTTGTTTTCAATATTTGTATTGATATCATTTTTGTATAATTGAATGCCTTGCTTTATCTTTTGTGTGTGTATTGGGTAATCTTCTTTTTTTAGAATAATTTTTTTTCCAAAAGAATTGGAGTTAAGAAAATAAATGCATTCACAAATGATGGTTTTTTCTCTGTATTTCCAATAACTTACTCGGTCACACTTTGAAATAGTTGCTGCATTTTCAATGATTAGTTTTATGATACTGTCAATATGTTCAAAGTCTCTAAAATTAATGGTGAATAAATTCTTTATGGTCGAGTTATATAGCTCAATCTTTTGTTGTCTTCTGTTGTTTTTTATTTCATTGGTTTTTAGTTTGGTAATATCACGGCCAATTCCAGAATAGCCTATAATTTGACCGTTTTCATCTTTTCTAACAATTACTTTAAGAGAAATCCAAATACTTTCGTCAAATTTGGTCTTGATTGGAAATTCAACCAATGGGTAATCTGTATTTCTAATAAAAAGCGTTTTGATTTCTTCAAAATAATCATCGCGAATTATTGAAATGAAATTTTTCCCTAAAAGTTCATCTTTATCGTATTGCAGAGTTTTTACCGAAAAATCATTGATAAAAGTGAAGTTTCCTCTTGGACTTGCTTCAAAAATTAAATCATTCGCATTTTGAATGATGTCTTTGTATTTGTTGTTTAAGTTTCTTTGTTCTGTTACATCTTGTCCGATGCCTACTATGATGTTATCTGCAAACTTTTTGTCCGTCCATTGTATGAACTTGTATGAGCCATCTTTGCATTTTAATTTTCGAATATAAATTTGACCATCAACAAATACATCGTGATAGGGCAATCCAATAAAATCGGGATCTTCTGTTAATCTCCAAAATTCGTAACCCATTACCTCTTCATGAGTATAGCCTAGAATTGAGGCAATAGTTTCACTACAATAAATCAATTCGCCATTATGATTACAAGCTATGGTAAGTGAGTTTCCTTTGTTGATGATTTCTTTGATGAAATTGCTCTCTTTGGATTGTGCATTATCTATTTTTTTTCTGATAAAGTTTACCGTTATTACTATAAATGAGTTACTCAACAAATTTATACCTGCTATTTTTGGAATTATTTCTGAGAAAGTACATATACTCAATGTAATTATTGTTATACCAACAAAATACGTGTAGAGTTTGGTGTTTTTTAAAATGTCAAATGATAAAAAAAACAGTATGGTATAAGCAACTTTTGGAATAAAATCGGTTCGATGTTCAATAACATTTTTAGTTACATAGATGAAATAAAAGATAAAAATTGCAATGAAAACGGTTTTACTATTTTTATAGAAATAGGGGATTTTTTTTGAAAAAAAGTAGGTAAGTAGTATGATTAAAGCTACTGCTGTATTTTGATATAGTAAGCTTTTTGGGCGGATTTGGAAGTAGTCAAAAAATAACTCTAAGGCAATCACGAAGGTGCCGAAAAGTAGTAAATACAACTGAAACTCTGATTTTAATAAATCGTTAGCGCGTAAATCACTGTTGTTATTAATCTTTCTATAGGAGAAATAGATACATAGAAGTAGTATCAGAAAAAAAATAAATACTAATAACTGAAAATCTGAATGATTGATAGAATTCAATATAGATTGCACGTCTCTTCCCCATAGCAATAAAGACCAACTGTTGAAGGTTAGTTTTTGTATGATAGTATATAAAGTGTTGGTATACAATGCTATCACTTTGGTTTTGGGGTTGTGGTACTTTGTTTTTGCCTAAAAAAAAGATGCTAAAAATAGGATATTATGCCATATATGTTTACTAAAATAGTTAAAAATATGTTTAAAAATATTTTTTTTAATTATTACTCAGTTTTTTCAGAATCAATAAGTTGATTGTAAATAGTGTAAATAACCGAAATTAAAAAGGGATAGGTGAAAAATGCTCCAATACAAAAAGCAAATACGCCGAGGCAAGCGCCCAGAATGGCAATAATTAGTAACATTAAAATTACGATGGGTTGTTTGGCTACGATTGCTGTACTTGTTTTTATGGATTCGATGGTAGAACAATTTCCTAAAACAATTAATGGAATTGTCAATATGGTGAAGAAACTAATAATGATTGTAAACATTATTCCAACAAATGAAAGTCCGATTTCCTCAAAAACGAGACTTAAACCATTTGTTGCTAAGCTTATGAGAAAGGTCACGGAAAATACAGGTATAAATTGAGGAGAACTGTATACTGAAAATAAACCAGACACACCAAAAGAGATGTCTTTTTCAGCAGCATCGGCCATTTTGTAAAAACCAGCCATAAATGGACTCAATAGGCAGGATATAAGAACTGAAAATCCTGTATAGTACCAAATATAAGGCTTGGTCATTAATAATTTCTGAAAATTTTGAATGGCTCTTTCGTTGATATTTTCTTCACCAATTAGGCTTATAGATACTGCACTAAAAAAAATAACAAAGAAAAAGAGAAAAACGAAAAGCGCTAATCCAGCATACAAAGCTATTTTTTTATAATTGGTAAAAGAATGATTCAAAACGGTTTCGAAATCTAAGGTGTTGTTATATTTATTAGGTTCAGTTGGTTTATGGGTAAGCATAATTTTAGTTTTTATGTTGATTATTTATAGTTTAAAATAGATTTGTTCTAAGGGCACTCTAAAACGTTCTCCGTATATACCGTTTTCATCACGAATTCCACAACCAATAATCATATTAATCTCACTGCTATTTGGTAATCCTAAGCTTTGTTTTACACGCAAAGAGTCAAATCCTTCCATAGGACAAGTGTCATAGTTAATGGCCGCCATACTAATCATAAAGTTTTGAGCTGCAAGCGCGGCGCTTTTGTGTGCTACGATTCGCATATCGCTTTGTCTTGCTTGTCTGTAAATGGGTTGAAATATACCAATACACTGAAAAGCTACATATTTTATACGACCAAGAATACCCCAAAAATCTGTATAAATGGTCGGGATAATTTTTTGATAGTAGTTCAAAGCAAATTTTTCTCTTTTGGAGTACTCAGATTCTTTTTTATTACCGAATTGTGTTTTTAAAAAGGAGATATTGGCTTCTTTTCTTTTTCGCCATAAATCTTTTCGCGCTACAACAATTACCAATTGATTGGCTGTTTTTGCTGCATTTTGGTCAAAACTTGCTTTGGCTATTTCCTGTATTTTTTCGGGATTTACAACATGATAAAACTCCCATAGTTGCATGTTACTGCTTGTGGGAGCTAAAGTAGCTTGAGCAATACATTGCTTAACTTTTTCTTCATCAATAGCTTCTTTTTTAAAAACGCGAACTGATCTACGGTAGTGAATTGCCTCACTTACTGTTTTTTCTAAAGCCATTGTAATAGTTTTTTTATAGATTGTAATTTGTCTTTGTAAGGGGCGTAACGCATGGGTAAATCTAGCCAATTCGCTTTTTTGACAATTCCTTTTTTATGTGAAAAAACATCAAAACTTAATCTTCCATGATAGGCTCCTATTCCGCTGTGCCCCACACCACCGAAAGGAAGTCTTTGGTTAGAAAAATGTACCACGGTATCATTGATACATCCGCCACCAAATGAATATTTTTTCATAATTTCTTTTCCAAATGATTTGTCTTCACTAAAGACATACAGTGCTAGAGGTTTTTCATATTTTGCAATAATCGCCTCAATTTCTTTGGGATTGTCATAGGTTAATAGCGGAAGTAATGGACCAAATATTTCATCTTGCATGACCAAACTATCCAATGTAGTTTCTTCGATGAGGGTAGGAGCAATGTAACAATCTTCAATGTCTGATTCTCCACCAATAAGAACTTTTTGTGGTTCGATCATGTTCACCAATCGAAGCCAGTTTTTTTCATTTACAATTCGAGCAAAATCGGGTGATTTTTTTGGATCTTCTCCGTAAGCTTTTTGCAATTCTACTTTCATGTAATCTACAAAATGACTCTTCATGTCTTTTTGTATCAGGATATAATCGGGAGCAATACAAGTTTGTCCTGCATTGATGAATTTACCCCAAACAATTCGCCTTGCAGCAAGCTTTAAATTGGCAGTTTCATCAATAATACATGGATTTTTTCCGCCTAGTTCTAGTGTTACTGGTGTTAAATGTTCTGCGGCAGCTTTGGCTACTACCTTGCCTACAGGTACACTTCCAGTAAAAAAGATATAATCCCATCGTTGTGACAAGAGTTTTTGTGCGACATCTACGCCACCATTCTCTATTTTTACGTGACTTACGTGAAAAACTTTTTCAATTATTTTTTCAATTATTGCAGCTGTATTTGGTGTTAGTTCTGAGGGTTTTAGAACGACCTGATTTCCTGCGGCTACTGCTGCTACTAATGGACAAAGAGCCAACTGAAAGGGATAGTTCCAAGGAGCAATAATTAAAACTTTTCCGTAGGGCTCTCTTAAAATGTAATCCGTTGAAGGAAAATTTAAAATAGAAGGCCATATCCTTTCCGGTTTAGCCCATTTATTGAGATTTTTTATAGTGTCTTTTAGTTCAGTAATGACATAATTCGTTTCGGTCAATACGGCTTCAAAAGCGGGTTTTTTGAAATCTTTATACAATGCGTCTACGATTTCGTCTTCTAGCAAGACAATGGCATTGAGGAGCTTTACTAAGGTTTCTTTTCTAAAAGCTAAACTAGTTTTGTAATTCATTTCTATTACGATGAAATTAGGTAATGCAAGTTAATTTTTAAAAACTAAAAAAAGAATTTTTTTTATTAAAATCAAATGGCTTTCCAAATAACATCCTCTGGAACTGGCGCTATAATAGATAGTGGTTCCTTTGAAACTGGATGTACAAAAACTAATTGTCGCGCGTGCAAATGAATGCCTCCATCAGGATTGCTTCGGTCAAAACCATATTTCAAATCGCCTTTGATCGGACAGCCAATAGCGGCTAATTGCGCTCTAATTTGATGATGTCTTCCAGTGTGTAGATTGATTTCTAAAGCGAAATAGTTGGTAAGTTCTTTGATAATGGTATAGTCCAAACTGGCCAATTTGCTATCAGGAACTTCTTTGCTATGTGCTTTCGAAGTGTTGTTTTTTTCGTTTCTTTTGAGGTAATGAACCAATTGGGCTTGCGGTTTTTCGGGTTTGTTTTTAACCACAGCCCAATAGGTTTTTTTTGTCTCTCGGTTGCTAAACAGTTCATTCATTCGGGTCAACGCTTTGCTGGTTCTAGCAAAAACTACAATTCCCGTAGTAGGTCTGTCTAACCGATGCACAATACCTAGAAAAACTTCTCCTGGTTTGTTGTATTTTTCTTTAAGGTATTCTTTGACTACTTCCGAAAGCGGTTTGTCGCCTGTTTTATCTCCTTGAACCAAATCGCCCACTCGTTTGTTCACTACAATCAAATGATTGTCTTCGTGAAGGATTTGAAGATTGTTTTTGGTAGAGATAATTTTCATTTGGATTTAGTACTGTTCGTTTGCGTTAGGGAAATCTTGCGATTTTACATCGTTTACATAGCGACTAATTGCAGTAGTCATTTGCTCATATAAATTCAAATAACGACGTAAGAATCTAGGGCTGAATTCGTTGTTCATTCCCAGCATATCGTGAATGACCAATACTTGTCCGTCAACACCACCACCAGCACCAATCCCAATGACAGGAATAGCAATACTTTTGGCTACTTTTTCAGCTAGGTGTGCGGGTATTTTTTCAAGTACCAAAGCAAAACAGCCTAATTTTTCAAGCATTTGAGCATCTTCGATTAATTTTTCAGCTTCAGCTTCTTCTTTGGCTCTTACTGTATAAGTTCCAAATTTATAGATGGATTGTGGAGTTAAACCCAAGTGTCCCATTACAGGAATACCAGCATTCAATATTTTCTTAATCGATTCTTTTATTTCTTTTCCTCCTTCTAATTTTACAGCGTGTCCGCCACTTTCTTTCATAATTCGGATAGAAGAACGTAAGGCTTCTTTTGGGTCGGATTGGTAGCTACCAAATGGTAAATCAACTACAACCAAAGCTCGTTCTACTGCTCTAACAACAGAAGAAGCGTGATAAATCATTTGGTCTAGAGTAATAGGCAAAGTGGTTTCGTGACCTGCCATCACATTGGAAGCAGAGTCGCCTACTAAAATAACATCGATACCAGCGGTATCAACTATTTTGGCCATAGTGTAATCATAAGCCGTAAGCATTGAGATTTTTTCGCCATTGGCTTTCATCTCTATTAAGGATTTGGTCGTAATTCTTTTGTAATCTTTTTTGGCTACTGACATACCTTGTGTGTTTAATTTTGGGTGCAAAAGTACTAAAATTGTGTAGGTTTCTCAGCACTATCTTCTTTTTATATTTTTTCTTGTAACGTTCGGTGTTTTTTAATTACTAACCGATTGATTAAAATGTAATTGTATCTAAAATTTGAGCGCTATGAAACTAGATAAAAAATGGATAAAACAGGAGGAACTAAAGTACTCTTTTGAAGTTGCGGGCAAAGTCATTGGAAATCTTACTATTAGCTATGCCAATTTTGAAAGAAAAGCTTTTTTTGAAATCGAAGACAAAAAATACACACTAGAGTATAACGGCTTTTGGAGCTCGTCGATTACTGTAAAAGATGAAAACGAGGCGATAGTTTTGGGTTCGTACACCGAAAAGTGGTATGCCAACTCTTCTATTTTGGAATATAAAGGGCAAAAATTTAGATTGAAAATTAGGAACAATCCTTTGGCAGAATATGTTATTTTTGATAAAAATCAAAACGAACTCTTGACGTATGGTCTGAAAGTAGAAAATCATCAATGCAAAGTTGCTATACATTCTAATGGTGACATAGATTATCTTTTCGATTTTTTACTTTGGTATTCATTTTTGCCTATTGCCCAAGAAAATATGGGAGATTCTTTTGTTTTTCTAACCTTATTAATGACTTAATTATGCGAAAATTTATTGTAGGAATGTTGGTGTTGTTCGGAATGACTACCCAGGCTCAAAATCAGGAAGTACAACAAACCATAGAAATTTTTTTCAAGGGATTTCATTCTAGAGATTCACTTGCGATTCAAAAAGTGTGTTCCGATAAAATGGGTTTGCAATCTATAGCAGAGAATGCGAAAGGCAGTCAATTTTCAACAGACACGGCATCAAAATTTTATAAATCCATTGCTTCAATACCCAATACAATGCAGTTTGAAGAGCGATTATTAGGTCATACCATTCATATAGATGGCGCTATGGCTATCGATTGGACGCCTTATGAATTTTACGTCAATGGGAAAAAAAGCCATTCGGGCGTCAATGTTTTTACATTATATAAAGACAATGGCCAATGGAAAATTGTAGCGATTATCGATACAAGACGAAAGTAAATACAGTAATTTTGCTTTTTTAATTCACTACCTATTTTGAAAAAAATACTAATTATAGACGACGAAGAAAAACTACGTGGTTTACTTGCTCGCATCATAAAAGCTGAAAATTTTGACGTTCTTGAAGCAGGTGATTTAAAATCTGGTTTGAAAAAACTAGAGCAAAATGCCATCGATGTGGTGCTGTGCGATGTCAAATTACCCGATGGGAGTGGAGTCGATTTTGTTCCTCAATTAAAAAAAGCAGACCCATTAATCGAAGTTATTTTGCTAACCGCATATGGCAATATTGCCGATGGTGTGCAAGCTATGAAAAACGGTGCTTTTGATTATATTGTCAAAGGAGATGACAATGACAAAATTATTCCGCTATTGTACAAAGCGCTAGAAAAAGTACAGCTACAGAAAAAAGTCCAACAACTAGAGCAACGTATTGGAGCACAATTTTCTTTTGAATCGATTATTGGAAAATCCAAAGCTCTGGAACAAGTAATTGACTTGGCCAAGAAAGTAGCTCAAACCGATTCTACCGTTTTGTTAACTGGTGAAACGGGAACAGGGAAAGAAGTTTTTGCGCAAGCCATTCACGAAAATAGCAAGCGCGTAGGTAAATCCTTTGTGGCGTTGAATTGCAGTACTTTTGGTAAAGAAATTTTAGAAAGTGAGTTGTTCGGTCACAAACAAGGGGCTTTTACTGGGGCGCTAAAAGACAAAAAAGGATTCATTGAAGAAGCCAACGGTGGGACACTATTTTTGGACGAAATAGGCGAAATGCCACTCGAGTTGCAAGCCAAATTATTGCGGGTTTTAGAAACCAATGAATACATTCCTTTGGGAGACACTACTCCAAGAAAATCGAATTTCAGGTTGATTGCGGCGACCAATCGTGATTTGAAACAAGAAAGTGAAGCGCATCATTTTCGTTCGGATTTGTATTTCCGTTTGAATATTTTTGAAATTCACCTTCCACCATTGCGAGAGAGAGTAAAAGATATCGCTGTTTTAACTTCCTTTTTTGTGGCGCAGTTTGCCGAAAAAACCAATAAGAAAAAGCTACATATTGGTGCCGATTTTATCCAAAAATTAGAGGAATACCAATGGCCTGGAAATATACGCGAATTGAAAAACGTGATTGAACGTTCGGTGATTTTGGTCAATGGCGATACCTTGACCCAAGACGTTTTACCTTATGAGATTCAGCACCAGCAAGAACATTCTAATAAAAGTACTTCGGCTTTGGCGATGCAAACCATCGAGAAAGGACATATTCAAAAAGTATTGGTTTATACCAAAGGCAACAAAGCGGAAGCAGCCCGATTACTCGAAATTGGAATTGCCACTTTGTACCGAAAGATTGAAGAATACAAGCTGTAAAACTGCCTTTATTTAGTGTAGTTACTACCATGCAATCCTATCATTTCAATAAAAGCTTATCATTTTGATAGGCTTTTTTTATGCTTTATTTTGAGCGATACATCCCAATCCTTTTGTTAACAATGCTTTAGTGTGTTTGTTGTTTTTTCGGAATAACTTTTGGCATAAGCACAGCACAACATTAAAATCATTGTTATGAAAAATCAGATTACCAATGTATACAAACAAGCCGAACGTTTCGCAGCGATTACCAAAACGGCTATCATTTTAGGAAATATTTCAAGGGCTAAAAAATGCCTTTCAGTGGCAGAATCTCTTATTGTTTCAGGAACGAAAGAAACCCAAAATGCCATTACAAATGTCTATGTGTTTTCTATTTCTCAGTTTATGGAACTGCGTCATTGTAGTATAGCGAACTTTTTTCCTCCCTTGTTAAAAGCGGAATACGTTAAACAAATCAATACTTCAGGAGTTTAAATCTAATCTAAATTTTAATAAAATGATAACCACTATTCTTTTACTCGCTTTAGGCGCCTTGCTCTTTGCGATTTGTTTTAAATCCGTCGAATTCTTTGAAAAAATCTAAAATTATGACCGCACTATTTATTGTCGCACTTGCCGTATTTGGCTATTTGGTTTATGTACTAATCAAACCCGAAAAATTTTAAAAATGAAAAAGATAAAAACGAATAATAGACCCTTAGTAGTAGCCATTTTGACTTGGACTTTCGCTTTTATTGTGCTTGTAGTTTTTTTATAAAAGCTAAAAATTTATTTAATTTCTAATCAATAAAATATGAACACAGAATTTTTTGGCGTCATCAGTATTTTTATCCTCTCTATCGTTTTGGCAATTCCTGTTGGAAGATATATAGCTAAAGTTTTTTTGGGAGATAAAACAATGCTTGATGCCATTTTTAATCCTATTGAAAACTTTATTTTCAAAATAAGTGGCATCAATGCTACCGAAGAAATGAATTGGAAGCAACATTTAAAAGCGCTTTTGAGTGTGAATATGGTTTGGTTTTTCCTTTGCTTTTTTGTGCTACTTTTCCAAGGTAGTTTACCATTAAACCCAGACGGAAACCCATCTATGTCTCCAGATTTGGCCTTTAATACCGCCATTTCATTTGTAGTGAACTGTAATTTACAGCATTATTCAGGCGAATCTGGTCTTTCTTATTTAGGTCAACTATTTTTAATGTTCTTGCAATTTGTTTCTGCGGGAACAGGAATAGCGGCAGCTGCTATGGTTTTTGTAGCTATGAGAGAGAAAAGCACAGATAAACTTGGGAATTTTTACAATTTTTTCATCAAAAGTTGTACTCGTATCTTATTGCCTCTTTCTGCTATTGTTGCTGTAGTTCTAGTATTTAGTGGAACTCCAATGACATTTGAAGGAAAAGATAAAATAATGACCTTGCAAGGAGATACTGTTGAAGTTTCTCGTGGTCCAGCCGCCGCATTTATTGGTATCAAACATATTGGTACAAATGGTGGTGGTTTTTTTGGAGCGAATTCGGCTCATCCATTAGAAAATCCTACGTATTTAACCAATGGGGTTGAATTGTGGTCGCAGTTAATTATCCCGTTTGCAATGATTTTTGCATTAGGTTTTTTCCTTAATAAGAGAAAGTTTTCTTATATCGTTTTTGGAGTAATGACAGTAGGTTTCTTACTACTCGTTATTCCAACAGTGATAAGCGAAATTAACGGAAATCCAGCTATCGAAAAAATGGGAATTGCCCAAACAACCGGCGCGATGGAAGGTAAGGAAGTGCGTTTTGGTGCTGCTATTTCTGGTTTTTGGAGTATTGCTACGACCGTAATTTCTACAGGTTCTGTGAACTGTATGCACGATAGTTCGATGCCAGTTTCAGGAACGATGCAATTGTTGGCTATGATGGTCAATGCTTTTTATGGCGGTTGTGGAGTAGGTTGGTTGAATTTTTACATCTTTATCATCTTGGCTGTATTTATTTCTGGATTAATGGTAGGTCGAACTCCTGAATTCTTAGGAAAGAAAATCGAAGCAAGAGAGGTAAAAATCGCTGCTTTTATAGCGATACTTCATCCTTTATTAATCTTAGCAGGCACTGCTTTGGCTACTTATTTTGCGGCGAATGATACCGCAATGGGCTATTGGTTTAGCGGTAATGCTACTGGTTGGTTGAATAATCCTGGTCATCACGGATTTTCAGAAATGCTTTATGAATTCACTTCAAGTGCGGCCAATAATGGTTCTGGTTTTGAAGGGTTAGGTGATAACAATCCGTTTTGGAATATTGCTACAGGAATAGTGTTGTTGTTAAGTCGTTTTCTTCCCATAATTGGACCTTTGGCTATCGCAGGATTATTGGCTAATAAAAAATACATTCCAGAAAGCGCGGGAACTTTAAAAACTGATACTACCATTTTTGGTGTGATGATTTTTGCCGTTATCGCGATTATTGCAGCCTTATCTTTCTTCCCAGCATTGGCTTTAGGACCATTGGCAGAATATTTTACATTAAAATAGAAAAAAGTTAGAGGTTAGAAGTTAGCGGTTAGAAGTAATTAAACGAAGACCACTAACCATAATCGAATAACATTTAAATATTTAACTCGTTTTAAAATGACAAAAAATAATTCCAAATCATTGTTTGAAAGTAAGCAAGTAAAAGAAGCATTAGTGCAGTCTTTTGTAAAGCTTAACCCAAAAACAATGTTCAGAAACCCGGTAATGTTTACTGTTGAAATTGGTACTGCTATTATGTTTGTTGTGTGTCTTGCCATTTTATTTGGCGCATCCAATCAAGGTAGTTTTGCTTACAATCTCATAGTATTCTTGATTTTATTTGCAACACTTTTGTTTGCCAATTTTGCTGAAGCGATTGCTGAAGCCAGAGGGAAAGCTCAAGCAGACAGTTTGCGAAAAACACGTGAAGAAACACCTGCTAAAAAAGTTTCAGAAGTTGGTAAAATCTATTCACACGAAATTGAAATGATTCCTTCTTCACAACTAAAAATGGACGATTTGTTTTTCTGTGAAGCTGGTGATATAATCCCTATTGATGGTGAAATCATTGAAGGATTAGCTACTATTGATGAAAGTGCTATAACTGGAGAGAGTGCACCAGTTATAAGAGAAGCAGGTGGTGACAAATCATCGGTAACAGGAGGAACAAAAGTATTAAGTGACAGAATTACGGTAAGAGTTACAACCAATCCAGGAGAAAGTTTCTTGGACAAAATGATTGCTTTGGTAGAAGGAGCGAGCCGTCAGAAAACACCAAACGAAATTGCTTTGACCATTCTTTTGGCAGCATTTACCTTAATCTTCGTGATTGTTTGTGTGACCTTGAAACCTTTTGCTGATTATGCGAATGCACCTATTACAATCGCAGCTTTCATCTCACTTTTCGTTTGTTTGATTCCAACGACTATTGGTGGATTACTTTCTGCTATTGGAATTGCGGGTATGGATAGAGCTTTGCGTGCCAATGTGATTACCAAATCAGGTAAAGCAGTAGAAACTGCGGGAGATATTGATGTATTGCTTTTGGATAAAACAGGAACCATCACCATTGGAAACAGAAAAGCAACGAATTTTTATCCTGCAAAAGGAGTTTCGCAAGACGAATTTATTCAATCGGCTGTTTTAAGTTCTTTGGCAGATGATACTCCAGAAGGAAAGAGTATTGTGGAATTGGCTGGAAATGAAGTGGCACAAAAATTATCTATTGAAGGGGCTACTTTAATCAAATTTACTGCCGAGACAAGAACTAGTGGCGTAGTTTTAAGAGACGGAACCAACATCAGAAAAGGGGCTCAAGATGCAGCAAAAAATATCGTTCAGCAAGCAGGAAATGTATTTCCAGAAGATATTGCCCATACGGTTATTTCGATTTCTTCTAATGGAGGAACGCCCTTGGTAGTTATCAAAAATAACGCTGTTCAAGGGGTAATTGAGTTGCAAGATATTATCAAAACGGGAATGAAAGAACGTTTTGAGCGTTTAAGAAAAATGGGTGTGAAAACCGTGATGGTAACAGGAGATAATCCTTTGACCGCCAAATTTATTGCAGAAGCTGCGGGTGTAGATGATTTTATTGCCGAGGCTAAGCCTGAGGATAAAATGAATTACATCAAAAACGAACAAGAACAAGGCAAGCTTGTAGCGATGATGGGTGATGGTACCAATGATGCACCTGCTTTGGCTCAAGCCAATGTTGGTGTAGCGATGAACAGCGGAACTCAAGCTGCTAAAGAAGCGGGTAATATGGTGGATTTAGACAATGACCCAACCAAGTTAATCGAAATTATAGAAATTGGAAAACAACTATTGATGACTAGAGGAACGCTTACTACTTTCTCCATTGCGAATGACGTGGCCAAATATTTTGCCATTGTTCCTGCTTTGTTCATCACTGCAATTCCAGCCTTGCAAGGGTTGAATATTATGCAATTGCATAGCCCTGAAAGTGCTATTTTATCAGCGGTGATTTTCAATGCCATCATCATTCCGATTTTGATTCCGTTAGCCTTAAGAGGAGTGGATTACAAACCAATTGGTGCAGAAGCTATTTTAAGAAGAAACCTGTTGATTTACGGTTTGGGCGGGATAATTGTGCCTTTTATAGGAATTAAACTAATCGATTTGGTGGTGACGTTATTTATGTAAAATCAAACTTGACAGGTTTTTGAAACCTGTCAGGTTTAAAAAAACAAAAACAAAATGAAAAACATATTTTCAATACTAAAATTCACCGTATTAATGGTAATTTTATTCGCTGTAATTTATCCATTGGCTATTTATGGCATTGCACAATTTGCTCCCAATAACGGAAAGGGAGAAACTATTACTGTTGATGGAAAAGTAATAGGGTATCAAAAAATAGGTCAAAAATTCGACAAAGCCAACTATTTTTGGGGGCGACCATCGGCAGTAGATTATAATGCTGCAGGAAGTGCGGGAAGCAACAAAGGACCAAGTAACCCAGAATATCTTGCTTTGGTTCAAAAAAGAATCGACACGTTTTTAATCGTGCATCCGTATTTGAAAAAAGCGGATATTCCATCGGATTTGGTAACGGCTTCGGGAAGTGGTTTGGACCCCAATATTTCACCAGAAGGCGCTTTGATTCAGGTTAAAAGAGTTGCCCAAGTAAGAAAATTGTCTGAAGAAAAGGTAAAAGCTTTGGTGGAATCTAACATCAATAAACCATCTGTAATGGGAACTTCAACGGTAAATGTTTTAGAGTTGAATGTAGCCTTAGATAAATTAAAATAAAACGTCTATAAAAACGAAATGCCCTAGCCCAGATAGCAACGTAAATCCTTTAGTGCCAGGGTTTGGCACTAAAGATTGCAGTGAATAGCTGGATTAGCTCCTAATTAAAAATAAGAATCAAGTGAATAAAATACTAGTTACAGCTTTGTTAGCTTTTGGTTTTGCTACAGCTCAAGATATAGAAAAAAGTCCGTTTACCTTTTCGGGTTATGTAGAAGGATATTATAGTTATGATTTTGGGAAACCCGAGAATCATACCAAATCGGAATTTATTTACAATTATAATAGGTCAAATGAAGTGAATTTGAATTTGGGAATCGCCAAAGTGAATTATTCGAAAGAGAATGTTCGTGCCAATTTTGCCTTAATGGCGGGAACTTATGCTCAGTACAATATGGCGGCTGAGCAAGACTTGTTGCAAAATGTGTTTGAAGCGAATGTAGGCGTGAAAATTTCAAAAGAACACAATCTTTGGATTGATGCTGGAGTTATGCCTTCGCATATTGGATTTGAGAGTGCGATTGGGAAAGATTGTATGACTTTGACCCGAAGTTTGGGTGCTGATAATACGCCTTATTATGAAGCGGGTGTAAAAATAGGGTACACTTCGAAATCAGAGAAATGGTATTTGGCAGCAATGTATTTGAATGGTTGGCAACGTATTCAAAAAATTGATGGCAATCAAACGCCTGCTTTTGGAACTCAAGTGACTTTTAAACCATCAGCAAGTCTATCCTTAAATTGGAGTACTTATGTTGGAAACGAACAACCTGATGTCGATAAAAAATGGCGTTATTTCAACGATTTTTTCGCAACATTTAAAGTGACCGAAAAAACAAGTCTAGTTGCAGGTTTTGATATAGGAGCGCAGCAATCCGCAAAAGGAAGTAGCGATTATGATGTTTGGTACAATCCGTCAGTAATCGTTCAATACAAACCAACAGACAAAATTCAGTTGGCCGCTAGAGGAGAATATTATCAGGATAAAAATGGTGTAATCATTGCAACGGGAACGCCAAATGGGTTTAAGACCTATGGTTTCTCTGCAAATTTTGATTATTTGGTAGCCAATAACATTATGTTTCGATTGGAAGCACGTTCATTAAATAGCAAAGACGATATCTTTTTAAAGAGCAATACTCCAACCAATAGTAATGTATTCTTGACTTCTTCTCTTGCCATTTCTTTGTAAAAGAGAAGTTGCTATGAATTATTTATTTGCCATTAAGATGTTACTTGTTTTAACATCTTAATGGTTTAAATACTAAGAACCAAATTGTTTTGTATGGACAATGAAAAAGAAAATAACGTTAAGCACTTTCTCGATTTAATCCAAAAATCGCGTAGAGGAAAGTTCAAGGTTTACATTGGAATGAGTGCGGGTGTTGGCAAAACGTACCGAATGTTGCAAGAAGCGCATACGTTGTTGAAGAAAGGAATTGACGTTAAGATTGGCTATATCGAAACGCATAATCGCAAAGAAACCCACGAGTTACTGGGCGGTTTGCCAATTATACCGCGTCGAAGTATTTTTTATAAAGGAAAGCAGCTTGAAGAAATGGATGTGCAAGCCATTATCAATTTGCGTCCCGAAGTGGTGATTGTAGATGAATTGGCGCACACCAATATTGAGGGAAGTAAAAACGAAAAACGCTGGCAGGATGTTTTGGAAATTCTCGAAGCAGGGATTAATGTGATTTCGGCGGTAAATATCCAACATATTGAGAGTTTGAACGAAAATGTAAAGCAGATTACCAATATAGATGTCAAAGAAAGAGTGCCAGATAATGTGCTCCGAATGGCCGATGAGGTGGTGAATATCGATTTGACTTCGGAGGATTTGATTGCCAGATTAAAAGAAGGTAAAATCTACACTGCGGATAAAATTCAAACGGCTTTGAATAATTTTTTCAAAGCTGACCAAATTTTGCAATTACGTGAGTTAGCATTGAAGGAAGTGGCGAGCCAAGTCGTTCGAAAAGTGGAAAATGAAATTCCTAAAAAAACCGCATTGCGTCACGAAAAATTATTGGCTTGCATCAGTACTAATGATGCAACTGCCAAAATAGTGATTCGAAAAACGGCTCGTTTGGCTACTTATTACAATAGCGATTGGTATGTTTTGTATGTTGAAACGCCAAAAGAAAGTAGCGACAAAATTGCTTTAGACAAACAAAGACGCTTGATTAATAATTTTAAGTTAGCCACAGAACTAGGCGCGGAAGTAATTAAAGTAGAAAACAAGAAAATCACTGATGCTATTTTGGCCATAGTCGAACAAAAACAAATTACAACTGTTTGCATTGGAAAACCACACTATAGTTTACTAAACGCTATTTTATCAACCTCACTTTTCAGACGATTATTGAATACGCTTTCGTTATCGAATGTTGATTTAGTAATTTTATCATAATTTATAATACTATCCTAAAATGAGAATCAAAACCAAATTAAATCTAGGCGTAGGATTGCTATTTTGCTTAATATTTATCCTTTCATTGGTAAGTGCATATTCTGTTTTTTCAATTAAAAAGGATACTGGTAATATTCTAAATGCAAATTATAATACTTTAGAATATTCGCGTAATATGTTGCTTTCGCTCGATGAAATGATGGTTAATAAAGATAAAGCTATTGCTCTTTTTGAAATTAACCTCAATAAACAAGTTTCCAATATTACTGAGAAGAATGAAGATATTGCTACTCATAAGTTGAAAGATAATTTCAATTTTTTAAAGAATGACAGTAATAATGAAAAGGTAAAAGCACAAATTCGACAAAACATTTTTGAGATAATGAAGCTCAATATGAACGCCATAAAAATCAAAAGTGACATTGCCAAACATACTGCGGAAACCGCCAATTTATGGATAGCTGTAGTGGGAACCTTATGCTTTTTGATTGCTTTTAATTTATTGGTCAATATGCCCAACAATATTGCAAATCCCATCAAAGAATTGACGGAAAGTATCAAGCAAATTGCCAATAAAAATTATTCGGAAAGGGTTCATTTTAGACACCATAACGAATTTGGAGACCTAGCCAATTCCTTTAATACAATGGCTGAAAAATTGCAAGAATACCACAATAGCAATTTGTACAAATTGTCTTTTGAGAAAAAGCGTTTAGAGACCTTAATCAACAATATGCACGACCCAATTATAGGGCTAGATAATGATGGAGTGATTTTGTTTATCAATGATGAAGCCATCAAAATTATGGGCTTGAAACAAGAGGAGGTTGTCGGAAAGTCGGCTGAAAAATTGGGCTTGACGAATGATTTGATGCAATCTTTGCTTGTAGAGAAATCAGAAAATGAAAAAGCGCAAATAATGAAAATTTTCGCTGATGATAAGGAAAGCTATTTTGAAAAAGAAATTGTAAAAATCACCATAAAACCAACAGGCGAAGACCAAGCGATAGCCATCGGAAATGTAATCATTTTGAGAAATATTACTTTTTTCAAAGAATTAGATTTTGCCAAAACCAATTTTATTGCCACCGTTTCCCACGAATTGAAAACGCCTATTGCCTCGATAAAAATGAGTTTGCAATTGCTTGAAAATGAAAGAACAGGTGCTATTAACGAAGAACAAAAACATTTGGTGGACAGCATCAAAGAAGACAGCGAGCGTTTGTTGAAAATTACTGGAGAATTGTTGGAACTTTCACAAGTAGAAACAGGAAACATTCAGTTGAATATCGAAAAAAGCAATCCATACGAAATGGCTCAGTATGCCACAGAAGCCGTAAAAGTA
Source organism: Flavobacterium sp. UM26 (assembly GCF_057922445.1). Taxonomy (NCBI): domain Bacteria; kingdom Pseudomonadati; phylum Bacteroidota; class Flavobacteriia; order Flavobacteriales; family Flavobacteriaceae; genus Flavobacterium; species Flavobacterium myriophylli. The sequence continues at coordinate 274,761 of NZ_JBVHCY010000002.1, read as the reverse complement.
CAAGCAGAACAAAAGCAAATTGAAATAGTTATTGAAGCAGAGGAAAATCTGCCAAGCATCAAAGCAGACAGCGAAAAAACCGTTTGGGTCTTGATTAATTTTTTGACCAATGCCATACGATATTCCTCCGAGAAAAGCACGATTACCATACAGTTAAAAAACGAAAATCATCAAGTTGTTTTTTCGGTAATCGATAAAGGAAAAGGAATAGATGTTCGATACAAAAACAAAGTTTTCGATAAATATTTCCAAATTCCAGGAAGCCATAAAACAGGAACAGGACTAGGTTTGGCCATTTCAAAGGAGTTCATCGAGGCGCAAAACGGAACCATTGGTGTAAAAAGTGAACTCGGATTGGGTTGTACGTTTTATTTCAAATTAGGAAGTGTTTAGGAGCTAATCCTGCTGTCCACTGTATCTGTGTCGCTGAACCCCAGCGCCACAGGATGCCGTTTACTTCGTCAGTTCGCTATGCTCGTGTCCATCAGGGCTAGGGCAGTCTTTATTTCGAGAAAGTTTAGGATTAAGACACAATTCGTTGGATATAAAATTGGTCTACAACATAGGCTAAACCTATACCAATTAAGTAGCACAACAAATCACTCCACAAAAAACCTTGTCCCAAAACATAATGTCCTAACGTGGTTTCTCTAATCGCCACTAGTGCTGCGGCTGTACTAAGTTGTTGGATTTCTATCGCGAAGCAAAATAGTAAAGGAAGTCCAATGTGCCAAGGTCTTTTGCTTTTCAGAAACACCCACCGAAAACCAAAATAGACCATTGCGGCATACAAGATATCACCCACAAACAAGGGAATACCCACTATTTTTCGGGAAGCAATTCCTAATACAATCGTAAGAAGGGCAAGAATAAAGTATACGAAACGAGGTTTCATTTGTATTAACAATCGGCCATATTAACCGCTACCGCCAAACCACCTTCTGAGGTTTCTTTGTACTTAGAGTTCATATCTTTTGCGGTTTGCCACATGGTATCAATTACTTTATCCAAGGGCACTTTGGCGTTTTTCGAATCGGTTTCGAGAGCCAATTCTGCTGCGTTGATGGCTTTTATAGCGCCCATCGTATTGCGTTCGATACACGGAATTTGAACCAAACCGCCAATTGGGTCACAAGTTAAGCCCAAGTGGTGCTCCATGGCAATTTCGGCAGCCATCAATACTTGTGCTGGGGTTCCGCCCATTACTTCGCATAAAGCGCCCGCAGCCATAGCTGATGACACACCAATTTCGGCTTGACAACCACCCATCGCGGCCGAGATCGTGGCTCCTTTTTTGAAAATACTTCCAATTTCGCCCGCTACCATCAAGAATTGTTTGATTTGTTTTTCGTCGGCTTGATGGTTTTCAATCACCATATAATACATCAATACGGCAGGAATAACGCCAGCACTTCCGTTGGTTGGCGCGGTTACTACGCGTCCCAAAGCGGCATTTACTTCGTTTACCGCCAAGGCAAAACAGCTTACCCATTTCAGAATTTGACGAAACTTTACTTCGGTTTTACGAATGACTTCTAGCCAAGATTGTGGCGAATCATAATTGGATAAACCAATCAAATTTTGATGCAAATCAAAGGCTCTTCGGCGAACATTAAGTCCGCCAGGTAATATACCCTCGGAATGGCAACCTATGTACATACATTCTAACATCGTGTGCCAAATGCGCAATAGCTCACTATGCACCTCGGCTTCTGGTCGCATAGAAATCTCGTTGGCATAGACAATTTCAGAGATACTTTTGTTTTCTTTTTGAGTATAGTCTAGTAAATCTGCGGCATTATTAATAGGGAAGGGGAAAGCACATTTTATTGCGACTTTCTTTTTGGCATTGCTACGTTCTTCTTTTACTACAAATCCGCCTCCAATGGAATAAAAAGTGGAAGCATATTCGGTTTCATTTTCAAAAAAAGCAGTAAAGGTTAATCCATTAGCATGGAAAGGAAGAAACTCTTTATGAAAGACAATGTCTTGTAAAATATAAAAAGGTAGCGCTTTCTCGTTGCCTAATTGAATCAAATGATTGTTTTCAATAGCTTTGATGATGCCGTCAATATCCTGCACCGGAATGTACTCTGGGTCTTGACCACTTAAACCTAGCATCACGGCCAAATCAGTAGCGTGTCCTTTTCCTGTCAAAGACAACGAACCGTACAAATCTACTTTTACTCTAGTGATTCTTTCCAAATCAAAATCCTGGCGTAATTCTTCGAGGAAACGTTCGGCAGCACGCCACGGACCTAAGGTATGAGAACTAGATGGCCCTACGCCAATCTTTAACATATCGAAAACAGAAATGCATTCTTCCATGATTCTAAAGTAAAATTTGTAAAACAAAGATAAACGAATCAATGCTAAATCTGCATAATTTTATATCAAAATAAGTGTTCAATTGTGGAATTCTTTTTATATAGGATTCATATTGAATATTTTTTAATATTCTATTAGATTGGGTAGCTGTTTATTTGTTTAACAGAACCAACTTTTGTGTTCCTTGTTACTTATCTTGTGCGCTTTGGGGGTATTTTTACCATAGCTTTGAAAGGAAAAATGTTATAAAATTGATATATTTACTTTTATAAATCAAAAACTATGGAAGAGCAACAATCCAATCCAGAAGAAAATCAATTTGAAAAAATTACTGATATTATTATTCGACTAGGAATGCTTTTTTTAATTGTATTTTGGTGTTTTTCTATCTTAAAACCTTTCATACTAATGTTAATTTGGGCCGTAGTTATTGCTATTGCAATGTATCCCATATATTTATCGGCAGTAAAATTGTTTAGAGGTAGAACCAAAACGCCTATTATACTTTTGACACTTGTATTGTTGAGTTTGATTATCATACCTAGTTTTTTGGTAACAGAATCACTCTATGAAGGCATTCGTTATCTAACCATAAGTTATCAAGCTGGAGAGCCCATCATTCCACCACCAAATGAAGCTACCGCCAATTGGCCTTCTTTTACTAGACCAATTATCGACATTTGGCAACACGCTTCGGACAACCTTCAAGAAACAGTATTGAAATATTCTGAAGAAGTCACGACGGTTGGTTCATGGATATTATCGGCCTTTGCAGGAATAGGAAAAGGAATTTTGCAATTTAATTTATCCATTATCATTGCGGGATTTTTATTAGCTTTTTCAGAAAACTTAAAAGTAATTTCTAGTAAAATATTTATCAAGTTAGCGGGCAACAAAGGAGATCATTATGCCTCAATCACAGTAACAACCATTCAAAATGTAGTTAAAGGATTTTTAGGAGTAGCCGTTATTCAGGCGGTTATGGCAGGAATTGGTTTTTTTAGTGCAGGGGTACCATTTGCAGGATTGTGGTCTGTAGCTTGCTTGGTTTTGGCGGTGGTTCAAATTGGAATAGGACCTATTGCAATTCCGGTTGCTATTTATATGTTTTCGGTTTCAGATACAACAACGGCTACATTACTTACGATTTGGTTGTTGATTACCCTTTTGGCTGACAATATTCTAAAACCTATTTTGTTGGGTAAAAACGCTCCTGTTCCTATGCCAGTGGTTTTTTTAGGTGCAATTGGTGGTTTTATGCTGAGTGGGTTTTTAGGTCTGTTTTTAGGGGCTGTAATTTTGACCATTGGATATAAATTATTTTTAGCTTGGCTAGAAACCGATAATCAGTAACCCAAGAAAAAAGAAAATCTTTGCCAAGTCTGATTACTTGGCAAAGAAACTTCGATTTATTCTTCTAGTAAAGCCTTTCTAATTTCTTGTAATTCGGCTACTTTTTCTGGGCTTACTTTTGGGTATTCTAATCCCATTTCATCCAAAGCATTGATGATGGCTGAAGCAATAACAATACGTGCATACGATTTATTATCTGCAGGCACCACATACCAAGGTGAGTGTGTAGTGGTGGTTTTTTGAATTAAATCTTGATAAGCATTCATATAATCGTCCCAAAAAGCTCTTTCTTTAGCATCGGAAGCGCTGAATTTCCAGTTTTTATCTTGGTCGTCAATGCGCTCTATGAAACGTTTTTTTTGTTCATCTTTGGATACATTCAAGAAAAATTTAATCACGATAGTTCCATTGCGATTTAGGTATTTTTCGAAATTGCGAATGTCTTCAAAGCGTTCCTCCCAAATTGATTCGGTTATTAATTCTTGCGGAAGTTTTTGGGCTTTCAGAATTTGTTCGTGCACCCGAACAACCAATACTTCTTCATAATACGAACGATTGAAAATACCTATGCGACCACGTTCGGGTAAATGTTTTTGGCAACGCCAAAGAAAATCGTGATCCAATTCTTCGGAACTCGGTGATTTGAAAGAAGAGACTTGACACCCTTGTGGATTGACGCCCGAAAGCACGTGTTTGATAGCGCCATCTTTTCCAGCAGCATCCATCGCTTGAAAAATGAGTAATAATGACCATTTGTCCTGAGCATATAGAATTTCTTGCATATCAGCCAAGGCATCGACACCTAAGGCTAAAATTTTAGCTAATTTTTTGTTGCTAATTTCAACTTCCATATCGGTTTTATAATCCGATAATTGAAAAGAACCTTCTTCGGGTACTTTAAATTGTGCCGAAAATTGCTTCGCTCTTTCGATTCGTTCTTTTGGATTTAATTTTTCAAAAAGGAGTTTTTTTTTCTTTGGTTTTTCTTCTTTGCTCATGGATATCAAGTTTTAGGATTGGTTTTAAGTATTTGTTTTTCAATAGCTTCACTCAAATTTACTTTTTTTATTTGTGCTATGAAAATAAATTTATGTTGATTGATTTTGATGTTGTTTTCTTAAATTATTGTGTGTCAGTCTACTTGTTGTTTTTGGTAAAAAAGAGGTTCAAATTCGACCTTCGAGATAGTTTGTAATTTATTTAGGTCAATACCTATGGTTTCCTTATTTTTGGGTTCTAATAAACCAAAAACAGTATGAAGAAACTAATTCTATCTTTATTTTTAGCCACTACTGCTTGGGTTTCGGCTCAAGTAAAAAGCCCTTCTCAGTTCATTCCTGATTATGGTAAACACATTACTTTTTATCATCAAGTTGAAGATTATTTTGAACATTTGGTTGCACAAACGTCCTACATCAAACCGTTTAGATACGGACAAACGGCAGAGCACCGCAACTTGAATGTGTATTATATTTCTACTCCTGAGAATTTAGCCAATTTGGAGCAAATTCGTTTGAACAATTTGGCATCAATTGGTATGGCACCCAATCAATCCAAAACGGTAGGCGATAAGCTAATTGTTTGGTTGAGTTTCAACGTTCACGGAAACGAATGGTCTGGAACCGAGAGCGCTTTGACTGTTGCTTATGAATTGACTAATCCAGAAAATAAAACGACCAAAGAATGGTTGAAAAATATCGTGGTAATTCTTGACCCTTGTGTGAATCCTGATGGGTATTCAAGATACGGAAATTGGTTGCATGAAATCGCCGGAAAAAACACGCATCCAGGTCTTACCGATAGAGAGCACATGGAAGAATGGCCAGGCGGACGCTACAATCACTACATTTTTGATTTGAATAGAGACTGGGCTTGGCAAACCCAAAAAGAAAGCCAACAACGTATTGCTTTGTACAACCAATGGATGCCGCAAGTGCATACAGATGTTCACGAACAAGGGTATAATTCGCCTTACTTTTTCCCACCTTCGGCAGAACCTTTGCACGAGTTTATTGAGCCGTATCAAAGAAATTTTCACGCTTTGTTAGGAAAAAATATAGCTGCCAAATTCGATGCTCAAAATTGGTTATACAACACTAGTGAGCGTTTCGATTTGTTTTACCCAAGTTATGGAGATACCTATCCAACCTATAACGGTGCTGTAGGTATGACAGTAGAACAAGGAGGTATTGGCGCAGGTAGAGAAGTAACGATGGAAAACGGAGCGAGTGTTACTATCAAAGACCGTTTGACACATCACGCTACTACTGTTTTAACGATAGTGGAATCGGCTGCTTCTCAAGTAGAGCCTTTGTTGAAAGGATTTAGAGGGTTTATGAATACTTCTAGGAAAACAATGAAAGGGAAGTATGCAACTTATGTAATGAAAAGCAATCCTAAATTAGAGCAATTGGCCGATTTGTTACAAAAAAACAAAATCGAATTTTCTTATGCCGATGCCAAACAATCAGCAAGTGGTTTTAATTACCAAACGAAAAAAGAGAACAGCTTTACCATCGAACCCAATGATATGATTGTGAAAGTGGACCAACAAAAAGCCGTTTTTGCTCAAATTTTGTTCGAACCTAATCACAAATTGAATGATAGTTTGTCTTATGACATTACGGCTTGGGCGTTGCCACTGGCTTATGGTGTTGAAGGCTATGCTTTAAAAAATGCTATTAATATCAAAACAAAACCTACGATTGAAACGACTTCATCTTCTATACCAAGTTCAGTGTATGCGTTTCATATTCCTTGGAACAATCGTACTTCGGCTCAAGTGGTAGCATTATTGCACCAAAAAGGTATCAAAGTACGTTCAGCAATGAAACAAGCTGTTTTTGGAAGTACGACTGTAGAACCTGGTGGATTAATCGTGAGCAAAGGCGATAATCCAAAGGTGGTTGATTTTGAAAAAGTAGTGGGTGAAATCGTGAAAAAGAAATCAGATTTCTCTGTTATATCTTCTGGATTCTCGAAAAACGCAAGAGATTTAGGAGGAGAAAATTTTCCGTTGTTGACGGCTCCGAAAATCTTGTTCTTATCAGGAAGAGGAGTAAGTTCTACTGATTTTGGTTCGGTTTGGTTTTATTTAGAAGAAACTGTTGGTTATCCTGTAAGTATTGTAGATGTAGATCGTTTTCGTAGAGTAAGATTGCACGAATTCAACACCTTGATTTTGGCAGATGGTAATTATGATTTTTCTGATGGAGAACAAAAACGCATCAACGAATGGGTGAGTAGCGGTGGAAAAGTTATTGCTATGAACGGAGCTTTGGATATTTTTGACGGAAAAGATGGTTTTGCATTAAATGCGCACGCGACCGATGATGACAAGCAAAAAGCAGAAAAAACAGCCAAAGAAAAAGAATTGAAAAAACGTTTCTTAGATTCGGCCAACGAAGAGCGTCGCGCGATGTCGGATGCTATACCAGGTGCGATTATCGAGAATGTTTTGGATGTTACTCATCCGATGGCATTTGGTTTAGGTAAAAAATATTTCAGTTTAAAAACCGATAGCCGTCATTATGCTTTATTGAAAAATGCTTCAAATATTGCTTATGTTCCTAAAGGCTACAAAAGTTATGGTTTCGTAGGTCACGAAATTGGAAAAGAATTACCAGAAACGGTAAATTTCGCCATAGACTATAAAGGTTCTGGAAAAGTAATTTATATGGTGGATAATCCATTATTTAGAGCGTTCTGGGAAAACGGAAATTTACTCTTTAGCAATGCTTTGTTCTTGGTGAACTAGCCTTTATTTATCTTAAACAACAAAGCGCGATTCTTAGGGTCGCGCTTTTTTTGTTGATTGTTTAACTGTTTAATCGGTTAACTGTTTAATTGTTTAACTGTTTAATTGTTTATTCTCTGCTCCTTTTATAACCCTTTGTGCTCATTGCGGTAATTTTTTTGTGTGCTTTGAGCCTTCTTGGTGTTCTTTGTGGTTAAGTTTTTTTTGCTTTCAAACAAACACACTAAAACGGATACCCAATTGCCAAGTTAAAAATCAAGTTCTCTTTTCTCCATGCGCCATTTCCCAAATTGATTTGGTCAATGACCCAACGATTGCCTTCAGGCAGGTAAGGCTTACGAAGCGGGAAAGCAAAATCCGTTCGGAGGATAAGGAAAGACAAATCAAAACGCAATCCAAGTCCAGCGCCGACTGCCATTTCTTTCATAAAGTTTTTAGAAAATTTAGCTCCAGGTTTGTTTTTATTTTCATTGAGTAACCAAATATTTCCCGCATCGATAAAAGCAGCTCCTTTTACAAAACTAAACAAGGTAGTGCGATATTCGGTATTGAGCTCGATTTTGATATCTCCTGATTGATCCGCCAAAAAACCGTTGGTATTTATTGCTTGATCTAAGTAACTTCCGGGTCCAATAGAACGCGCTCTAAAGGCACGAATACTGTTGGTTCCTCCAATAAAAAACTGCTTGATAAAAGGCATTTCTTTTGAATTCCCAAAAGGCAAAGCGGTACCAACTATAATCCGACTCGCCAATTGGCCTTCCTTTCCTAGTTTTAAAAAATGGCGGAATTCATTTTCGAATTTCACATATTGGCTGAAGGGTACTCCAAATACTTTTAGCGTGTCTTTTTTATCGATGTTGGCACCAGCAATCAAACCTGTAACCGCAGCCGATAAGTCAACCGTACCTTTGTAATAGATGGTGTTTTTCTTTCTTCTTTGTGCCGTGTTGGAGTAGGTGTAAGAGTAAGTGGGGCCAAAAATAAGCTGGCGCTCAATCACTTTACCTAGTGAGGGATTTAGTTCTACTTCATCGAGGTACAATTGCGTTACGTTTTGAGGTCGCGCAAAAATGACCTCACCTATGTTTAGTGTATGTTCTCTTCTAGCATTTTCTTTCCAGTTGTACCCAAACAGCGCTTTAAAGGTTTGTAATCTGTACAATTGCTGGCGATCTTGAAATTCATAGCCCAAAGTCGCCTTGGTTTTTGGCGTAAAGCGATTGCTCATTTTGAAGCGAATTGGGGAAATCATTCGTGGCCAAATCAAATTGGCTTCGGTTCCTAATCGGTATACATTAAAGCCATTGTTTTGACCAGAGATTTGTACTTCATATCCACCAAATACCGAAATCGAAAGTAGTTCAGCTCCTCTAAACGTATTGCGATGGATCCAATTGGCATTCAATTCTGTTCCGTGATAATTGGCCGAATTGGTTTTAGCCAAAACTTCAAATCGCAAGGCTTTTCGTTCTAAAGGCGATAAGTAGTAAAAGGCATCTAAGTAATTGCCTTCTATCAACGAAGGTTGAAATTCATTTTTGACCAATTTAAAAACGCCCAAATTCACCAAGCGATTTAAAGATAAATTGTGATTGTTTCGGTTGTACACATCTCCTTTTTTGAAGTACAATGCACGATCAAAAATTTTGGGTTTGAACAAAGAATCACGATCAACGATTGTAAAATCTTTGTATTGGGTTACCGCTTTTTTGGAGGCGCTGATGGTATCGGCTCCCAAGGTGTAATTGGGATAAATTACAATTTGGTTGATTTTATAAATGAAACGGGCGCGAGCGGGTGTTTCCTCTTTTACTTTTACAATCAAATCGACTTCTTGTTGTGCAACGGTTGATTCTACTTGAATTTTTAAATATTCGGGACTGAAGTAATAAAACCCTAATTCTTTCAAGCGTTCGTCAATGCGAATGCGCTCTTCTTTTATGGTTTCTAGGCTGTAGGTATTGCCGATTTTGAGCAAGCTTCTTCTTTCGGTACTGCTAATGGCTTTGGACAGATCTGAGGAATCTTTCGGGAACACCACTTTTTTGATGCGGTACTGTTTGGAAGGTGAGACGGTGTATATCGCTTGAATCGTTTTGCCTTTTATAATCGTATCTGCTTTGGTTTTTGCATTGAAAAAACCTTTGTTTTCCAAATAATTTTGGAGCACTAATCGATTGTATTCGGGATCTAGTTTGGTGTTCAAAACGGGTGCTTCGCCTACTTTGGTACGCAACCAATTCCGCCATCCTTTTTCGGTTTTGGGTGTTCCTGCCAGATTGTAAATGGATAGTTTTGGATAAATGCCTAAGAAAGATTGATTGGGAATCGGACGTACTAAAGTACTCAATTCTGTAGCCAATGCTTTTTTTTCTTTTGAGCTGGTTGGTCCTTCAACCCTTACTTTGGCACCCGTATACAGCAATTCGCCTTCTGCTAGATTTTTAGTAGAAGAACAGCTTTGAAGCCCTATGGCGACAAGTAAAATGAATACTATTTTGTGATACATTTTCACTGTACTTTGGTTTTGATTCCTTATTTACTTCTCCGAAACAACTCCTTAAATTTATTGTAATCCATCGTAATGATGAAAGAAACTCCAGTTTCGACCACTTCTCCTTGAAGCGCCACTTGGTATTTATTTACGCGATATCCTCTTATTTTGTAACGACCGTCTTTTGTGATTTGGTAATCGATGGTGACATCGCCTGCAATGTTGGTGGCTTTTTCATTGGTTTGTTGGTTGCCTTCCAATTCGAAACTACTGCCCACCGTAACTTTTACTCGGTCTTTGAATAGTTTTTTGGATACGGCTACATTCAAATCTGTTTTTTCTTCTTTTTTGCCTGTAGAGTAATCTTCGGTGGATTGCAAATCAAAATTCAATTCAACACCTTTTATTAAATTGCCTGCAAAATTGTTCAACTGATTGGATAAAATTTTACTTACACTTCCTCTTGCCATCGATTCGGCCGAGAAACCTGATTCGCTCGACAATGGATTTTCACCCATAAAATTGCCCAAAACCAATAATGCAAATACTTGTTTGTTCATTTCGTTCGGGTCTTGTCTCAGTTGGTCTAATTTTGATTTTGTAGTACTTATCACCTTTGACGAAACGGAACTGTTTTCTGGGACTACGATATCAAATGCAATTTCGGGCTTCATAATTTCTCCTGTCATTTTCAGCTCGGTTTCAAACGGAATTTTCTCTTTATAGGTGTTTTTTTCTGCCTCTGAAACACTACCAATTTGGTTTAGTACCAAGTCGATAGGCGCCGTGGTCACTTTGTATATTGCGGTAATATTGATATCGGCTTCCATAGGTTCGCCTTTCCATAAAATGTAGCTTCCTTTTTTGATGTCGAATTTTCTTTTCAAGGAACTGAACGTCATTTCATACTCACCTTCTTCTAGCTCATATTTTCCGGTGAGATTAGTTTTTCCGGAGGCGTCAATGCCACCGTTTAAGTTGGCAGTACCTTTTGCTTTTACAAAATCACCAGTTGTTTTATCAATAATCATGGTTAGTTCGGCTTCTTTATCTACCGTAATATCTACTGATGCATTGATGCCCATAATGTCGCTTTGACTGGCTTTTTTGTCTCCATTTAAAGTCGCCACCAAAACAGGATGGTCTTGGTCGATAAACTCAACAATGCCTTCTCTGTCTGCTATCGAAGGGTCGGATTGCGGGACAACAATGGTAAACTTAGTAGCTTTATTGACTTTTATTTTTCCAGTGATGTTTGGATTTTTCATGGTTCCTTTAATGACTATGTGATTGTCTAGGAATAATTCGCCATAGAACAATTCGTTGTCTTTGGCCTTTGAATTAATGGCTTTGAAATTTTCGGCATCAATGGTCATATCAAACCCTAGGTTGTTAAGAGTAGCCATATCGAGATTACCATCAATACTCAAATCGTTGCCTTTTTCATCTTTTATCGTAAACTTTTTAAAGATGATTTTTTGATCTTCAAAAGTGATGGCATCGTTTATGGAATTAAAATTGGCATTGAGCTGCTTTACATTGAAGCCAACGTTGTTAAACTGCACTTGCCCAGTCAGATTGGGAGTTGCTGTGGTTCCAGAGATATCGAAACTACCGGATAAAAATCCAGTGCTTTTTGTTAATTGTCCCATTGAAAAGCCTTGTATACTTTTCATATTGAGTTTTGCTATGGCCAATTTCAAATCGAAACTATCATTTTGGCTACTGTATGTCCCGTTTAGTTGAACATCATTTTCTTGTCCGGTAAGTGCTACGTGCGCATCGTATTGGTTTTGTTTTTCGTTTTTAATTTGAATCACAAAATCGCCCACGGCTTCTTTTTTGAAAGTAAAGGCGTTGATTTTTATGTCCGAGGTGAAAAGTGGTTGTGTTGCTATGTTTTTGACCACAGCCGTTCCGTTGATTTTTCCGCTCATTTGCCAGTCATCTTTTTCGACCATACTACTTAGCGTTTGGATGTCGAAATTTTCAAATGCCAAAGCGATAGGGGCATTGGCGTTTGGCGTTTGCGATTGCACACTTATACTGCTCCCTTCGTGTTCTAATTTGAAATCCGAGATAATCAATCCTTTGGGCGTAGAAACGATTTGATTGTTTTCTGGAATTTGCCAATTTTCGTAATTCAGCAAGGCATTTTTATCCAAATGTAGCAAAGTATTACCTTGACTGCTTGTTACATTTCCTGAAAGGAAATAACGCTCTTTGTCTTTATTATCTTTAAGCTGCAAGGCATAATCGATTTGATTGTTGGCTACTTTTCCAGACAGTAAAGTAAAAGGCAATTGCATTTGTGGATTTTGTATGTCGTCAATGGTAATGCTATAGTTCAGCGCATTGTCATTAGTAGTAATGTTGAGATTAGCATCGGTTAGGGTTTGGTCGCCGTAGACCAATTTTGGTATCTTTCCTGTGACTGCAATCGAGTCGTTTACCGAATTGTAACGTCCCGAAAACTGAAGAGGAGCCAATTCCTTTACGTCGGGTAATAACTGTGCAAACAAAGGACTTTCTTTGGTATTGAGTGTAAAGCTGAATTGTTGCGGAGCCGTTGTTTTTCTTTTGGCTTTTGGTGTCGTATTGTAATAATGCGCTATTGAGTTTTGTAAAGCCGTTGCTAATTGGCTAATTTTAAATTGTCCTTCCATAGTCGCATCCATTAGGCTAGAATGCAAAACCAATTCGGTTTTTTCTTTATTCGATACCGCTTTAAATTGAACAGAATCTACTGGGAAAGCTCCTTTTTCATTGGTGATTACGAGTTGGTGTGCGACTACCGTTCCGTTGAGTCTGTCCAAATCGGCGGAAAGCATATTGGCGTCCACTTCGCCTTTTAGTTTTAAAGGGCCTGCGTGAAGGTTTAGTTTTTCTAAATCGGCGATGTCCAAATGAAGTTTTACGTTTCCTTTTGGAGTATTACCGCTCATACCTCCAGTACCAGTTAGATTAAAGGTCAAATTGGGGTCGTTCGCATCCATTGTGGCTTCACAAACCCCTTGTTTCATTGCACCATTCCAACTCAAATTTTGATAGGTGTATTTGTTGTACATCAGTTTAGATACGGTTCCTGTACTAGCAATTGTTGCTGTTTTGGGGTCCAATCCTGTTCCTTTTATTCGGATGCGGCTACTTATTTTTCCTAAATCTTTGTTCTGAATCAAACGACCGATATCAAAATTCGTCAATTCGGCTTGGGCGTCGTAACGTTCTTTGTTTTTTTGGCGTTGGTCGAAGGTGGCTTTTACTTTGGCTTTGCCAAAACTACTATTCAGTACCACATCGGTAAAAAAGGAGTGAATCGTTCCTTTGAAACTTCCTTTTCCGCTCAATTGATTGGGTAAGCTAAGGTTGGAAGGCAAACTTCCTTTTGGGGCGAATTGCTTTATATCTTGTGCCGATGATTCAAAATTTTGAATGGCGATATCGAATCGGGCTTGGTCTACATTGGGTAAGCCGACGATAGAACCACTCGCTTGTAATTTGGTTTTACCAATGCCGCTCACTTCAAGGTTGGGAATTTCGATGCGATTGAGTTTGCCCGAAACGGTACTGTTAATCAGCAAAATTCCTTTTGGATTACTTGCAAACGGATTGGTGTTGGCGAGTTGTGGCGCTAACAAAAGCACATCTTTGAAACCCAACTGACTCTTTTTGAGATTCGCTTTTACGGATATCTCACCCGGATTTTTGCTTAGAGCCGCTATAGAAGGATAACCCAAAAGCACTTGGTTGCGCAAAAGGGTTTGAGGTGTTTTGAGGTACAACTTTTTCAAATAGCTGTTTTTGGGACCAAAGAAAAAGTCGGTGGAAAGGGAGTCTATAACCAAACCACTTTGTTCTTTTCCGGCAAAAGAGGCTACGTTGACCGCAATCGATTCGGGTTTGTAATGAAAATTATTCGCTTTGAGATGGGCTTTTTTGAGTTGGATATGGTTGTAATCAATTCCTTTGGCCAAATGGTTAAAGTTGTTGTTGTCAAACTGAAAAAACAGTTGAGCGACATCGGTTTGATTGATTTTTACTTCCCATTGGTTCGGTTTTTCGGCAGGGTTGGCGAGCTTGGGAGCTGCAATCTTATTCACTTTACCCAAAGCTACAGCACCTCTTAGGTTTTCGAAATTCAGGGTGTTGATGACCACGAGTTCGTTGGCCAAATCAATCAAATCTATTTTGGTGTACCAGCGTTTGAAGGAAACGTGGGCTTTGGTTTTTTGAACCGATTCTAAGTAATCGACTTGTACTTTGCGAATATCAATCTCGCCAAGGTTGATTTTCCAAACTGGCGTTGGGGCGCTAACTATTTTGTTGGATACTACCGTTTTGGGAGTTGCTTTTAGGGCTTGGGTTACGTCTGCCGTGAGTCCAGTGGCTTTGATTTTTGGCAGATCGATTTCTTGTTTTTCTATGTCGAAGGTTTGGAATTCGGTGTCGAAATGTTTGAGTTTTAGCGTGGCCTTGATGGGCTCTTTAGCATCATTGTATACGAAGCGTATTTGTTTCAGATTGATTTTACGCAGCACAATAGCCATAGGTTTTGAAGGCTCTTCTTCTGGTTTTTCTGGAGAAGCAAACGCTTGGGTGATGTAATCAAAATTGAAAGTACCTTGACGGTTGCGGTCTATTTTGGCCGTGATGCCTTCTAGTGTAATGCTGTTTAACGTTAGTTGGTTGCCCATCAAATCGACTAGACTAAAATCGACAGCAAGGTGTTGTCCTGCCAGTAAAGTGTCTTTCTTTTGGTCGGATAAATACAAGCCGTGCAGTTGTAGGGGTTGAAAAATCCCAAACGAAAGCGAGTCGATGTGTACTTTGGTTTTGATTTTTTCTTGTAGGTAATCGACCGCTTGGTCTTTAGCGAAACGTTGTACAAAAGGCAAATGCAACGCTGTACCCAAAACCAATAGCAAGAGGACAGCCCCCAAGACTATTTTGCGTACCACCGAAATACTTTTTTGGATATTAGGTTTCAAACGTTCGATTTTAGCATAAAAGTAGCTTTTTTAAAACAAAGTAGCAAGTGGTGGGTTGGGGTGGAGGGATTGGGGTTACTTTATTAAGTATAATTTGTTAACAACTAACCTAATCTTGCTTACGATTGTAGGCGGTACAATTGTAGGCGTAAAAGTATTTTTAAAAACATGAATATAAAAGAAAAAATAGGAGACAAAGTCAAGATTCTCAGGCTAGAAAAGGATATTACCATTGAGTATTTAGCCAACATTTCTGATGTGGATAGAAATTATATCTCAGATATAGAAAAAGGGAAACGAAATGTTTCTGTAGAGATTTTAGAAAAAATAGTTGTTGCACTTGAAACGGATTTAGCAACATTCTTCAATGATAAAAAGTTTAAAAGATGAAAATGAAAGAGACAATATCAATTGATGAATTTGATGGTAAAAAATTCAAAATTCGCTTTATAGAAGAGGAGGACAATCGTAAAGCTGTTCTCACTCATTATTTGCATAATTATCATAATGGAGTAAAAAAACATTATGAGAAAGAAGCAAAGAAATACTTGAATCAAATCGTTGAATATAAAAATGAACAAACTGATTTAGGTCTACTAAATGAAGTTGCTTTGCAACAATTACTTTTTGAAGTTGAAAATGTACCTTTTCCAAATCCTAAAAACTATAAATTCAAATTTATCGATTTATTTGCAGGTATTGGAGGTTTTAGATTGGCATTACAAAATGTAGGAGGTAAATGTGTTTTTACATCAGAATGGAATGATGGTGCTAAAACTACATATAAAGCTAATTTTGGTGAAGTACCCTTTGGCGATATCACAAAAGAATATACTAAAAATTACATACCTAATGATTTTGATGTTTTGTGTGCAGGGTTTCCTTGTCAGGCTTTTTCCATTGCTGGTTATCGAAAAGGATTCCACGATACTAGAGGAACATTGTTTTTTGATATAGAAAAGATTATTGAAACGAAAAGACCTAAAGTAGTTTTTCTAGAAAATGTGAAAAATTTGGTCTCTCATGATAAAGGAAATACATTCAAAATTATTCTTGAAATTTTAGAACAAAAATTAGGATATAAAGCATATACTAAAGTATTAAATTCAGCTACTCATGCAAATGTTCCCCAAAATAGGGAAAGAATTTTTATTGTTGCTTTTGATGAGTCACAAGTTGAGAATCATAGTGATTTTAAATTTCCTGAGCCAATTCCTTTGACTAAGACAATCCATGATATTTTAGAAAAAGGGAAACAAGCTGATAATCTTTATTATAAAAAGAATCATCAATATTATCCTGAGTTAGAAAAAACAATGACTTCTAAGGAAACAATATATCAATGGAGAAGAGTTTATGTTAGAGAAAACAAAAGTAATGTATGCCCAACTTTAACAGCAAATATGGGTGCTGGTGGACACAATGTTCCTTTGGTTTTAGATGATTATGGAATAAGAAAATTAACACCAAAAGAATGTTTCGCTTTTCAAGGTTATCCAATGGACAAGTATTTATTACCAAATATAGCTAATAGTAAATTATATATGCAAGCTGGTAATTCTGTAACAACAACTTTAATTGAAAGAATTTCCATAGAAATAATTAAAGTAATAAATCATTAAATATGTTCTTAGAAAATCAACCAAAAGACAACATTAACGAATATTATAATTTACTGAAAATAGTTGGTGGTATTTCAAATCTTTTTTCTGATAGTGATGTACCGTATTTATATTACAGAGCAGCTGAAAATATTTTTTGCAAAGCTTTTGATGCTAACAATTTATCTAGAGGAGATAGTTCAGCAGATGCTTCAAAAAATTCTACCGGTATTGGTCTTAAAACATTTCTAAATTATAACGGTAAATCATTACAGAAAGTTGCTGAATTCAACAAAGATAGGTCTGATTATCATGAACTTGTAAAAAAACCAGAGGAATTTATTAACTATATTTCATATTTAAGAAATAAAAGAATCGAATCAACAAAAGTTATTCATTCTCTCGACAATTTAGTTTATCACTGTGTAACAAGAGAAGCAAATAGATTTTTGATATTTGAAGAGCAAATGGATTTAATTAATTTGGAAGCTATCCGTGATATAAAACTTAAGGCAAATTCGATTTATTTTAATGATAAAATAAATGAATATAATTTTAATCTAAGCAAAAGTACTTTATATAAAAGATTCAATACTACAAATGTCACTGAATTAAAAGTTGATATTTTAAATGATCCTTATGAAATTTTAAAAAATGTATTTGATAAATACAAACTAGATTTTGTTAAAAATGAAAAGGAGAAAGAATTTGTTATACTTCCTTTATTTTCTACAAAATATGATGATGTAGCAGAAGGTAGCGGATTAAATCAATGGAATGCAAATGGACGAACTAGACACCAAGATGAAGTATATATTCCAGTGCCAGCAATTATTCATCAAAAGTTTCCATTTTTTTTTCCACTTAATGAAAAAGGCATTTATTTTAATCTACATCTACCAAATGGAAAAGTATTAGTCGCAAGTATGTGTCAAAAATACAAGACTAATATCGGAGGAAAGATTGTAAATAAAGGAAAGGGTTTAATGAGTAATCCAAATAAAGTGTTAGGTGAATGGATTTTAAGGGATATTCTTAAAGTTCCTGAAGGGGAATTAGTAACATATAATATACTAGAAGAGGCAGGTATTGATTCCGTAGAAGTAAGGAAAATTGATAATGAAAATTATGAAATTGATTTTAAAAAATTAAACTCATATTATGACTTTATTGATCAATTAGAAAATTAAAATATTAAGTAATGAATTTTTACTCAATTAGAACAAATGATCAAAACACAATTGGTCAAATATTAAAAAGAACTGAAAAAATTGTTTTTGATAGATTGTCTTGGCATAAAGATGAGATTTCCATAGGCGATATAGTTTTCATTGTTATTAGTGGCGATAGCTCAAAAAAAATTCATACTTATGATAATGGACTCAGGGCAATTGGTAAAGTTGCAAACCTGCCTAAAGATGAGGAAGGAGAAAAACACTTTAATTTGGAAGTTGAAATATTTGAATTTCTTCCTAAAACACTTATGAAAGAAGATTTCTATATTTATCCATCTTTAAAAGACGCACCTAATATTGGTCCTGAAACTAAACAAGCACCAAATCAAGCTTTTCGCAAGATTGATCCAATTATTGGTAAATCAATAATTAGAGCATTGTTTGATATTTTACCCAACAATTTTAACATGTCTAATTATGATTCAATTGTTGATAATGATTATAATATTGCCAAGTTGAAATTAAATTCTAAGAATGAGGATGATGTTAAAAAAGATTTTTTTAATTTCCTTAAATCAAATGGAAGAATTGAAACAACTGCAAAACAGTATATCTCAAAATTAACAGAAGTTGGTAATTGGTTTATTGAAAACAAAATTACAGAACCAGGTTTTAATATTTGGTTGGATATTAATCAAATTGAGCTTATTGATAAAAAATTGAATAACGATTTAAAATCACTTTGGACATCAACAAACAAACCTATTAAAAATTGGTTTAGTTCTCCATGGAACGCTTGGAATGCATATAATTCAGGTAGCAAAATAGATTTATTTATTGAGGAAAAAGAAATATTTAGTGTAGATTCTTTTTTTAATAAAGTATTAGAATCAAATTTAAATATTTCGAAAATACTTGTTCTTCGTTTCATAGCATCCCTAACTTCTAAACCATTCGTTATTCTTAGTGGCTTATCAGGTTCAGGAAAAACCAAAATAGCACAAAGCTTTGTGCAATGGATTTGTGAAAGCGATAATCAATATAAAATTGTTCCAGTAGGAGCTGATTGGACCAATCGGGAACCTTTAGTAGGTTATCCAAATGGTTTAGTGGCAGAAGAATACATCACACCTGATAGTGGAGTGTTAAACTTACTTATTAAGGCTAATAATGATCTAAGTAAACCTTACTTTTTGATTTTGGATGAAATGAACTTAAGTCATGTAGAGCGTTATTTTGCAGACTTTTTGAGTATTATGGAA
The DNA here is from genome assembly GCF_057922445.1 of Flavobacterium sp. UM26. Taxonomy (NCBI): domain Bacteria; kingdom Pseudomonadati; phylum Bacteroidota; class Flavobacteriia; order Flavobacteriales; family Flavobacteriaceae; genus Flavobacterium; species Flavobacterium myriophylli. The sequence continues at coordinate 255,800 of NZ_JBVHCY010000002.1, read as the reverse complement.
TCTAACGATACCATAAAATTATATTCGGGTAATAGAAGACAAAGTTTAGATGGTTTACAAGTTCCATTTGAAATTGGCTGGCCTAAAAATGTATTTATTATTGGCACTGTTAATATTGATGAAACAACATATATGTTCAGTCCAAAAGTACTTGATAGAGCAAACGTAATAGAATTCAGAATAACAGAAGATGAAATCAATGGTTTTTTAGCAAGTCCAGGTATTCCAGATTTAAAAAAACTAAAAGGACAAGGAATTGCAATGGCAGAAAGTTTTTTGTCAATCGCCGAAAAAGGAGAAATAGAGAAAAATGAATCATTAACAAAAGAGTTAGTTTATTTTTTTAACGAGCTTAAGAAAGTAGGTGCCGAGTTCGGTTACCGTTCTGCTACGGAGATAATGCAACTTGCAGCAAAATTAAAAATGCTAGAGCCATCAGTTACAGATGCCGATTGTTTAGATATAGCGATTATGCAAAAATTGTTGCCAAAATTACATGGTTCTAGAAGCAAATTGGTGAAAATATTAATTTCCTTAGCGGGATTATGTATTGAGGGTATAAAAAAAGAAGATTTCGAAAAGCAATTTGATGATTTATGTAAAAATAACTTTGATGGTATAGCAAAAAAATATCCTATTTCCTTCGAAAAACTAATCAGAATGTACAAAAATGTGTTGGCTAATGGTTTTACTAGTTATGCTGAAGCATAGAGAAATATGGAGGGAATCAAACAACATATTAAGGTACCGTTAATAGGCTTTAGCGAGACGGACTATTTAGAGATCTATCCCGAAAACTCGGCAAAACTTTTTGAAATTTCAGAAGATGAAGCCAATGAAAATGGTGAAAGTGTCTTTCAAATTTTGGAAGGAAATAGTTATGAGTATGCTTTTACCAATAAAAAATACCGCTTAAATTGTAGTATTGATGGGGTAGTTTCGTCATCAAAGCGAGAGCCATCTCAGGGAAGAATTGTACCCAATATTTATGTAGGAACACTTACATTATTTGTTTCTGATAGTACGCAAGTGGGCAAAGAATTTGTAATTACTATTGAAGTTTTAGCCACAAAGTTCGATACAGAACTCGATAAAAGTTACCGTGAAAACTACCGTTTTATGTTAAAAGACATAACCGATAAGTGTACTGAACTTTTAATGCAAATCAATTCTCCAGTAGAACAAAATTTTGAACCAGACTTTTCAAGAGACAACGAAACCATTTACCAACGGTTTAGTTTTATTAGTGCCATCATTCAAAACAAAGAATTTGAAGAAGCAGTACTAAAAATTATAGCTTCTCCGAAAACCAATTGGGATACGGAGGAAGAAGTGGTAGATATTCGGAGGATAAAAAGATTCAATAATGCGGCTTCTAAACAAATTTCATCGGGTTATAATCGAATGCCTTTACAAACATCACATTCATTATACAAAGCGGGTATTCAATCGATACCTAATAAGATAAATAGTTTTAGAAAGGTTGAACATGCAGACACATCGGAAAATCGATTTATAAAACATGCTTTAGATGTTTTTATAAGATTAGCAGAAGATTGCCAACAGTACTTCAAAGATAAAGGATACGCCAGACCTTCAATTGAAGCGTTCAATTTAGTTTCGAAATTGGATGGTTATTTGAATCAATCTTTTTTTAAGGATATTTCTAGACCAACCTCTTTAAAGTTAAACAGTCCTGTTTTACAGAGAAAAAGTGGTTATCGTGAAGTTTTAAGTACTTGGTTACAATTTGACTTAGCCGCTAAATTAGTTTGGAAAGGTGGCGATGATGTTTATAAAGCGGGTAAAAGAGATATTGCTACTTTGTACGAGTATTGGTTGTTTTTTACCTTGTATGATTTATTCAAAGCTAAATTTAAAATAAAAGATATAGAGCACGAAGGACAATCTTCTAGTCATTTACTCGAACCAACCAAAGATGGTTTGAATGTAATGGTGAAACAAGGAAAACATACGGCTTTGTATGGAGATTTCATTACACAAAACAGAGAGTTGACAGTTAAGTTTTCATACAATCGTTCTTTTAAAGGAGGAACAAAATATACTGATGGGCTCGCGGGTAGTTATACCACAACACTACGTCCAGATTATACATTATCAGTTTGGCCAGCATTTTTAAGTGAGAAAGATGCAGAAAGAGATGAATTAATTGTACATATTCATTTTGATGCAAAATATAAAGTAAACCAATTCCAAATTGAAACTTCTGTTGATAATGATTTAATAGAACAAGAAGAAAACAATGAGCGAAAAGGAATATACAAAAATGCCGATTTACTTAAAATGCACGCTTATAAAGATGCCATAAGAAGATCAGGCGGTGCTTATGTTTTATATCCAGGTACAGAGAAAAAAGAAATTAGAGGATTTCATGAGATTATACCAGGTTTAGGAGCTTTTTCTATTAATCCCACGGGTAATAATGATGACATATCAGAATTGTCCAAATTTATTGATTTAGTGATTGACCACTTATTAGACAGAGCATCTCAAAGAGAGAATGTTACTCATAAAGCGCATCAAATTTATCAAATTGATAAGCATGACAAAAATATTCTTCATGAACCAATTCCTGAATATTTGAATGGGAAGAAGCTAATTCCAGATGACACTTTTGTGTTAGTTGGATATTCAAGAACTCCACAAAGATTCAAATGGTATGAAGAAAAGGGAAAATATATTTTCCGTATGGATGAAGAAAAAGGTTCTTTAGAGTTAAATAATGAAGTAGTAAATGCTAAGTATTTGTTGTTAAGGAGAAATGGTGAAGAGTTTGCTTCCGATTTATATGAGATTAAAAGTAAAGGTCTAAAAGTATTTTCTAATTTACATTTAGCTTCTTTAAATTATCCAGCATCTAGTAATCCAAAAGAGTATTATTTATCAATCGAAATTGAAAAGGTAACAGCACCAGAGTTTGAAAACGTAAGTTGGAATTTTAAAGAGTTAGATAAGTATATCGAGATTCAGAAAACAGAAAAAAATATTTATTCAAAAGTAGGTTTACCTTTTACAGTAACACTTACTGAGTTAATGAATAAAAAAAACAAAAGCTAAAGTCATAAAAACAACAACGCTTCTCCATTCCCAGAGAAGCGTTATTTATTTGAAGTTGTTCGAAACCTTATTCGTTCTGGCTAGCCCCGGGAGTAGTGGCATCCTTTGTGGCCTCGTTTTTTTGAACGAGGCTACAAAGATAGAACGTATCACGGGAGGGGACGTACTTGCGGTCCTTAGGCGGGCTGCTCCCAAAAAGGATAATCGGTATAGCCACGGCTGCTGCCTCCTCCAAAAAGCGTGTGGGTGTCGCTGATGGGATTGAGTGGGGCGTCTAGGAGTAGGCGTTGGGGATAATCGGGATTGGTTAAGAAGTTGCGACCAAAACCAATTAAGTCCACAAGTTGTGCAGCTAGTAATTGCTCTCCTTCTTCGGGAGTTTTGTTGCCGGTGGCGATGATGGTGTTGTTGAAATCGTTTCGGAGTTGGATTCTGAAGTCCATTGGAATTTGCGGTGCATCGTCCCAATCAGCTTCTGACAAATGGATATAGGCAATGTCAAGCTTGTTGAGTTGGGCGGCGGCTAGGGCAATGGTTTCGAGGATTTCGGGGTCGTTCATGTCCTTGAAACTGATGAAAGGTGACAAGCGAACGCCTGTTTTTTCTTTCCCAATGGCTTGGGCAACGGCTGTGGTGGTTTCTATCAAGAATCGGATGCGGTTTTCTTGGCTTCCGCCGTATGCATCGGTGCGTTGGTTGCTGTTGCTTCTAAGAAACTGGTCGATGAGGTAGCCATTGGCGGCGTGAATTTCTACGCCATCAAAACCGGCTGCTATGGCATTTTTGGCGCCTTGTACGAATTCGGCAATTGCTTGGTCGATATCGGCTTGCGACATGGCTTTGGGTTCGTCTACGGGTACAAAAGTAGCATCGCCATTGGGTGCGCCATCAAAAATGTATACGTTGGTTTTTTGAGCGGTTATCGCCGAGGGGGCGAGGGGTTGCAATCCGTTGACTTGCGCACTACTCACACGACCTACGTGCCACAATTGGAGGAAAATGGTGCTTCCGGCTTGGTGCACGGCTTGGGTGGTTAGTTTCCAACCTTCGATTTGTTCGGGCGAGTAAATGCCGGGAGTTTTGGCGTAGCCCATACCTTGCAACGAAACCTGTGTTGCTTCGGTGATGATAATGCCAGCCGAGGCGCGTTGGGCATAGTATTCGGCCATCAATGCATTGGGAATGTCTCCAGGTTGTGATGCTCTAGAACGGGTCATGGGTGCCATTAGGAAACGATTGTTGAGTACGATGTTACCAAGGGAATATTTGGAGAATAGATGAGGTAATTTCATGTGTTTATATTTAATTGTTCAGCGGTAACTTTGCAGTTTTTCGCATTTGACCATTACTAGCAACTGGCGTTATTTATTGGAGTAAGAGGGTTTGTTTACCAATTGATACACAACCGTAAACAACAACAACCACAATACCGCCATCAAAGCATAGCCCCAATTGCCGAGCGACCAACCAAAGACAAACAACCAGGTTTCGTGTTGGTATATGGGATTAAATGCTTCCCAATAATTTGTAGGACCGCCACTCGATAGCAGCAAGACCACCAAGGATACAAGGTAAATGACTAAAACGGTGAGGCAAGCACTTAAGAGGATTTTTTTGAACGTCATGAGGGGTGTGGTTTATGGTTTGCTGTTTAATCGGTTAATTGTTTATGGTTTGTTGTTTATGGTTAATTGTTTATGGTTGTTTGGTACTTGTTTAATCGGTTAATTGTTTATGGTTAATTGTTTAATTGTTTATGGTTTGTTGTTTATGGTTTGTTGTTTATGGTTTGTTGTTTGTGGGGAATTGTTAAAAGTTTAAGGTTTAATCTGTGTTCTATTTTTTATTTTCTTTCTTCTAACCTCTAACTTCTAATTTCTGCCTTCAATCTATTTCCACGTTACGACTTCTTCGATGGGTCTTCTGGTTTTTGGGCGAGGGTCGATTACTCGGTAGCCAAAAGCGACCATATAAGCTAAACCATATTGCGTGGTGTCGATGCCAAAATGTTCGGCTAAGATGCCTTCGGATATTTTTTGGTTGAAGCCTTCGATAGGACAGGAGTCAATGCCAATCATAGCGGCAGCTGTCATCATATTTCCCAAGGCAATATAGTTTTGTTTGGTGGCCCAGTCGAATAAGTGACGTTCGTTGTTGAGGTCAAAATCTGATTTTTGGAAGTCCTCAAAGAATTTGCTTTTTCCTTTGATGGTCTCTTCTGGGAGTTGTTGTACGTTTTTCATGAAATTTGCAATGTACTCGCTATCCCATTTGGTCAAAGGCGCTTTCATGGTTAGTCCCAATACAAAATGACTTGCTGTTTCTAATTTTTTAGGAGCGCCCCAAGCATTTTGTTTGAGTAACTCTCTCAAATTTTTGTCTTGTACCACCACAAAATGCCAAGGTTCAAATCCAAATGAACTAGGCGATAAACGGGCCGTTTCTAAAATAAAATCAAAATCTTCTTTCGGGATGATTTTGTTGGTATCGAATTCTTTGCAAGCATGACGGAATTGAAAAGCGGACAATATTTCTTGTTTATTCATAGTATTCTGATTTTGAGAATTATAAAGATAAAATATTTTTTTGCAATTATTTTTTGGGAGTCAAATAGTTTTCGGTTTTAGTAATCCAATCCATACGAATGGGGGTGAAAATATCTAAATCTAGTGTATTTTCTAAGGCCCAAAATTCGTGAGGTACATTAGGTGGAATGATTAAAACATCACCTTTTTTTACGATGTATTCTTTATTGTTTATTCTAACTTTTACCTTTCCTTCAAGTATATGAGTGATTTGTTCATTGGGATGCTGGTGTTGCTGAATATGAGCTCCTTTTTCTAGTTTTAAATACGCTATCATCCCGCCACTTCCATAAGCATATTTGCGTTCTACCTTGTCCATCATTTTTTCATACTTTAAAGTGTCCATCGAAAAATGATTGACTTCGTTGCCTTTTTGTGCCTTTGCTCCCCAACCTATTAGAAAGAGAGTGATTCCGATTATTGTTGTTTTATTCATGATTGCTTTATTAGTTGTTGTACTTTGCTTCGGCATTGTCAATTGGTGTATTAGGGTCATTTTGCACCATTTTGGCTATGGCATCTTTGCGCATAAAGACTACACCTGGTTTTGATTTGGCATAAACGATGAATTCATCCATTGCTTTTACAATGGCTGGACTTCCGCCAATTCTGTCGTGCAAACTCACAGACATCATGCGTCTTTTGGTAGCGCCTTCGGCATAGAGTTGGTCGAATTCGAGTTTCAATTGTGCTAAAAATTGATCTGGACTCCATTTTTTACCTTCAATATTCACGATGTCGTTGTTGCGAAGGGTATACGGCATCACGACAAAGTTTTTACCATTGACTTTGGTAATAAAGGGCTCGTCTCTACTTAAATCATCAATGTGGTATAAAAAGCCTAATTCTTGTAACACTTTGAGTGTATTAGGACTTCTACGCAACCAATTGGCATTGTAACCCACCGCTTTTTGTCCTGTGATGGCAGCTACAGTATCAACTCCTTTTTTGACAAAATCCAATTCATCGGCGTAGCTTTTATTCCATTGATTGTCCCAGGCGATGCCATGTGCCGCAATTTCGTGACCTTGATTGGCAATGGCAATGGCTACTTCAGGGTATCGTATTGCGGCGGCACCTACCACATGCGATGTTACTTTGATATCGTGTTTTTTCCATAAATCGAGCATTCTATATATACCTTCATTCGCTCCATAGCGGTACCAACTATCGGCTGCCAAATCTGGATTTCCTTTGGGAAGCGGATTGCCTGAAAATGGACTCTCGGCGCCTTCGGGTTGACCACCTGTTTCAAATTGCATCGATACCGAAATCACTAATTGTGCACCATTAGGCCAATAGGATTTGGTTGCCTTCTCTGCTGTTCTTTTTTGACAATTCGAAAAAATGAATAAGCTAAATAAAGAACAAAGTAGTGAGATTGTTTTTGTTTTCATGATAGAACATTTAGTTTAGACAAAATTAATCTGCGTTGAACCGTTTTGTTTTGTAAAAAACAAGGGTATATTTGTAAAAATCAATGGTATTATGAGACGCTTTACCAATTTTCATACCCTCAATGTTTTTTCTCTTCATTTGGATGTTTGGGAATACGAATGGCATACGCATAATTTTTACGAAATTATTTTCATTGAGCAAGGAACGGGTATGCATTTGCTCAATGGGTTACGTTTTGCGTACACCGCTGGCGATATCTTTTTGCTAACCCCTGAAGATGCTCACGCTTTTGAAATTCAATCAACTACTATTTTCTCTTTTATAAAATTTACAGAACAGGTGTTTTTTGATTTGATTGAGAATCCAAATTCCAAAGAAGCAGTGAGCAGTATCAAGAATGCTATTTTGAATACTAATAATCTTGCAGGTTCTTTAGTTACAAGTTCTACCGATAAAGCACATTTATTTCATTTGCTCAAAGTGATTCAGCACGAGTTTCGCAATGATGAACCCTACCAATACACCATTGTTTTGACTATTTTCAAAGCGATAATGTTGTATTTGGCGCGCCACCGTAACGACTCAGAGACTATGCCTACTCGTGGAAATGATCGTCTCCAAGCCCTATTATCTTATATCCGACTACATGCGCTCGATGCTGAAAAGATGAAAATTAACGACCTGGCTGCTACTTTTCATTTATCCGAGTATTACATTAGTGCTTACATCAAAAAGCATACGGGACTTTCGTTGCAACAGTATGTGATTCAAATTAAACTCAAACAAGCCGAGCAACTGTTACAGCAAAATAATTTTACTGTGGGCGAAATTGCCAGCCGTTTGGGATTTAATGATGCGAGTCATTTTAATAAATTATTCAAAAAATACAAAGGTGTGGCACCTACTGTCTTTCGAAAGTCGGATAAACAATAGCTTTTTTTAGTCTTTCTTTTTCGAACTGTTTTCTAATTGCCTTGATTTCTATATATTTAACAAAAAAAGCTCCTATGAAAAAACAGCTCCTTATCCTCGTGTTTTTTGCCTTTAGCATTTGCTTTACACTAGTTGCTTGCAATTCTAAGAAAGAAGCCGAATTTGCTGCACCAAAAAGCGCAACTGGCACTTTGTTGTATGCAAAATTGTCTATTGATTCGGTAGTCATTGCTGCATTTTATCAAAAATTCCCCAAACTTCAAACGTATCAAGAGGCCATCAAATCCTTGTATGCTAGGCAACAATTTACTTCGATTTGGTATGACAAAAAAGGGTTAGTAGAGTTTGGCAACACCTTATACTCTAAGTACGAAAATAGAGAACAAGAAGGTGTCAAAACCAAATTCCCTTACGAAAAGGAATTGAATACTATTTTTGACGGTCATTCCGAAACCAATTTGTCCAATGAGACCAATGATTTATTGCTTAGTCACTTGTATTTGTTTTATGCAAACAAAGTGTATAATGGCATCGACCAAAAAATAACAGAGAATATAGGTTGGCTTTTACCCCGAAAAGAAATTGGTTATACCCAATTATTGGATTCCATTTTGTTGCATCCTAAGAAGGCTTTAAAAGAGGAAAAACTCATGTTCAGTCAATACGGAAAACTGCGTAATTTTTTGCAAAAATACCGTGACATCGAGAAAAAAGGCGGCTGGGGTACGATTACCGTTGCCCCCGATTTCAAGTCCTTCAAGCCCGGCGATAGCGCACAAGCCATCCAGCAAATTCGAAGCCGTTTGTTCCTTTCGCAAGATCTTGCATCCGATTCTAAAAGCGCGATTTACGACGAAGAACTTCAAAAAGGTGTGGCCAATTATTTGGTCAGAAACGGATTCAAAGAAGATGTGGTTTTGTTGCCCAAACACATTCAGGCGATGAACGTACCTATTGAAGAACGTATCGAGCAAATTATGGTCAATATGGAGCGTTGTCGCTGGATTTCACCCGACTTAGAAAAGGCCAACGAATTCATCGTAGTCAATATTCCGTCATACTATATGTTCCTGAGTCGCGGAGGCAAAAAAATCTTCGATTCGCCAGTTGTAGTAGGTAAAGCTATGAATAAAACCGTAATTTTTAGCGGTAAAATGAGTTATATCGTCTTTAGTCCGTATTGGAATGTTCCTACCAGCATCATCAACAAAGAGGTAAAACCCGGAATGGCCAAAAATCCCAATTATTTAGCCAGCCACAATATGGAATGGAATGGTGGTCGCGTGCGTCAAAAGCCTGGAAACAGCAATTCTTTGGGATTGGTTAAGTTTATTTTTCCCAATTCCAACAATATTTATTTGCACGATACCCCATCCAAAGGCTTGTTTGCCAACGAAGAGCGCGCTTACAGTCACGGTTGCATCCGCGTGGGAAAACCTCGTGAATTGGCCATCAAAATCCTCGAAAACGACAAAGCGTGGACACCCGAAAAAATAGATGCCGCTATGCACAAAGGCAAAGAAAATAGCTATGTTTTGAAGAACAAAATCCCAGTTTACATTGGCTATTTCACCGCTGTAGTCAAAGACGATGGGCAAATCTACTTCTACAAAGACGTCTACGAAAGAGACCAGCGATTGGCTAATTTACTATTCAAAGAAGAGTAGTTTTTGGAGCGGGAGCAATGGGGCTTTTTTGGCAACATCGTCCCGTCATCCATTATATCTTTGCCTTTTTAAAGGAAAAAGGCAAAGGATGCCATTGCTGCCGGGGCTATAAGGTTATAGGGTTGCTTTTTTGGAAATAGTTATTAAAAAAGAGATTAAAAAAAATTACAACAGTTTTCCCGCCAAGAAAAATGCCGAAACCGAGAAGTAAATAATCAATCCCGTAACATCCACCAAGGTAGCCACAAACGGAGCCGAAGCTGCTGCCGGGTCAAGTTTCATTTTGCGTAACAAAAACGGAATCAAAGAGCCCGAAAGCGTTCCCCATAAAACGATAAATAGGAGCGAAGTAGATACACTTAGCGCAACCCACAACCAATACGGACCGTAATCATAAATTCCTGCTTCTTGCCAAATCACAATTCGGATAAAGCCTAGGAGTCCAAGAATACCTCCCAATAACAGTCCAGAAACAAACTCTTTTTTCATCACATACCACCAATCACGCAATTGCAATTCTTTTAGCGCCATAGCACGAATTATCAAAGATGCCGCTTGCGACCCCGAATTTCCTCCACTAGAAATAATCAACGGAACGAACAAGGCCAAAACTACGGCTTTGGCGATTTCGTCATCATAATGTCCCATAGCCGAGGCGGTGAGTAGTTCGCCTAAAAACAAAACGACCAACCAACCCGCACGTTTTTTTACCAAATCGGAGAGTGTAGTTTTGGTGTACGAAACATCCAATTCTTCCATACCCCCAAATTTCTGCATGTCCTCGGTATCTCGTTGCTCGATTTGTTCTAATAAATCGTCAAAAGTCACTATGCCCACCAAAATGCCTTTTTCGGTCACAATAGGCAAGGCTTCACGGTCGTATTTGTCAAAAATAGCCAAGCTTTCTTCAATTTTTTCGGTAGTGCGAATGGCAATAAAATTTTTATCCATCAACTCCTCAATCAAAGTCGAGTCTTCTGCCATAAGCAACTGACCAATACGTAAATCGTCAATCAACTTATTTTTGTCATTCACTACATACACAAAATTGAGTGTTTCGGCTTTTTTGCCATAAATCTTAATCGATTCAAGTACTCGTTTTACCGTCCAATCTTTTTTCGCCTGAATATAATGAGGCGTCATCAATCGGGCAATACTATCACTTTCGTAACCCAATAAATTCAGCGCTTGTTCTCTTTCTTTTTGGTCCAACAAATTGATAATTTCCTTGATGATGCTATCTGGGAAATCCGTCAAAAGAAGCGTTCTGTCATCGGGAGCTAATTCGTTAAACAGTTCCTTTGTGGCTTCATCTCCCAAATTCAAAATGAGCTCTTGTTGAATTTCACTGTCAAAATACGGAAACACTTCGGCTTTGGCTTCACCTGCCAAGAGTAAAAAGGAAAGCAAGCGATCTTTGCTGCTTTGTTGTGTCAATTGGTCGGCTATATCGGCTGGATGTTTGGAGGTGATGTGATCCATTTGTATAGAATTTAATCGTTTTTGAAAAGCTCGTGTTACAACAACAAGCAATATAGAGGATTGAAAAGAATGTTGTTATTCTGTCCAAAAAGAGCCTATCGCATAGGTCTTGGCTTGACCGCTAATGATAACGCGATCGCCGCGTAATTCACAGTTAAGTTTACCAACTCTTTCAGAAACTTGAAGCGCATAAAGTTTATTTTTACCCAATCTTTCTGCCCAAAGCGGAATCAAAGAGCAATGTGCTGAACCAGTTACAGGATCCTCAAGTATCGAAGCTTGCGGTGTAAAAAAGCGAGAGACAAAATCACTGTTTTTACCAGGTGCGGTTACAATTACCCCTCCAGTTTCCATATTGATTTGGTCGAATAAATTGCGATCAATTTGAATGTTTCTAACACTTTCTTCATTCTCATATATTAAAACATAGTCTCTAGATTTTAGAACTTCTTTTGGAGTGACGCTCAATGCAGCTTGTAGGGTGTCAGGAAGAGTGGAAGGAACAGGCATTCTAGAGGGGAAATTCAAGAAGTAGTATTCGCCTTCTACTAAAACAGTGAGATCTCCGCTCAAGGTTTCGAAGACAAATGTGTTTCTCGTGTCATTCAAAATTGTTTTTAAGGCATGAACAGTAGCCAAAGTAGCATGACCACACAAATCCATTTCGATTTCGGGAGTAAACCAACGAAGGTGAATTTTTTCGCCTTTGTCCACAAAAAAAGCGGTTTCGGCAACGGCATTTTCTTGGGTGATTTTTAATAAAAGGGCATCGGGTAACCACTCTTTCAAAGGAACGACTACTGCTGGATTTCCTCCAAATAAAGTATCGGTAAAAGCATCAATTTGATAAAAGTCTAATTTCATAGGGATACAATTTGTTGGGTAGTATTTTAAAATTTATCAAAAATAAGGATTTCTGTGGTTTTTATGGTTACTATTCTTACCGATGGATGACTTTCTAATGCTATTTATTTCCATAAAAAAAACCTGACGTTTTGAGGATCAGGTTTCATTTTCTTTGGGCGGGATAGTTTATAATTGGTACGCTTCTTTCAAAAATGTTTTTAAAGAAGTTGGTTCTTGATCAATGAACGTTTTTAGACTGCCATCTACTTTTTCAAAGTCATTGTTTTTTATTCCTGCTGCAAAAAGTACCGACATGGTAATGATGGGTTCTGGAAGTCCAAATCCTTTCAGAGCGTTTTCGAAATCGGCCGTGGAAGGGCTGATGTAGGGTACTTCCTTTCCTGAGAGTTCCGATAAAAAGCTAGCAATTTCTGAAAAAGAATGTGCTTGGCTTCCAGTAAGATGGTACGTTTTATTTTCGTGTCCATTGCTTGCTATAATTTGGGCAATAGCTTTGGCCAAATCGTTTCGGGTTGCGAAAGCTACTTTCCCTTCCCCAGCAGGGAAAAAGACTCCTGTTTCGAGTACGTTGGCTCCAATAAACATTGGTACCACATCGGCATACAAGCTATTGCGTAAAAAAGTATAGGTTAGTCCGCTTTGTTTGATGTGTTCTTCAGTTTCAAAATGATCTCCTAGTAACGGTTTTAAGGGAGAAGTTTCGATATTTTTTATTGCAACTCCAGTGTAATAAATATGTTGTACTCCAGCAGCTTTTGCGGCATCAATCACATTTTTGTGTTGACCAATTCGATCATTAAAATCACTTGATGAGATTAAAAGAACGCTGTCGATTCCCTGCATGGCTTCTACAAGACTTGATGGATCTTGATAGTTCCCGATTTTTACGGTTATTCCTTTTTCAGAAAAGGGAAGACCTTTTTCGATACTTCTTGCGAGTACCGAAAGTTGAGCAATAGGATAAGTTTTCGTTAGTTCTGAAACGATTTGACTGCCAAGTTGGCCAGTGGCTCCTGTAATTAATAATTTATTCATTTGTTACTTCTTTTAATATTAATACTTACTTTTGTATAGCAAATATCTTTTAGTTAGTGTTATGATGCAAGACGGTACTTTTTAGTGCATAACTTACTTTAAAGTTACTTTTGTTGAAATTCAATGGTTTATGGAAGAAAAAAAAATAAAAAAAGAAGATTTTAATTTATTGAATTGTCCTATACGAACGATTTTAGATCGTTTTGGAGATAAATGGTCGGTTTTGGTCTTGTTAATTTTAGGCGAAAAGAAGAAGCTTCGTTTTAATGCCATTAATAAAGAAATTGGAACCGATATTTCGCAAAAAATGCTGACGGTTACCTTGCGAACTCTTGAAGCTGATGGTTTGGTACTCCGTACTGTTTATCCTGAAGTACCGCCAAGAGTAGAGTACGAAATTACACCTTTGGGGGCGTCTTTAGTACCACACATTGATAATCTAGCACAATGGGCAGCAGTAAACATGCAAAAGATTAAAACTTCCCGAGAACGATTTAAAAATAGTTAAAATACTATTGTTTTTCGTTTGCAGCAGGTGCTTCAAAATTGTCGTAGTATGTAAAATCTTTGGTGATTTGCCCGTTTTCGATCGTGAAAATAGTGCAAATGGGCAGGCTAAATTTAGATTGATCTGGCGCAGTACCAGTTGATATGAACTCCACTACGATATGTTTGTCACTCGAAGGATAAATGGCTACGATGGAGTCGTGTACATCTGGAAAAAGCGATGCCAATTCTGTATATTTTTGAGCAATTTGTTGTCTTGTTTGAACTACCGTTCCTGAACCCAAACTCGGATCCTTGAATAGCGCTTTTTCACGATACATTTGTGCCATTTTTTGCCATTGGTGTTGATTGAAATACACATAGTATTGTTGTACTATTTTCTCATTATCGATAGCTGATGAATTGGAATTAAGACAAGAAGAGAATACCAAAATTGCGAAACCAAGTGCTATTAGTTTTTTCATAAGTGGATATTTAGTGTTTTGTTTTTCAATTATTTGTAAAAGTAATGAATAAATTATTCCGACTTTAACTCATACTTTTTTTTGTGTTTTTTTAGTATAGTATGACTTTAAGTTGTATGGCTTTGGGTAATTTTTGAGAAATATTTAGACCAAAAAAAAGCTGCCCTTTTATAAGGACAGCTTTACATGGAATTCAATTGAATTACTTCTTGATAATTTTTTGCATAGTTTCTTGTCCGTTTTCAAAGCGAATCAGAACAAAATATAAACCACTGCTCAATCGGCTGACATCAATAGTGTTAGCGTTTGTGTTGCTTTCCAAAACAGTATTACCTTGTGGAGAAAAGATGCTAAAACTCGATACCGCTGAGGTAGATTCTATTTGCAAAGTTTGACTCACTGGATTCGGATAGACACGAATTACATTGGTTGTTTCTACTTTATTAGTTGTTACTCCCAAAGTTTTGTTAGCTGGATCGCCCCAAGTATAAGTAAAACCATCTGTTTTATTCATTAAATCTGGGGTTTGATTTGTGCTTCCACCTGAGCCATTATTAAAAATTACATTTATAGCTGTAGGGCCTGTAATCGTATATTTATAAAAACCATTGGCGTCAGCTGTCATATTTACCCCAGGCCAAACGGCATTGGCCACACTGCCAGTCGGTGTAGCACCCCAATAGTATACTTTTGGAGTTACGGTCCAGTTTGTTGGTGGCTTAAAATATACAGTAATTGTTGGTACGGCACTAAAGGTATAGCTTTCTGTTTTGATGGCTGAGTTGGTTCCAGCTGTGTTTCTAACAAAAGCTTTCAATACGGTGGTTGAAGTAATTGCAAAAGATTTGCTTCCCACTGCTGATAGCGAAGCTGTAGTTGGCGTTGTTCCATCGAGGGTGTAGTAAATGGTCGAAGTGGTTTCGTTGGCCGTTAAGGTTACATTTACTGTAGTCCCTGTAGTAAAATTGCCTCCAGGTTTCGAAAAGGTCAAATCAGGAGCGATGACAGGACATCTGTTGGCAGGTTCACCATTCAACCAAGCCCCATCGTAGTATTTGATTCCCGCTGTAGCAGATAAATCGGCAGTTTTTAAGGTCCCATCATTGAACAGTAAATTGGAAGCCGAAACCGTACTCGGGAAAGTGTATTGATACCAATCGCCACAATCTTTGGTCATCGCAATTCCCGGCCAAGTTACAACTGGAGCAGTTCCTGTTGGCGACCAATAGTAGATTTTTACTGCAGCATTCCAATTGGCTGGTTTTTTGAAATATACTGTAAAAGTTGAGGGAGTGCTAAACGTATACGTTTCTGTTTTGATAGCAGAGCTAGTTCCAGCGGTGTTTTTTACAAAAACTTTAAGCGTTGTAGTGTTGGTAATGGCAATACTTTTAGTACCAACTGCTGAAGGTGAAGCTGTTGTTGGCGTTGTTCCATCGATGGTGTAATAGATGGTTGATGTAGCTTCGTTGGCTGTAAAGGTTACATTTACTGTAGTTCCAGTCGTAAAGTTGCCACCTACTGGCGCAATAGTTACATCAGGTAAGATAACAGGGCATCTGTTGGCAGGTTCTCCAGCTAACCAAGCCCCATCATAATATTTGATTCCCGCTGTAGCAGATAAATCGGCGGTTTTTAAAGTCCCATCGTTGAACAATAGATTTGAAGCACTAACTGTTGATGGGAAAGTATAACTGTACCAATCCCCACAATCTTTAGTCATTGCAATTCCAGGCCAAGTTACTACTGGGGCTGTCCCTGTTGGTGACCAATAGTAAATTTTTACTGCAGCATTCCAATTGGCTGGTTTTTTGAAATAGACCGTAAAGGTACTAGGCGTGCTAAAAGTGTAGGTTTCTGTTTTGACAGCAGAGCTAGTTCCAGCGGTGTTTTTCACGAAGGCTTTAAGTACTGTACTTGCAGTAATGGCTATGCTTTTACTGCCTAAGGCTGATGGCGAAGCGGTGGTTGGTGTTGTACCATCTAAAGTATAGTAAATGGTAGAAGTTGCATCATTTGCTGTAAGTGTTGCATACACTGTGGCGCCTGTAGTAAAATTACCGCCCACTGGTGCAATGGTCAAATCAGGTGCAATAGGAGTGACGTTGCAACGATTAGCTGGTTCGCTAGCTAGCCAAGCGCCATCATAAAATTTAATTCCTGCGGTTGCCGATAAGTCAGCAGTTTTTAAAGTTCCGTCGTTAAAAAGTAAGTTCGAAGCAGATACTGTACTTGGGAAGGTGTATTTATACCAATCGCCACAATCATTTGTCATAGCTACTCCGGGATAGGCTGCAACTGGAGCTGTTCCTGTTGGTGACCAATAATAGATTTTTACAGCTGCATTCCAATTGCTTGGTTTTTTGAAATACACCGTAAATTCTGGTAAGGCCCCAATTGAGACAGTTTTGGTGATAGTTTCTGAAATGTTACCTTCATTATCCACGGCAAACACTTTTATAGTTGTTGTCTCGGTGATGCTAATGGTTTTACTGCTAATAGCGCTAGCCGATGCAGTGGTTGGAACACTACCATCAGTGGTGTAGTAGATTTTTGGTGAAGGATCGGTACTATCGGTTGCTTTTATGGTTACGTCTACCGTTGTTGGTGAATTTGTAATGTCTGGTGTAAACGTAAGTTTTGGAGCCACATCTAGATTTTTTCCAACCCAAACGTGTTGAATTTTCGATTTGGTGACATTGCCTTTTTTATCAGTTACTTCTACATAATAATCCACTAATTTTTCTGAAAGTCCTGCAATTTCTGCATGGTATTGATTGGCAATTACGGTAGGCAGCATGTACAAATCGGCTTGGGTACTATTGGTTACATTGCCCTTAGGGAAAACTCTTTCGGTCATGGGTAAACTTACCCAAGAACCCACTTCGGTTCCACCGGCGTATGTATCGTTATGATTTGAGTTCGGATTGTTTTTTCCGTCATTATCGATACGGTATTTTAGCTCAGCTCTTTCAATACCGCTTACATCATAAGCAAAAGTGTACACCGTAAAGTCGGCAGAATTTAAAAATTCTTTGTAAGCATACGGAGCTCCGTATCCTTTTTCTCCAGGATTATAAGGCCATCGCTGTGGAATAAAAACAGAAGGTTTGGTGTTGTCAACGCCTGGGTGTGCGTTAAGGGTAGGTTGTGCAAATTCTACACAGCGGTTTACAGCCAAGGTGGTTTTGATTTCTAAATCCTCGGCTAATCCATAATACGCATTACCACTGTCGTATCCAGCCATCAAAAAATGCCATGCTTTTTCAGCTGGACTTATGGCTGCTGTTGGATTAACGATTTCGCTAATGCGGAGATTGCTTCCTTCGAGTTGTTCGGCCATAATGGCGTGGTTTTCACCTGCGGTAGTTATGGCTTGGTTCATCATATCTTCTGTCCAGCCATTAGGATTGAATTTTTTGGTAACAGGATCAAAAAAAGGCCAAAGCCAGTTTGTAAATTGTGGATGACCAAAATCACCATCGGCATTCACCCATGCACCGTCTTCTACGTGTACTACTTCAGATTCTGGGACAGGATGATCTTGTAAATATTGTGGAATAGTTGTAGCGTTATTTCCTTTGGCAGCCGAAGCATGCGAAAAACCAGTAACCGATTCGTTATAATAAGAAGAACCGCCACCCCAAGCATTATCACCATCATGAGCAAATAAAACCAAAGGTTGTCTTGGAGAGGTTGAAGCTTTGGCTGCAATAGGGTCAATTAGAGTAGTGCCAATGGCAGAATAGCCATCTTCATAACTTTCGTAATCCGCCATAGGAACCACGGTGATTTTGTATTCCTGAGCGGTTTCAGGATCGATGTATTTGGCTTTGTAGGGCAAATAGGAGTAAGGAATAGCGAATTGTCCTCCTCGGGCATCTTTTTGCGCAGAAAACCACGTATTCCCTTTCGTGTCTACTTGGTCGGCTTTGTTGGGAACATCACACATCGTTCCACCAGAACCGTATTTTAGAGGATAGTCGGATAAGGTTCTTGAAAGATGGCTATTCGCAATCACAGACCACTCAATGCCACACTCTTTTAAGGTTTTGATGATTCTTTCTGAGAAAGCGCATTCTGCTGGCCAATAGCCTTTAGAATCGTGGGTGCCAAACAATTGAGCACTGTAGTATTGGTGTGCTTTGATTTCTTTGGTCAAGGCTTCGTCGCTCAGCAAAGGCGATAAGGCGTGATGCATTGTAAAAGAAACCACTTCCATTCTTGGGAATCCACCCGAAGTTTTCCAGCTTTTGGCATCCTTGATGTTTTGCGTCCAAGAGGTCGAATAGCCCCATTGGTTGGCTTGGGCTAATTCCTGTACGTTTTCCATCAACGAACCTCCGTAAGTGATTTGAGCCCCTGCTTTGGGCAAATCAGCTATCGAGGAAATGGCGTTTTTTGGGGCAAATTGGTAGGCGGCTACACGGTCACCGGTACTAAAAATCTCCACTAAGTTATTAGTAGGATGGGCTAGTCCGTTCTTGTCGTTGTTAGCTCCCGATGTTTTCAAATCTTGTGATTCTTTGACCATCTGGTAGCGATTGGGGTTTTTCTTGCTGACATCACCCCAATAAGTAGGTTGGTGCAAATGCCACAAATAAGAAGTGCTTATTTGTGCTTGCGCTCCCAAACCATAGACGAGTAGGGGTAAAAGCCATAGTACTAGTTTTTTCATAATTTAGTTTTTGGTAATTAAAACATTAAAATTTTGTTAAATTTATCAAAAAATACAGTCCAAATTATGAATGTCATAGTTGGTGTTTTTACTACAACGTTTTAGTGTTTACAACTTTATTTTAAAAACATTTTTTATAACAAATGGATTTGCAGATTCTTAAAAAATTAACATCATAATAAGAATGTGCTAATTTTTTAATAGTTGCATCTGTTTTTAAAGCTAAAATCACGTTTTTTCTAGAAAATCTATAAACGAAACTCAACATGATATTTCGAATTAAAATAGGCTTTAGGAGCACCACATTCTTGCGCACCACACGAGTCGTCCTGCTGTCCGTTATATCTTGCTGTGCGAACCCCGCCCAGCAAGGATGCCACTACCATCGCGGCTAGGCAAGGAGGTTTTGGTTTTCATAACATAAAAAAAAACAGCAACATTCTTTAGTGAATAGTGCTGTTTAAAAAGTTTTATTTTGAACTGTTGTGAAGAATCATTCGCCCAAATAAGGGTCTTTTATCTTTTTAGCTTGGTACTGAATATTTGAAAATTTCACTTCGCATTTTGAACCTACAGGCGATTGTGCCAAAAATCCAACTTCAAAGCCAGCTTTGGCATCAAATTGTAGATGTCTCACCAAAAACCAATGCTCACCATCGGTTGAATAATACAAGGTAATCACATTGTCCGCTTTTGCTATTTTGTAAAACACTTTATTGGTAGTAAGTTCGACAGAATTACAATCATCAGATATGTTTTTTGTGACCACACTAACCACTCTTTTGGCTCCGGTATAATCTTTTTCAAAACAAAACTTAATCCAGTTTACATTGTCGCTTTTTATAACCAAGGCGCCACCGTCCCATTTGTTAGAAAAAGAATGCTCTATACCAGCCGTCAGTACAAAATTTTCATCCGCTTTGAATAGTAATTTTGGAGCATTGTCTGTGTTGTACGTCACATTGGGGTCCCGAAACATATCTGTCTTTTCACCTGCGAGCATCACGAGTTCGTTATTTTTTATCGAAAACGACACTGGCGTATTGTCCCAATGCAAATCATGAGGAATAGTCGAAATTTTTAGTTTGTCCTTAGGCTGCCCAAAAGCTACAACACCAAAAAAACAAAAAGCTGAGAAAATAAAAAGTCTTTTCATAGGTATATGCATTAAAAAGTTTATTTCGTTCGTGTAAAATGCTAGCGGTAAAAAAGCGCTAAATCCCATTCAAAGAACCACAATTGGTCCGTTGTGCACCACCGTCGTCTCTCAAAAATAATCAAAATTGCGCAATAAAAAGAATAGGAAACAGTTTTTGAACGGATAACAACTACAGCAGTTTACCATCCCAATTTGTTTTAGGAGCACCACATTCTTGCGTACCACACGAGTCGTCCTGCTGTCCGTTATATCTTGCTGTGCGAACCCCGCCCAGCAAGGATGCCACTACCATCAGGGCTAGGCGAGGAGGTTTGGTTTTTTTACCATTTAAGCTAAATGCTCAAATTGTTTGTAGCTTGAGTTACAGCAGTATTTTACGACATCCACGTTTCTTCTTTCTTTACCACTTTCCATTTTCCATTTACTTTTTTCAAATATACTATATATCCAATTCCAGCTTTCCAACCACAACGACAAGAAACTTCTATTCTTCCATTTTCTTTGGCTTTATCAAATGTTATGTAAGCAAACGACATTACAGCGGCAAACTTTTTATATTTTTCTGACCAGTTTCTATAATCTTCTATTTCTGGAAGTTCTTTAAAATCTTTGAAAATAAACTTTGTGAATTTAAGTTGTTTTACATCTCTAAATCTCTTGTCTACTGCAATAACTATATTGAAGGTATCTTTTTTTATCGCTTCATTTTTTGCTATCCAATTCGGGTCTTTTGCTTCTTCTTTTGTTGGTGGACTTGCATAAATTCGTCTGTCAAGATAAGTTGAGTCAACAATATTTATAAAAACTTGTTTAAATACATTTTGTTCAAACTCATCGGCAGATATTTCCTTATCTGGCTCAGTGTTTTTACACCCTATTAGCGTTAAAAATATAAAAACTAGAATTTTTGTAGAGTGTTTCATAATATTGGTGGTAACGTTCCAGCGCTACACGCAGGCTGGGATTAAAGATGCGTATTCTTTCGGTTAAAAACAAATGTTTTAAATATAAACTATTTTCAAATTAAGCCCATTGCCCAGCTTGCTTGTAGCGTGTGTTAGCTGTGGTGTTTATTCAGGTTTTTAAATTCGTTCCATTCTTTTTGTTCAGATAAGCAAAGAATATCAACACAATTCAAGTATCCTATTTTGTTATTTACATAATAGTGTTTTATTACTTCTTCAATTTCTTTAAATTCACAAGCATTATTTTTTTGAAATTGTATTTTTTGTTTTTTATTATCATTAAATTTAATTATCAGATAATTTTTAGTCCCGTTAGATAATCCATTTTCGTAATTAAAACCCATTAAGTAATTAGTTTTTCTTAAATCTAACCAATCTACGCCCTCTATTTCAATCTTCTTTATATCACTTAGATTAATTTTTTGGTCGTTGATAACAATGTATTCTTTCTCAAAAATAATCTTCCCATTTAGTTTGCCTTTCAACTGCTCATTTTGATTAATTCCTTTAAATTTTAAAAATCCTCCGATTAAATACAAAAAAAAGCAGAGTATAAGTAGAAAATTAAATATTGGGGATTTTTCAATTTTAAATATTAGAGCAATAGAAGCAACACCCAGAAAAATAATTAAGATTGTGTAATTAATTATTCTTGTTCTAGTCCAAACAAATTTTTCCTCGAAAATATTAAAATGCTTCAATTTAAGTTTCTTTCTTTAACATTACAGCTAACTAGTGTATAGTCGCTACTATACGGCCAAACTTGGGTAGATAATCACAGTTTTATCTCGTTTTATTGTTTTTTCAAATATATAGAATTTTCATTACAAATTTTTTGATTATTTAGGGTTTGTTGTTATTGGTTTATGGTTTGGAGTTTATGGTTGTTGTTAAAAAAAAACACACCCCCAGCCCCTATAACTCCATTTGTTTATTTGCTTTGGAGTCGTTGAATCTTCGATTTCAAGTGGGGAGTAGTAACTGCTAAAAAAGGGATTTGGAATTTATAAATTGGAATTTCTTCGCATAACGTTTCTAGCCCTGATGGGAGCGGCATCCTGTGGCTCTGGGGTTCAGAGCCACAGATATAGCGGACAGCAGGATTAGCTCCTAAAAAATAGTGTAATGGAGGAATTTGCCCTTCGACTGCGCTCAGGGTGACGTTTTTGGGATTTGGGATTTAAGAATTAGGATTTAGGATTTGCCCTTCGACTGCGCTCAGGGTGACGTTTTTGAAATTTTGTAATTTGCTTTTTGCTTTTTGCCTTTTGCTTTTTGCTTTTTGCCTTTTGCCTTTTGCTTTTTGATTTTTGAAATTAAAAATGTCATCTTGTCATATTTTTTTCCGCCATTTTTGGGGTAAACTGACAATTTATAGACTGACATCGGCTTGGCACAGTCCTTGACTTACCGACCTCGAGTTGTTAAAACGAGTATACAATAAAAATTAAATATATTAAAAATGGGTAAAATAATCGGAATTGATTTAGGTACGACCAACTCTTGTGTTTCTGTAATGGAAGGTAATGAAGCAGTTGTTATTCCTAACGCAGAGGGAAAAAGAACAACGCCATCTATCATCGCTTTTGTAGAAGGTGGAGAAATTAAAGTGGGTGATCCTGCAAAAAGACAAGCAGTAACTAATCCAACTAAGACTATTGCTTCTATCAAACGTTTTATGGGACACACTTTTGCTGAAACTGAAGAAGAGGCAAAAAGAGTTCCTTACACAGTAGTAAAAGGAGACAACAATACGCCACGTGTGGATATTGATGGTCGTTTATACACTGCACAAGAATTGTCAGCTATGACACTTCAAAAAATGAAAAAAACTGCTGAAGACTATTTAGGTCAAACAGTAACTGAAGCAGTTATTACTGTTCCTGCTTACTTCAACGATGCACAACGTCAGGCTACAAAAGAGGCTGGTGAAATCGCTGGTTTGAAAGTAATGCGTATCATCAACGAACCAACTGCTGCGGCTTTGGCTTACGGATTGGATAAAAAAGGAACAGATCAAAAAATTGCTGTTTACGATTTAGGTGGAGGTACTTTTGATATCTCTGTATTGGAATTAGGAGACGGAGTTTTCGAAGTATTGTCTACTAATGGTGATACTCACTTAGGTGGTGATGACTTTGACCAAGTAATCATTGATTGGTTGGCAGACGAATTCAAAGCTGAAGAAGGTATTGATTTGCGTTTAGACCCAATGTCTTTACAACGTATCAAAGAAGCTGCTGAGAAAGCAAAAATTGAATTGTCTTCTTCTGCAGAAACTGAAATCAACTTGCCATACGTTACAGCTACGGCTTCAGGACCAAAACACTTAGTGAAAAAATTAACTAGATCACAATTCGAAAAATTGTCTGACAGTTTGGTAAAACGTTCTATGGCTCCAGTAGCACAAGCTTTGAAAGATGCAGGTTTGTCTACTTCTGACATTGACGAAGTTATCTTGGTGGGTGGTTCTACTCGTATCCCAAGAATCGTTGAAGAAGTTGAAAAATTCT
The DNA here is from genome assembly GCF_057922445.1 of Flavobacterium sp. UM26. Taxonomy (NCBI): domain Bacteria; kingdom Pseudomonadati; phylum Bacteroidota; class Flavobacteriia; order Flavobacteriales; family Flavobacteriaceae; genus Flavobacterium; species Flavobacterium myriophylli. The sequence continues at coordinate 232,469 of NZ_JBVHCY010000002.1, read as the reverse complement.
TCGGTAAAAAAGCGTCAAAAGGTGTTAACCCTGATGAGGTTGTAGCTATTGGTGCTGCTATCCAAGGTGGTGTATTGTCTGGAGATGTAAAAGATGTATTGTTGCTTGACGTTACACCTTTGGCTTTAGGTATCGAAACTATGGGTGGTGTAATGACTACTTTGATCGAAGCTAATACGACTATCCCAACTAAAAAATCTCAAGTTTTCTCTACGGCTGCTGATTCTCAACCATCTGTTGAAATCCACGTATTGCAAGGAGCTAGAGCAATGGCTGCGGATAACAAAACTATTGGTCGTTTCCACTTAGACGGAATTCCACCAGCCCCAAGAGGTGTTCCTCAAATTGAAGTTACTTTTGACATTGATGCTAACGGTATCATCAAAGTATCGGCTACTGACAAAGGAACTGGTAAATCTCACGATATTCGTATCGAGGCTTCTTCTGGTTTAACTGCTGAAGAAATCGAGAAAATGAAAAAAGATGCTGAAGCAAATGCTGAAGCTGATAAACAAGCAAGAGAAAAAGCAGAAAAATTGAACGAAGCTGACGCGATGATTTTCCAAACAGAATCTCAATTGAAAGAGCTTGGTGATAAATTATCTGACGATAACAAAGTGGCTGTAGAGTACGCTTTAACTGAATTGAGAATGGCACACCAATCTCAAGATCTTCCAGCTATTCAAACAGCTTTGGATAACATCAACGCTGCTTGGAAAAAAGCAACTGAAGCGATGTATGCTCAAGGTGAACAAGGTCAAGCTGCTGCTGAGCCACAAGCTCAAGCACAAGGAGACAATGTTGAAGACGTTGAATTCGAAGAAGTAAAGTAAGTATTTAGTACCTAGTACTAGGTAGTAAGATAAACCGAGTCAGTAATGGCTCGGTTTTTTTGTGTTATAGTCTCAAATTTTGATACCAATGTTTTGCTTTTGATGATGTAGAAAAAGGAGAAGTAATACAACTGTTATTTGAATATAGTCTTATCGTTTTTTTGTCATATCGAGGTGTTTTTATGCTATAAAATGATATTAACTTTGTCAGGTTGAGCGCAGTCGAAACCCTTCTTAAAACAAAAAACGTCAATGGTATCGCAGTAGAGATTTAAAGAGGGTTCTCGACTGCGCTCGAACTGACAAGATGGACTATTTTATGGTTTTCCTATTAGTTTTTTTTTTTGGGTTGAAGGGGCTTCAGCATGCAAACCTACAAGGTTTTGAAAACCTTGCAGGTTAAATAAAAGATATTTATTCATACAAAAAAAAGGTCTCGCTTGTAACGAGACCTTTTGATATTGCACGAAAGGGTTGCTTATGATTTTGGATTCAAAGCAGCATCGATTCGAGCTACTAAATCCAATAAGTGAAATTTACTCAAACGGTCCATTCTCGCTGCAGCGACTTTCATTTCGTTTTTCAATCCTACCAATTGTCCTCTAGCGATAGAAGGTAAATCGGTTTGGGCTAAATTTACAGTTCTTGAATTCATACCGTAAGCCGCACCTACACTGTTAGAACGTACTACTGCATTACCTGGTTTTAGCATAGCAATTACTTTATCCACATACAGTTTTTGGATGTTTCTGCGGTAAATGTCTATTTTGGCTCCACCTGCTAATTCTGAGAAGATGCCTTTTTTCAAGTCGGTCATTAACTCGTCTACAGAATAGTTTTCAGGACTATTACTTGCGCTTTCCATCAAACGTACCATTCTGTCTCCAGCTAATAAGTTAGAAAGGGTTCCGTCTTGCATCGCTTTGATGGCTTCTACACCACTTTCTGGACTAATTTTAGATAAAACGTTAGTATCTAGTAACCATTTTGGTGTAGCAAATAATTGAGTGTTTAAGAAGGCAACTGCTTCTTTTTGGATGCTTTTTGGAACAACTTCAAATTGGTTACCTGACATATCATAGGTTTTTGGTGTGTCATAAATACCTCCAACGTTTTTAGTCACGTGTCCCATATAACGTCTGAATTGTCCTGTCAAAGCATTGTACATTTCTTCTAATTCTGAATAGCTTTCTCCTTTTTCGGCACTCCAATTGATTAAGTTTGGCAAAATGCGTTTTAAGTTTTTGATTCCGTAAGCAGAAGCTTTCATAGCATTGTCACCAATATCTTCTGTTTGGTATCTTGGGTCATAAGGACTAGCTTCTGTTCCAAACCACAAACGACGGTTTTTGTAGGCTTCTTTGGTCATTTCGTTCAAGATGGCTTTTTCTGCTTTTTCATCTTTGGCGTCAGCAAAATAAGAATACCCCCATTTGATGGCCCATTTGTCATAATCACCAATTCTTGGGAATAAGTGTTTTACCCCGTCTTCTGGCTGTGCTACGTAGTTGAAACGCGCATAATCCATAATAGAAGAAGTGTGACCGTTCTTTTCTTGGAAAGCAGGATCTCTAAGTTTTTCTACTGGAGTAGCAGTACTTGCTCCCATATTGTGACGTAAACCTAAAGTATGACCCACTTCGTGAGAAGAAACAAAACGAATCAATTCGCCCATTAGGTTGTCATCAAATTGTTTTTTTCTTGCTGCTGGATCAACAGCCGCAGTTTGGATTAAATACCAGTTTCTCAACAAACTCATAATGTTATGGTACCATCCGATATGGCTTTCTAGGATCTCCCCAGATCTTGGATCGTGTACGTTAGGCCCATATGCATTTTGGATATCGGCAGCAAAATAACGCAATACAGAGAAACGAGCATCTTCTAAACTCATCGTTGGGTCATTCTCTGGCCAATATTCGCCACGAATAGCGTTTTTCCAACCTGCTGCTTCAAAAGCTACTTGCCAGTCGTCAATTCCTTGTTTGATAAATTTTCTCCATTTGATTGGGGTAGCAGGATCGATGTAATATACGATTGGTTTTTTCGGTTCGATCAATTCACCTCTTTTTTGTTTGGCAGCGTCTTCAGCATTTTTAGGTTCTAATTTCCAACGAACGGCAAAAATTTCGGTATCCGATTTTTGAGATTCTTCTTCAAAAACATCGATTTGGTTGGCAAAGTAACCTACACGAGCATCGAAAGTTCTTTTACGCATTGGCACTTTTGGCAATAGCAACATCGAAGTATTCAACTCTATGGTTACTACACCTGCATCTAAACCAGCAGGTAAGTTGGTTCCAATTCTAGGTGTTGGATTCAACGATAACTGCGGCGCTGTTGTAGCATACGTTTTTACAGTTTTGATTTCAACATTTATCGGATAACTGCTAATTTTTTGAATGAAAGAGCGGTCTTTTTGAAATCCTTGGATGTTGAGTAATTGTTTTTTGATAGGATCCAAAGAAAAAGTTTGTAAATCCGACTCGAAAGTAGGCGTCATATCGATTACATAACCAGTCGTTTCTTTTCCTTCTTTTTTAAAAGCTAAAATTTCATAGTTCCCAATGATAGGATCTGCTGATGAATTTTTTACCGCTTGTGCAATAGGTTTGTCTTCATCTGGAGAAGTGATAACGTGTGTGATAGAACGCAACAATAGGTTGTTGTTCAATCCTTTTTCCCATTTGATTACTTGACGATTTACTTCTTCACCCCCAAAAACACCTCCGCCTGCTGGGGTTTTAGAATAACGAGTAATCGTCATGATTTCTTTCCCGATAAGCGTATCGTTGATTTCGAATAAAAACTTATTGTCGGTAGTTTTATGAATATCGAAAAGTCCTTTTTGGGTAACGGCAGTAGAATCGACTACTTTGTTATACGGTTTAGGCCCTTTTTTTTCAGGAGCCTTTTGTTCTACTTTCGGCGCTTCTTTACCCGAATCTTTCTTTTTTTTGCTTTGTGCAACGGTCACTTCGGTACAGCAAAAAAGAAGTGCGGTACCAAGCAGTAGCAATTTGGTTTTAGACATGTTGATTTTAAATTTTTATTGGTAATAGATTGATAATTTTTTTTTGAAAAGTCTACAATGAAATAGTTTTCTATCCTCAAACCTATTAAAAAAAAACAAAAAAAGAACTGTTTTGTAAGTTAAAATTTAAAAATTAACAATCGTTTACGATGAATTTAAATTTATAAAAAACCTGATTTTTCTCATAAACTATACTCTTTTTTTGCTTTACTTTTGTCGAAATATAACTAGTGGTATTTCAACAAGTTCGGTAATTTTGGAAGTCAAATGCCTTAAATTCAGCTAAATATTAATTTATTTTTCGTAATATTACTAGATAAAATTCATTCATGAGAAAAATAAAATACCGCAAAGGACGAAAAGTACAACCCAATGGATTAGAATATACCGGAATCCATAAAAATAAAGAGTCGGAAATGCAACTCTTTGTTTATGATGTAGTTGGCTTTTCTGAATATGTTGATTTTGAATTCAAAGACTTGAATGCTTTAGTAGATAGTACTAAAAATAATTGGTTGAACATTCACGGCCTAAACAATCTTGATTTAATCAAAGCCATTGGTTCTTATTTTTCGATTGATAATTATGTGTTGTCTGATGTCTTAAATACATCGCGTAGGACAAAGTTAGAAGAAACACATGACCGTTTGTTTTTTAATATTAAATCGATTTTGCCAACCGAACATTCAGATAACATAAGTGTGGAGCAAATTAGTTTTTTGCTAAAAGACGGTATCTTGATTTCATTTCAAGAAAAAAGGTCTGATTTTTTTACGCACATTAGAGAACGCATTCGTCAGAACTCAGTTATCTTAAGCACCAAAAAAACAGATTATCTTTTGTACACTTTACTTGATGCAGTAATGGAAAATTTTTATATCACCATCGAGAATGAAGAAGATCGTTTGGAAGAGATTATCAATTTATCAAAAACCAGTTCGAATCCTGTAATTTTGGAACGCATCGAAAAACATAGAGACAATTTCAATTTTTTAAAACGAGCTATTATTCCGCTTCGTGATTCGCTATACGATATAAAAAGCATAAAAGACGACAATACTTTTAATGTGATGCAACCCGATAGTTTTGTGTTTTTTGGTCGGTTGTACCAAAAAACATTAGAGCTTTTAGAACAAATCGATTCGGATATGGGTTTATTAGAAAGTGCCTCTAATTTCTTTTTTACAACACAATCTCACAAGATGAATGAGATTATGAAAACTCTAACCATTGTATCGGCTATTTTTATCCCGCTCACTTTTATAGTGGGTGTTTACGGGATGAATTTTGACAATATGCCAGAATTACGTTTTCAAAATGGTTATTTTTATGTGTTGTTATTAATGTTGGCCATTGGAATTGCAATGGTTATTTACTTTAAAAAGAGGCGTTGGTTTTAGAGTTTACAGTTGAATTTAGCATAGATAATGATTAAAATTAGTTACAATGAATAAAGCAATATACATCGCCACTAGCGAACAAAACTGTGGTAAATCAATCATCAGTTTAGGATTAATGCAGTTGTTAATTGGTAAAACAGCTCGCGTAGGGTATTTTAGACCCATTATTGAAGATTTTGAAGAAGGACAGTTTGATAATCATATCGAGACTGTGATTTCTCATTTTGGATTGGATATGAAGTTTGAGGATGCTTATGCTTTTACCAAAAGTAAATTAATCAAGAAAAAGAACAAAGGAAAGATTGGTGAAGTACTGGATGTGATTATTGAAAAATTCAAACGACTGGAAGAGAAGTTCGACTTTGTCCTAGTTGAAGGTACCAGTTTTATTGGAGAAGGTACCGCTATAGAATTAGGAATTAATGTTCTCATTGCTAAAAATCTTGGTATCCCAACCATCATCATTGGTTCAGGAATTGGTAAAACACTAGAAGAATTGGTGGATAGTTTGTATTTGGCTTATGATACGTTCAAAGTAAAAGATGTTGAAGTAATTTCGGTGATTGCCAATAAAGTGCAACCCGAAAATATTGAATTGGTTACGAATGATTTGAGAAAAAATCTACCAAGTACAGTTTTAATCAATACGATTCCGCTTATCTCCAGCTTGAATAATCCTACGGTACAAGAAATTGTAAATGAGATTGGTGCCAAAGTGTTGTTTGGTCACGAATATTTGAACAACCAAACAGGAAGCTACAGTATTGGAGCTATGCAATTGCCTAATTATTTGTTACACCTCAAAGAGAATGGTTTGATCATTACACCAGGTGACCGTGCCGATATTATCTTGGGGGCATTACAAGCCAATGAATCGGCTAATTATCCTTCGGTTTCTGGGATTGTTTTGACAGGAAATATTATGCCAGAGGAAAGTATTTTGAAATTGATTGAAGGATTGTCAACGGTAGTTCCTATTCTTACGGTAGAAGGTGGAACGTATAATATTTCGAATCAAATAGGAGCGATTAAGTCTAAAATTTATGCTAATAATACTCAGAAGATTGAAACTTCGATAGCTACTTTTGAAAAATATGTCGATATCGATGCCTTGGCAGAGAAATTTACCTCTTTTGAATCAGATGGAATTACGCCAAAGATGTTCCAATACAATTTGGTTAAACGAGCCAAAAAACACCGTAAACATATCGTCTTGCCTGAAGGTAATGATGACCGAATTTTGATTGCTGCCTCCCGTTTGCAATTAATTGATGTGGTTGATATTACTATCATTGGAAATAAAAAACAAGTAGAAAGCAAAGTGTTAGAACTTGGTTTGGACTTTGATTTTGATAAAGTAGCGATTATTAATCCGACGGAATCTGAACATTACGAGGATTATGTAAACACGTATTATGAACTGCGAAAAGCCAAAAATGTATCGTTGGCGATGGCAAGAGATTTAATGGAAGATGTGTCTTATTTTGGTACGATGATGGTCTACAAAGGACACGCTGACGGAATGGTTTCGGGAGCGGCGCATACAACGCAACACACTATTTTGCCGGCGCTACAGTTTATCAAAACTAAGCCTAATTCGTCTGTGGTTTCGTCTGTTTTCTTTATGTGTTTAGAAGATAGAGTTTCTGTTTTTGGGGATTGCGCGATTAATCCGAATCCAACCGCAGAACAATTGGCAGAAATCGCTATTTCATCAGCGGATTCGAGTTTGGCATTTGGAATAGACCCTAAAGTAGCGATGTTGTCGTATTCTTCTGGAACTTCTGGTAAAGGGGATGAAGTAGAGAAAGTAAGAGCCGCTACCGAAATTGTAAAAGCCAAACGTCCTGACATTAAAATTGAAGGACCAATTCAGTACGATGCTGCGGTTGATATGAGTGTGGGTAAAAGTAAAATGCCAGATTCACAAGTTGCGGGACAGGCTAGTGTCTTGATTTTTCCAGATTTGAATACAGGAAATAACACCTATAAAGCGGTTCAAAGAGAAACTGGCGCCTTGGCGATTGGTCCAATGTTACAAGGATTGAACAAACCGGTGAACGATTTGAGTAGAGGTTGTACGGTAGATGATATCATCAATACGGTGGTAATTACGGCTATACAAGCACAAGGATTGTAAATGCATGCCAAAAGGTAAGTTGCTGCCTTTTAGCCCCGATAGGAATGAAAATCCTTTTGCCCCGATTTTTTTCGGGGAAAAAGATTATAATGGATGACGGGACTTTGACCACAAGAAAGCGTATTTTTGCCGCTTCAAAAAATGAAACAAATAGGCTTGGTTGTAAGCCAAACATAATAGTAAAATTTACATATATGAAAATTGTAATTATTAATTCAGGAAGTTCATCGATAAAGTATCAATTGATTGAAATGCCAGAACAAAAGGTGATTTGTAGTGGAATGATTGACCGAATAGGGTTGGATACTTCTAATTTGACCTACACCACAGCGACGAATAAAATTGTGGAGTCCTTACCAATTGCCAATCATAAAGTGGGTTTGCAAAAAATTGCGCAGTTGTTGATGGACGAAAAAGTAGGGGTGATAGCGTCTACTGCCGAGATTAAAGCGGTGGGGCATAGAGTGGTGCACGGAGGTAGTTCTTTTTCGAATACGGTAGAAATTACAACTGAGGTTAAGGATCAAATTCGTCAGCTTTTTGAATTGGCTCCTTTGCACAACCCTGCTAATTTGGAGGGGATTATTGTGGCCGAACAGATTTTTGAATCGGCTAAACAAGTAGCGGTTTTTGATACGGCTTTTCATCAAACGATGCCGGTTGAAGCCTACAAATATGCCATTCCAAATTATTTATTGTCCGAAAATAAAATACGAGCTTATGGATTCCACGGAACCAGTCACAAATACGTTTCGGAAAAAGCCATTCAGTATTTAACGCAAAAAGCCAACCATAAAGCAGATAAAATAGTTACCATTCATTTAGGAAATGGATGTAGTATGACGGCTATAAAAGACGGAAAAAGTATAGACCACACGCTTGGTTTTGGACCGATGAATGGATTGATTATGGGAACTCGTAGCGGTGATGTGGATCCATCGGTGATTTTTTACTTGGTGAAATCTTTGGGTTATTCTACAGACGAAGTGAATGCTTTGTTGCAAAAACAAAGCGGAATGCTAGGTTTGACAGGCTACAGCGATTTAAGAGATATAGAAAGTAATGCAGAGGCAGGCAACAAAGATTGTCAGTTGGCACTGGCAATGAACGCGTACCGAATTAAAAAATTCATTGGTTCGTATGCCGCAGTGTTGAATGGTTTGGACGCTATTGTTTTTACAGCTGGAATTGGAGAGAATTCAGATTATATTCGTCGCCTAGTGTGTGCTGATATGGAGTATTTTGGTCTTGAATTGGATCAAGAACAAAACAGCATTCGCTCTAAAGAAATCAGAGAAATAAATACGCCAAGTGCTAAAACAAAAATATTGGTGGTTCCAACCAATGAGGAAGTGGAGATTGCCAATCAGGTGTTTGAATTGCTTTCGTAGTGAATTGAAAATAAAAAAAACAATCCCCTAAACCATTTTAATCGTGTTTAGGGGATTTTTTAATCTCTATAATTCAAGGCTGGTTTACGGTCACCAAGTAAAGGTTTGTACTGATAATCGCCTTTACTTGCTTTGAATTCTTCTTTGGCCTTTTGAACCAAAGCTGGATTCGTAAGCAAGTCGATGGCCATATACGAAAGTGTTTTGGCAGCCACAAGCATTCCTTTGATACCTATATCGGTTCCACCACAAGCAACGGCTTGCCAGCTGTGTGCTCCTGTTCCCGGAATCCAAGTCGCGGTTTCGATTCCAACTGTTGGAACGGCATAGCTTACATCGCCTACATCTGTTGAACCTTGATTTTTGTCGATATGCATGGGATTGATTTTGGTAGCATTCGTGATAGGTGGTTTTTTGTCGATAAAACTGCTTTGAATTTTAGTCGCAAAATCTATTTCTTCTGGGGTGTACTGTACGCCTCCAACTTTTTCTAAATTGATTTGCATAGCATCAGCTAGTGTTTTGTTGATGAGCAAATCGTGAGTGCCTCCAATAATTTCATATTCAGAGCGGGTTCCTGTTCCCATGGCTGCACCTTCGGCAGCTTTGGCTACACGATCAAAAACATTAACAGCAATGGTTTTCTCTGGATTTCTCACATAATAATATACTTCGGCAAATTCTGGAACTACATTTGGAGCTTTACCGCCATTGGTTATAACATAATGAATTCTTGTTTCTTGAGGAATATGTTCTCGCATCATATTGACCATATAGTCCATTGCTTCAACAGCATCCAATGCCGAACGTCCTTGCTCAGGAGAGGAAGATGCGTGAGATGAAATTCCATAAAATCGAAACTTGGCTGATTTGTTAGCTAAAGCACTAGTGTAAGTTACTGAATTATTATCCGAAGGGTGCCAATGCAAGACTACATCAACATTGTTGAAAAGCCCTTCTCTCACCATATATACTTTTCCGCTTCCGCCTTCTTCTGCGGGACAGCCAAAGACTTTAATGGTTCCTTTTAACTTACCTTCTTTTATTAGATTTTTTATGGCAATACCAGCAGCAACGGATCCAGTTCCAAATAAATGATGTCCACATCCATGTCCATTATTCTTATTTGGAATCAATGTTTTGGTTGGCGAAGTATCTTGTGATAGTCCAGGAAGTGCATCGTACTCTGCTAATATTCCAATCACGGGATATCCCGAACCGTACGTAGCCACAAAAGCTGTGGGTATACCTGCTACACCTTTAGCAACGGTAAATTCATTTTCTTTTAATTGTTGTGCGAGTAAGTTGGAACTGTTGGTTTCTTTGTAACCTAGTTCGGCATAATCCCATATATTCAAAGCAATTTTCTTGTATGTAGCCCTTTCTTTTTCAATACTCGTATTGGCTTCTTTCTTAAGTGTTTCGATAGCCTTTTGGGACCAATTTGTTTGCGCGAGTAGGGTAGTGGCAAGAATAGCCCAAATTGTTTTTTTCATATCTAAAAAATAAAAGTCAGGTTTGTTGTGATGTTTTATGCTGATCAAAAGCGTTTTATAGAAAACTTTTTTTCAATAAGCTAATATACATTGATTTTACTTATCCTTGTTACTTTTCATAAAATTCAATGGGCAACTGGTCAGGATCAGCTATAAAAAGAAAGCGCTTGTTGGTGAATTCATCTGTGCGAATGGCTTCCATTTCGATTTGATTTTTCTCTAAATGGGCTACTATTCTATCCAAATCATCCACCTCAAAAGCCAAGTGACGCATACCCGTAGCTTCAGGTCGTGAAGGTCTTGAAGGAGGATTGGGAAACGAGAAAAGTTCAATAATATAGTCGCCATTGAGCGCTAAATCGAGTTTGTATGAGGCTCTTTCTTCTCGATAAATTTCACGGATAATCTCTAATCCTAACACTTCAATATAAAAGCGTTTCGATTTTTCATAATCCGAACAAATGATAGCGATATGATGAACTTTAGTAAGCATAACTTTCGATTAGTAAGAGTAGTAACTTTTTAAACATTTTTTATCAGCTTAAGAAAGCTGTATTTAGTGTCTTTCAAATGTATCAATTGCTTGTAAATACCACAAGTTTATTGCAGCTATTTCTTTCATTACTTTGTTATGAAAAGGTGCTGAAAAAAAGATTATTCCTGATTTTTATCATAGAATTGGAAAGGGCAGTGTTTTAATTTTAGGGTTTCTTTAATACAGAAGCTTTTACAAGAAACTAAAGCAGTTCCTTCTGTATAAATCAGGTTAATTACCGCTAAAGCTTCTATCAAAATACTTAAAAAATGCTTATTGAATTCAAAAAATGGATGCTAGTACCCTTGGCATTCTTCACCTCGCTTTGCTATAGTCAAAGCACTGAACTATCAGAAAAGAAAATCGAAAATCAACCCCCACTTTCAAATCCACCCAAAGAAACCAAAGCAGCAGATAAAAAGCTTGATTTCCTAACCAAAAAAGCCAGTTATGCCATTCTTTTTGTGGGTGATTATGCCAAAACATTCTCTTCAAATGTGGATATGAACGGCAATCACACCACAGACGATAAGGCTTCAGACAATGGTTTTTACCTTCGTTATGTTCGCTTGCAAGCCAAGTTCGAAATCAATAAAATTACGGCTCAGGTGTTGATTAATTTAGCCGATTTTAAAAACAACCCACAAACCCGAGTTTTAGAATTGGCTAATTTGAAATACAAAGCCAATAACTATTTGTCGATTCAAGCGGGGCAATTTCGTCCTTATTTCGGCTTAGAAGATTTGTATCCAGCCGATATTTTAAAATCCTATAATTGGTCCAATCAGTACACTCTTTTTGGGAACAATGGTTGGCAAAGCTTTCAAATAGGTGCCGCTGTTTTCGGTTCCCTAGCTGATTTGAAAATTCCTCTGAAATACTATTATAGTTTTGTCAACGGAAATGGAAAAAATCAAGTCGCCGACTCCGATAATGCCAAGCATCATATGTTTCGGTTAGAATACAAGGTAGGCAAGTACCTTAATTTGGGTGGCAATGTTGGTTTTTCGCGTTGGGATGGGCAATCCGCTAAGGCATATGGTGCCGATTTGCAATTTGAGAAAAAAATTAGTCCAACATTATGCTTGGCTTTGGATACAGAATATAAACGGGGCTCGAATTTGAATGCTTATACGGCTTCGAAACTTGTTCCAAAAGAATTGAATGATTATGAGATGCAAGGTATTTATGTGATTCCTTTGGTTCGAAAGATTATCGATGTTGACAAAAATATAGGCGTAGAGTTTTCTTTTCGTTATGAATACCTCGAGAATCTAGTGAAAGCTGGCAATCCACTCCGAATTTACACACCTATGGCAAGTTATATTTTGGGAGAAGATTATATCGGGAAGTTATCGTTGGTGGGGCTTTTTGTAGATTACAACAAAAGTATTCCCAATTCAGCACAATACGATTACAACCAAGTTTTGCTGCAGTATCAAATTCGATTTTAGGTAAATCGGGAATGAATTTATCTGATAATCTTCAATAACCAATATTTTTCTTGATTATAGCACAAAAAAAACCTGACCAATTGGTCAGGTTTTTATAGCATATCAGCAGAAACTTTTAAAGGTTTCTTGCTTTATGATGGGATTAGATAGCCGTAACAATAGCTAAGAAATCTGTAGCGTTCAAGGCAGCTCCACCAATTAAACCTCCGTCTACATCTGGTTTAGAGAAAATTTCTTTTGCATTGTCTGGTTTTACACTTCCACCATATAAGATGGTAAGGTCTTCTGCGATATCGCTTCCAAAGGCTTTACGAACGGTTTCTCTAATAAATTCGTGCATTTCTTGTGCTTGCTCTGGCGAAGCCGTTTCTCCTGTTCCGATAGCCCAAACTGGCTCGTAAGCTAAAACTACTTTTTCCCAATCAGCTGCTGTAATATGGAATAAACCGTCTTTTAATTGGTTTTCTACAATGTTGAAGTGATTTCCAGATTGACGGTCTTTTAATTCTTCACCAAAACAGAAAATTACAGTCATGTCGTGTTCCAATGCCGTATCTACTTTTGAAGCAATCAAAGCATCCGATTCGTGAAAAATAGCTCTACGCTCTGAGTGTCCTAAGATAACGTGGTTCACGCCTACACTTTTAATCATATCAGCAGAAATTTCGCCTGTAAAAGCTCCACTCTCGGCTTGGTGAAGGTTTTGTGCCGCAACTTGAATGTTGCTTCCTTCTAATTTAGTTACCGCTGCCGCTAAGTTTACAAAAGTTGGTGCAACGATTACTTCTGCTGTTGTTTCTGTTGGTATTTTTGCAAGTAAGTCAGTCAATAATTCTTGGGTTTGTGATGCATTTTTATGCATTTTCCAGTTTCCTGCTACAATCTTCTTTCTCATTTTTTTGTATTTATAGGTTGTATTATTTTTTTTATTTTAAACTTTTTAATGTTTCATCGATAGCAGCAAAATCGGTTTCTATAGCGCGGTAACGCACAATTTTTCCTTTTTTGTCAATAATGATGTAACGCGGAATCCAATCTAGGTCGATGGCTTTTCCAAAAACACCTTTCATTTGGTCATTAGCCATATAATGATCGCCTTTGATTTCGTGTTTTTCAATACCCGCTTTCCATTTATCAGCAGTTTTATCCATTGATATGAATACATAGTCTACATTAGGATGATTAGCTTGTAATTCTTTCAATTTTGGCATTGCTTTGACACAATCACCACACCAAGAGGCCCAAACTTCAATAACTACTGTTTTACCTTTGTGTTTTTTTAAAACATCTTTAAAAGCGACTTGCCTGTCATTGGCTGCTAATAATTTTTCATTCAAAGCCACTGACGAAAATGCTGATTTTTGAGCTTGAGTGCACGAAAAACTAGCAATAGCAATAAAAAGAGCGATTATTTTTTTCATTTTGTTGGTTTTTTCATTGTCTACAAATTTAAAGAAACTATTTCATCTAGGCACCGCTCGGATTGTTAGTTTAGTTGTTTTTTTGTTAAAAAAATACAACAATAACGTTATCGTTAATAAAATAGGGGATTTGTCGTAAAATGAGAACGTTCCTTGATAATTCACTGTAATTGATACTACAACTCTAATAAGTAAAATAATTTTTGATGTTTTTTAAAAGGAAAACCTATACTACAAAAAAAGAGTGCCTTCTCTTGTATCGAAGGCACTCTTTTTTGTGGTTGAAGCTAAAGAAATTATAGTTTCAATTTGTCTATATCATTGTAATGTACTTTTTGTTTGACTACTGCTTTTGAGATAATCACGATACTAGGATTGGCTCTTTCGATAGTTTTAAGCGCAATAGCATCACAAAAATAGAAATTGAACGTCAGACCAAATTGTTTTTTTGCTGCCTCAATTTGCTCTGGAGACGAAGCAGTCATTCCAATTACTTTATAGCCTTTAATCAATGCTTTTTTATGCAAAGCCTCTAATTTAGCCATTCCTTCGGGGTTGGATTTAGTCAAATCATATGTTACAAAAATCATTAATTGTTCATGTCTTAAATAACGATCAGTAAAATCTTGTCCGTCTTTTTCCATGGTAAAATCATGAATTGGCGGAATGTATCCTTCTTTGATTACTTTATCAATTCGGTCAACAAATGTGGCTCCAGCAGGAATACTCATTAACTCTTTTTCGGTATATTCTTTCTGAACACCATTTACTTTGTAGATGAATACCATTTCTACTTCGCTTTTTGGAGCATTATCTGGAATCATCATTCCATCATAGATATTGTTACCAACTTTAAATGGTCTGAAGTCTACAATTGGTAAATGATTCAATACCCAATATCCCATAAAGCAACAAAGTAGTAGTGCAAGGGCAACAAGTGTATTTTGTGTTTTTTTTCCAAACAATGGTTGCACTAATTTTTGATTGAAGTAAAGGATTAAAATAAAGATTAACAATACAACATCCTTTGTAAAAGATTGCCAAGGTGTTAGTTTTAAGGCGTCACCAAAACAACCACAATCTTTTACCACATCAAAATAGGCAGAATAAAAAGTCAAAAAGGTAAATAAAACAATCAGGATAAGTAAACTCCAAATAGTACATTTGGTTTTATAACCAATTAGCAGCAAGACGCCCAAAACCACTTCTAGTATTACCAAAAATAGAGCGATAGCCAGAGCAAATGGCTCTAAAAAAGGCATATTGAAAACTGGTTGGCTAAAATATTCGGCTAGTTTATAGGAGAATCCAACGGGGTCGTTAAGTTTTATTAATCCAGAAATGATAAATAGAATTCCAACGAAAAGTCGGGAGAATTGGGTTAAAAAGTTTTTCATAGTGGGGAATAATTTATTTTTTCAAATGAAATTGCATTAAGATCAGGGCAAAAACTGCATAGTTTATCATGTCTTGATAATTAGCATCAATGCCTTCAGAAACTAATGTTTTGCCTTTATTGTCTTCAATTTGTTTTACTCGAAGTAATTTTTGTAAAATCAAATCGGTAAGCGAACTCACTCGCATTTCGCGCCAAGCTTCGCCATAATCATGGTTTTTGGCTTCCATTAATGTTTTGGTGAGCTCGATTTTGTTGTTGTACCAAGTGGTTGCTGCGCTAACATCAAGGTCTGGTTGCTCCACAACTCCTAGTTCAAGCTGAATCAACGCCATAATGGAATAATTGATAATACCAATAAATTCACTTGTTTCGTCTTCGTCTACTTTTCGGATGTCGTTTTCTTGTAAACTGCGAATGCGTTGCGCTTTGATGAATATTTGATCAGTAAGTGAGGGCAGTCTTAGAATGCGCCAAGCACTTCCGTAATCTTTCATTTTGTTGATGAATAATTGGCGACAAATGGCTATAACCGCATCGTATTCTTGTGAAGTATTCTTCATTATTGGTGTATATTTGTATTCTGATTGCTCCAAAAATAAGCTATTTTTTTGGAATCGTTTACCAAATTTATACAACAATCAACAAAATCATGACAATCAACTGCAACGGTGAATTAATTGACTTATCTACACCCAAAGTAATGGGAATTTTGAATGTGACACCCGACTCTTTTTTTGATGGAGGTCGTTTTACCAATACTCGCGAAGTTTTACATAGAGTAGAACAAATGCTTACCGATGGTGCTACTTTTATTGATGTGGGAGGTTATTCGAGTAAGCCCAATGCAACAGCAGTTTCTGTTCAAGAAGAGAAGGCTAGAACGATACCTGTGGTAGCTTCGATAGTGCAACATTTTCCAGAAGCTATTGTATCTATTGATACATTTAGAAGCGATGTGGCGCAGTTGTGTTTGGATCAAGGAGCGGCTATTGTAAACGACATTTCGGCTGGATTTTTGGATCCGTTGATGTTGAAAATTGTAGCCAATTATCAAGTACCTTACATCATGATGCACATGAAAGGTACGCCACAAACAATGAATACACTTACGCAATATGATGATTTGATTAAAGAAATATTGTTTTATTTCTCGGAACGAATCGCTGCCGCACGCAGTTTGGGTATTTCTGATTTGATTGTAGATCCTGGCTTTGGCTTTGCTAAGACTATTGATCAGAATTTTGAAGTATTGCGTCATTTGGACCTTTTTAAATCATTGGAATTGCCAATATTAGCAGGAGTTTCTAGGAAATCAATGATTCACAAGACACTACAAATTACCCCCGAAGACGCCCTAAATGGTACCACCGTTTTGAATACGCTTGCCTTAGAAAAAGGAGCTGCTATTTTGAGAGTTCACGACGTTAAAGAAGCAGTAGAAACCATCAAATTATGGCAAAAAGTATCAATAAAATAAAAGTAATGAAATCAGTTGTTTTAAGTGTTTTGGCTTTATTCCTGCTAGCTTGCGAGGGGAAAAAAGAAGTACAATTGCCTAAGTCCAATCAATCCTTGGTGAGAACTATCGGCGAACATTCACCCGTTTATATTTTCTTTGGCATACAAGGAAAAGATACGCTTGCTGAATTGAATAGGAACAATACAATTAGTTCGACTCATTGGGTTTTCAATATTGATAAGCGATTGCCTTTGCGTTTGGTGATGCCACAAGTGATGAAAATGCAAGCCAAAAAAGAGAAAAGCATGCACAAAAGCGAAACTTCTGAAAACTATTTTTCGTATGCAGATAGTCTTCACAAAAACTTGGCTTTTGTTTCGTTTACGAATGTGACCTACAAGATGGAGAGGCCTAAGCATGGAACAGTAATCCTTTTTACATCAAAAAATAGTGTTATGATAGATGCTAAAGCATTAGACAAAGCTGCTTTGCAAGACTATTTGAATCAGTTGCCCAGTGATAAGCCTAGAACTTTGTATTTTGGTTTTTCAAAAGAAAGTAGTTTTGATACCTATATACAAAATCAAATTTTTATACAAAGCTTGCAATACGCTGGATTTGATGCCCATTCACCTCGACAAGAATTCATTTTTTAACAGCAAGTTTAACAAGTGATAAAACGCTTTCTTTTTGGGTGTTTATTGATGATGGTATGGTTCGTTACGCAAAATGGTAAACCCGCGATACAGTTGTTCAATAAAGAATAAACGCACCATTTGATGGGAAAAGGTCATTAATGAAAGTGAAATTTTGCCTTGCGCTTTGGCATAAACCGTATCCGAAAAACCATAAGGACCACCAATTACAAAAACTAAGGTTTTGATACCAGAGTTCATTTTTTTCTGCAATTCGGTTGAGAAGCCCACACTTGAAAAGGTTTTTCCGTTTTCGTCTAATAAAATTAACTGATCTGTAGGTGTGATTTTCGAAAGAATCAATTCGCCTTCTTTTTCTTTTTGCTGGCTTTCAGACAAGTTTTTCACATTCTTAATATCGGGTATAATTTCCAATTCAAATTTGATATAAAACGACAATCGTTTGGTATAATCATCGATTAAGGTTTGTAGTGCTTTATTGTCGGTTTTGCCAATGGCGATCAATTTGATATTCATAGGGTATTAGCTAAACAAAACGCAAAAGTACCGCAAATGACCGAATAATTGATATTTTGAATAAAAATTGCGAATCATTTTCAAAACACCTTGATAATGAGTAGATTTGGTCTTTAAAAAAGAATAGATTATGGAAATGTCTTTTACTGATTGGGTAGGTTATTTGGGGTCATTTGTTTTGATGGTTTCATTCTTGATGAAAAACATCACCACCTTGAGGATTATCAATTCTGCAGGCTGTTTTTTGTTTGTGATTTATGGTTTTATGTTGGGTGTTTCTTGGCCCGTTATCATCACTAATGCTTTTATTCTTGGGGTAAATATTTTTTATTTGACAAGAAAAAAAACAGAAAAAACAACTCCGTAAAGTTTCTGGATTGTTTCTTTTTTGACCTACGATTGGATTCGAGTGTCTTGATTGGTAACCAAAAAAAACACCAAAAAAGCGCAAAGGTCATTTTTGGTGTTTTCTAAGGGCAACGTGATAAAAAATGGGGCGAAGTCGGAGACGTTCGGGCAGTATACTTTAAGGTTTGTATACTTCTAAGAGCTAAGGGTTAGCGTTTTGGCTTCCACACGATTAAACTATCATTTGGTAGGTCGTATTCGTATATTTTTTTAGATATACTATCAATATAAATCCATCCATCTGAGGTAAATCTTGGTTCACTACCGTCTTCTTCTGCTACATCTTGACCAATATTAAAAATATAATAATTTGTAGAATCCGTTTTTTCGGTTCTGTCCAAGAGCCATTGTATTTGTTCCTTGTTTTTTAAAGCAGATTTAATAAGCTCATTGTCTGATTTTCTGATGTAATCCGCAATTAAGCCATCGTACCAATTTTGAGTTTTTGCTTCAGTTTTAGTTTCACTTACTGATGTTGGGACTTCTTTATTTAGCGATAAAGAATCAGTTTGTTGGTCAGCAGTTTGTTTGACAACTTCACTTGTCTTTTTGCACGACAAGAATACAATTGCAATTAATAATAAAAGTGTTTTTATGTTCATACTATTTTAATTCTCAATTATCTTGTTTGGTTGAAGCATAACTGCTAAGGTTTTGTTTTTTCAACAGATAAGTTCGCGCAGTATACTTTAATGGTTTGTATTCTTTGGAGAGCAGTGTGTTATCAGGCGTTGTTATTATTTATTTGATTTAAAACCTGCACTAAAAATTTTTTCAGAGTCTAGTACTTCTTCTGAAAAAACTACTGTTATTTTTTCAGGGTCTAAATTTGAATAGTTTAAAATAAAATATTTGCCAATCTTGCTTTCGTAGTTTGACGGACACTGTCCATAGTTTTTCTTATAAATTTTTCCGTTTACATAATACTTAAAATAACTACTAGAAGTTTTTGTGAATTCTTTACAAGAAACAAACTGACAAACTGTTGTTATTCTGTTTTCAGTAATTTCTTTTTTATAAAGATAACCTTTGAAAAAAAAAGATATAAACACTAAAAAGATTATTAATATTAGGCATTTATATATTCTTTCTTTCATAATTATAATTTCTGAGCTACAATGCTTGCTAACGGTTTACGGCTTGGCGTAGTGGCGGGTTTTTAGCACAAAAGTTCAAACGAAGAACTGCACTTGAATTTACCACAAAACTGTCATACAAAGCACTGCACCCGCCATTACGCCAAACCGCTGTTACCAGCTGGCGTTATTTAGTAATACATATGTTCAATTGTTTCATTGTCCACTAACTTTTAATACTTCAACTTTATTGTCTATAGGTGTTCTGATGTTTTTCAAATTTGTATAACGATAAGGAATTTGTCCAATTGAGCCATCAGATATTTTCAAATATTTTCCGTTGTCAATTTGGAATTTATGCCCTAGTCTGATTACAAGTCTTTCGTCACTTTCGTCTTTGTAAAGCGGGTGATTTGTTTTAAATATGTTTTTTCTTTCTGTAATTTGATAATCTAGGATTTCATAATAATCTTTTACACCTTTTTCCTTTATGTATGGTGCAAAATATTTCAAGTTCTTAAAACCAAATTTTGAAGGTTTCTTTGTTCCTGAAAAATAAAACGGAGATTCACTGTTTTCAAAACACAACATATGATTCTCTGAAGGCACGAACCCAATTAATACATATGGATTCGGAGATTCGTAAGAACTCTCCTTTTGAGGCGAAACATCATTTAGAACAGATTCTGTATCTAACCCTATAATTGTCTTTAAATGGTCTTCTAATAGACTTCTATTGGTATAGTCGTTTGGTCGCAATGGGAATGCACCAATATTAACAGACTCTATGGATTTGTAATAGTCTAAATTTTTAATGGTTTCAATTTCTCCTGAGCCAGGAAAAAGAATATATGCACCGATTACCTCTTTTTCAGGTTTAACTTTCTCCTTGTTTACATAATAAATTGCATCTCTGTAGCGATGCATTTGATTTATAGAATCTTCAGTCGGTAGGTCAGGTGAACCTTCCTTTTCATCAGAAGCCAATCGATATTTAGCATCATATAAATATGTAAGAACATATTTTTCCTTCAAGTCATTTTTAGTGATTCTTAAAACAATGTCTGGTCTTTGGTTTACGGTAAATGATTTTACATTTTGACTTTCTGATGTGTCATATGAGAAGTCATGGAACAAGTCAATTATTTCACCATTGGGTTTATTAAATGACACTTTGGATTTAACTCCACGCTCTATTTTAAAAACGAAGTCATCTATTTGTATTTCCGCTAAATCAACATCATCGGGATTGTCTTTACCTAATAGATTTTGTAATACATTTTTAATTTCAAGAAAGCACCATATTTGATAAAGGTCAGCGATATTTTTTAGTTCAATTTTCTGAATTCCTTCTAAAAACTTTAAGCCACTATTTAGCATTATCCATGATTTATAAATAGTGCTGTAGCCTGTTGCTTTCTGCAAAACAAGAGACTCTTGTTTTATACCTTGAAATTCATCTATTGTTCTAAAGAATGGATTAGCAGAAATTGTTTCAAACTGTTTTTCTATTGAATTAAGTTCAACTTTGAATGGGTCTGTAATTGAATTAGAAAAACGCTTTTCAATAAACGATTTTACTTTTTTGAATCTTCGCAGAGTTTGGGAAACAGCATGCTTGAAAAATCTATTTTCAGCTGTATTGGTACTCAATGTTTTATATTCTGAACGATAATTCCTGTTCGGTAGATGTTTAAATTGAGAATACTCTTCTTCTAATGTTGTTGTCCATTTGTTTATTCTATCAGCCTTTACATACTTCGTTTGTCTTATTATGCGACTATGGGGTTTATTTAAAATGAATTTTGATGATTGAATAAACTCGTTGTATAATCCACCAAAAACTTGCCACCATATTAAATCGGTATTAGGAGAATGCCCTAATTTAAATGAAGTGTATGTCTTCTTCAGGAAATCGAGAACGAGATAAGGATATTCTTTTTCAATATCTGAAACTATCTTTTCATAGTCGCTTCTGTAATTAAGTTTTGTTGGAAAAACCTCAAACTGAAAATTGATTTCTTGTAATATGTTTCCTATCGTATATCTGACAATTAAGTTGCTTTTTCCTAAGTCATTTCCAAAATTAATTGTGCCCGCAAGGAATCCTAATTCTTCCCTATAAAAGAACTTTTCTTCAACTTCTTTAAGTTTCGAATAAATATATGGTGATTGAACTAATGCTTTGTTTTTAAATGTAATTCCAATGAAGTAGTCTTTGTTTTCAAATATTAAAGGATAAGTTTTATCTGCATTTAATGGCACTAGAGACTTACTTTCAAAATTGTGAATAAAAATACTTCCTTCATTAACTAAATAAGAGGTAGCGGTTAAAATTTGAGATTGCTTTTTTTGAGCTTTATTAAAAGTAGTTTCAAGGTTATTACATTCAATAACCAAATCAAAATCATTATGTTCTATTTTTATAATTTGCATTATGACCAGAATGAAGTATAGCCACTAGTTGAAAGTCGTGCTTCCATTTCTTTAAGTTTTGCATTTGACTTTTTATAGTCAGCAGTTAAAACCCGTTGTAAATTGCTCAAAACGGAACCTGTTTTTGTTTCATCACCTTCAATTCTTGATAAAATTTTCATGCTAGTCATTTCGTCCAATGCATTTGTCAACCAATTTGCATTAGTTTGATTTAAACTGGCATAATAGCAATATATTAAAAATTCGTCTCTAACTCTGTAGGCAATTTTGAAGGGAGTTCCTTCTAATTCTGTATTAAGATTTATAAGGAAATCAACAACCTTTTTGCTTTCAGTAAATTCATTCACAACTTCTGCACCTGATGTAAAGTTTCCGATAACCTCTTTTGAGGAAATAAAAGTTTCGGGATAACTCCAATCATTTTTTGTATTATCTAATCCAGCTGTTAAGTCAACATTATTCATTTCGAATGTCATTGCACGATCAAGCACTTTTCTGCTGAATGAATGAGTAGTTTCATCCATGTTAACTGTACCAATTACCACAAGATTATTTGGAATACTGATTCCGTGTGAAAATTCATTTTCATCAAGGTCCAAATCCGCTAATAATTTAGAATACAGTGTGTGATTCTCAAAACTAGCTTTCGAAATTAAATAATCTGTTCCAATCTCTTCACCCTGCACTTGTCTTGTTTCTATGATACTCAAATACTCAGCAAAATACTGTTCTACAGGTGCAAGGTTCATTTCATCCAAGCAAAGTAAGAATGGCACGTCTACATTTTTCCAAGCTTTTGCAATGAACTGCAAAAAAGATGTAGTTATATATTTTTCCCCATTTATTCTACTCACATATCCCATCAGTTCTGAAGAGTCGTGCCAATTTGGACGCACAGGAATTAATTCAAAATTCCCTGGCTTTTTAGGGTTTGTTCTCAATTCATCTTTTGCACAAGTCTTGTAAGCCAATGTTCTTACTAATCTTGATTTCCCTGTGCCCGATATTCCCGCTAGAAGAATAAAAGGTTTAGTTTTTATGGCTGTTAGAATGTTCATATCCTTTGATTCTGTATTTTGAGATGGTGATGATTTTTGTTTTTTGACTGCTGGCCTATTGCCCTGTAATAGTGCAAGTGCTTCATTCAAAACTTCTGTTACTTCTTCATTTTTACTAAAAACTGGAATTAGGTCATTGATTTTTTCAATTTTCTTTTCGGGTTCATTGACATTAGGCTCATATAGGATTATAGCCATTGTTTGACCGTTAAAAGGGACTAGGTTAGAATAATTCCAACCTTCTGTCATTGGTGTCTTGTCTATAATTTTGAATCTGTAAAATGTTTCGAATTGAGTTGGATCTTGAGCAGTTGCAGATACATTATACCCCTGATCATTAATTAAATTTTTCCCGTCCTTAAATGATGGCCGCACTTCTTTCGAATCGATTTTTGTATAAAGCACAACTCTTTCAGTTCTATTTACCCAAAAAACTATATCTCCAATTTCATTGCGAGTGAAACGTTTTGAATCCCAATAGAAATATTTATCATCAGGTGTAATTAAAGTGCGGTAATTCTCAATTGTACTAGCACCATGTATATCGTATAATTTAATATTTACCATATGATTTGATTCTTCAATTTCGTAATTAAGTTTTCTTAAAAAGGCAACCGCTTCTACAGCATTAAAGGAATCGCTGTTTAGTATTTCGTTATTTGCATATTTATTTGCCTCACCTAAAACATACTTTGGAGGAAGCCTTTTTTCTCCTGATATTAGAAAATAAGTATTTGAAAGTCTACCCTTGGGTATGACATCAATATTTATCTCATTAATGGCTCTGTCAATATGCTCGTTTGTTATGTTCTTTGGAATACTCATAACTCATTATATTTTTTTGCACTTCCCTTAGCTTTTTCTATTGGATATTTTGCAGCGTTTCGTTTAATCTTTTCAAGGACAATTTCTTTTACATCAAAATTATATTTTTCCGCAAGCATAAAGGCAAAAGCAAATACATCTGCCAACTCTTCTCTTATCTTTTCTACGTTTGCTTCACTTGCACTTTTCCAAAGAAATAATTCAAGTAATTCTCCAGCTTCAACATTAATCGCTAGTGCCAAATCTTTTGGATTGTGAAATTGCTCCCAATCTCTTTCATTTCTGAATTTCAAAAGTGCTTGTATTATTTCTTCGCTTTCTTTCATGTTGGTATGTTTTTACGTTTGCTGGTAACTAGCATATAAGTCTAATAAAATAATACTTATCATATTTATATTAGAACCATAGGTCCCACTGTATTCAGACTTTTTTATTTCTCAAATATATTCTTTTTCCTGCAAAAAATATAAATAAAATCTGAAATATTCTTTAGTGTTTTGTTGCCTTAAACTCCTGTGATTGCCCGCGTGAGGGATAGCAGCTGGCTACCGAAGTAGCGCGTATAGCCCGACCGCAGGAACGCAAAGGGGCGAATAACACCTTTGCTATTCGCCCCTTTGTGGTACTGGGGTCACGCCCCAATTATGCTTTTTCTTTTTCGAAACGGTCGATGACTTCTTGGTAATAGGCTAAGGTGGTTTTCGCGATAGAAGCCCAACTGAATTGTTGGAGTACGCGTTGGCGACCGGCTTTTCCCATTTGGTTGGCCAAGGC
This sequence comes from Flavobacterium sp. UM26, assembly GCF_057922445.1. Taxonomy (NCBI): domain Bacteria; kingdom Pseudomonadati; phylum Bacteroidota; class Flavobacteriia; order Flavobacteriales; family Flavobacteriaceae; genus Flavobacterium; species Flavobacterium myriophylli. The sequence goes on along the minus strand of NZ_JBVHCY010000002.1, from coordinate 208,158 downwards.
TTCGTTGTCGAGCAAGAGATTGACTTTGGTGGCAAAATCTTGTTGGAAGGCTTGAGGATTGGCGGGGTTAAAATCGGTTCGGGAAACGGGGGCGAGGGGTACCAAAAATCCGGTTTGCCCTTCGACGATGATTTCGGGTATGCCTCCTACGGCGCTTCCTACTACGGGTGTTTCGCAGGACATCGCCTCGAGATTGATGATACCAAAGGGTTCGTAGAGCGAGGGGCAGGCGAAAACGCGGGCGTGGCTGTAGAGCACTTTTACTTTTTCTCTTGGGAGCATTTCGGAGATGAGGATGACGCCTTCGCGGGTGGCTTTTAGCTCGGCGATGAGTTGTTCGGTTTCGGCGGCAATTTCGGGCGTGTCTGGGGCGCCTGCACACAATACGATTTGGCAATTGGCATTGAAATGTTGTGCCGCAGCGATGAGTTGCGAAATGCCTTTTTGACGCGTGATGCGACCCACAAACAACACAAACGGAATGTTGGGGTCGATGCCTAATTCGGTCAACAGCGCATCATCAAAAGTGGGTTGGTAAAAATCTGGGTCGATGCCGTTGTGAATTACGGTTACTTTTTCGGGCGCTACGCCATAGGCTTCGATGACATCGGTTTTCATTTGTTCGCTTACGGCAATCACCCCATCGGCAGAGGCGTAGGCGTGTTGCTCTAACCAGCGCGACAGGAAATAACCGTTGCCGAGTTGCTCGACCTTCCAAGGGCGGTGGGTTTCGAGACTGTGGGTGGTCAAAATGAGCGGTACTTGTAGCAGTTCGCGCGTAAATACGCCTGCTAAATGGGTGTACCAAGTGTGGCAGTGCACAATGTCGGCCTCGGGTGTGGCTTGCGCCATTTCGACATTTTTGCTCAGGTTATGAAACATTTTGATGTGCTCGTTGCTTGGGTCTTTCATTTTGGTCAAGCTGGAGGTGATGCCTTGCACGTGCATATTTTGGGTGGTTTCGGATTGTGCCCCAAAACAGCGGACTTCTACTTGGGCGAGTTTGGCCAGTTCTTGGCTTAAAAAATCGATATGTACTCCCGCACCACCATAAATGTGCGGAGGAAATTCATTACTGTAAAGGGCTATTTTCATACGAAGATTTTTAGAGAAGTAAAAAAGCTTTGTTTTTTGTCTTTATAAAACTATAAAATTTAAGTGAGAAAGTAGCCGTGAATTTGATGATAATTTGATGTTAAACAAGTATTAATTGTAGTATTTATATTTTTTGGATGCTTGTTTTGGGAATAAAAAAAGCCGCTTCTTTTCAGAAACGGCTTGTATTGGAGTTGGTTCTTTATTTTTTATCCTCTATCACTATGGCAGGAATCTGCTTTTGTTGGATAAAGGCATTGAGTTCGGGTACTTTGACCGTTGCGATTTCGTTGACTTTCGCTACGGCGGCATCAATTTTTTTAGCCAAATCGTCGTACACTTCATAAGCGCCTTTGGTCGGTTTGGTGTCTCCTGAGGAAACATTGGAGCCCAATCCCGCCATTTTATCGTTTAGCATAATAGGGTAGGCGAGAACGTCTTGTGGGGCTTTGGCTTTGGGCTGCATCAAAGTAGCCTCGAGTTCTTCTAAAGATTTGAGGGTAGGCTCGGTCATTTTTTTCATTTCTTTGACCATAACCGAGTCTTTCATAGCGCCAACATAACTATTGATTTGTCCTTTAATTTTGCGGATTTTGTTAATGGCTACATGTGCTTCGTCTACTTTTTTGTTGACTTTTTGGTGGAATTCGAATTGTTCTTTCAAGTCGGCATCGGTCCCTTCGGCTCTTGGGTCTTTTTTGATGTCAAAGGTTTGCTCACCGATGATTTTTTTGTCTTCGATAAAACGAACTTTGTACGTGCCCGGAAGTACTTTGGCTCCCACGCCAGAACCGGCCCACATTACATTAGTACCTTCCACTTCGGTAGCATTGGGATAACGCATATTCCAAACAAATACGTTCATTCCGGCTTTGTTGGGTACGTAACCTGCTTTTTCTTTTTCCGTGTCTTGGTGGAATTCTTTGGCTACTTTTTGGGGTTCGCCTTTGGTATTTTTAACCGAAGAATACTTGATGATACTCTCGTTTTTGTCGTTCAAGAATTCGAGTTCTAATTCTTTGGTCGCTTTTGTTTTTTGATAGAAACGTACAATTACTCCATTTGGTGCATTGGTGCCCGCTGATTGGGTATCGCTTTGACGACCTTGTGTTCTGTAGGCAGTTCTCGGTTGGAAAAGGTGTTTTTCGCCTGTTACCTTTTTATCCATTATTTCGTGCAAAGGCGTAATGTCATCCAAAATCCAGAAAGCACGTCCGTGTGTCGCCACTACCAAATCTTTATCGCGTTTGTGAATTTGTAAATCACGAATAGGTGTAAGCGGTAAATTCAAGTTCAGTTTTTCCCAAGAATCCCCATCGTTGAAGGAAACATAAATCCCTCGCTCGGTTCCAGCGTACAAAAGACCAGGTTTGTTAGGGTCTTCGCGCAGTACTCTACAATATTCATCAGCAGGAATACCAGCGGTGATTTTCTTCCAAGTTTTTCCGTAATCTGTGGTTTTGAAAAGATAAGGAGCACGGTCGCCATACATGTATTTGTTGGCAGCCACATAAGCTTTTCCTTTGCTATGTTCCGAAGTGTGAATGATACTTATCAAAGAGAATTCCGGTAACATTGAAGTCGGAATGTTGACTTTGTCCCAGCTCGCTCCATTGTTTTTAGAAACATGAATGTACCCATCATCCGAGCCTGTCCAAAGCACGCCTTGTTCCGTTGGCGCTTCTGAAAAAGTAAAAATAGTAGCATAGACTTCCGCTCCTGTTTGGTCTTTGGTAATTGGACCTCCAGTGTCTCCAGTGGTTTTTGGGTCATTTCGGGTTAAGTCTGGACTTATGGCAGTAAAGGAATGGCCTCCGTCTTCTGTAACCAACACATATTGTGAGGTCACATACATTCTTTTGGGATTATGCGGAGAAAAAACAATAGGGTAAGTCCATTGAAAACGGTGTTTTTTGGCTTTTGCTGGTGAACCAATGTTGGATTCTGGATAAGGAGAAATGTCTTGTCCTTGTTTGGTTTTCGAATTGTATTTGCTTAATTGCCCATCATATTCTCCTCCATAAGTAAGGTCAGAGTTGGTTGGGTCGGCTTGAATGTATCCTGCTTCTCCACCTGCAACTGGAAACCAATCTTCTCTATCAATACTAGAACCAGTTGTTCTTGAAGCAATTCTAACAGAGGAATTGTCTTGTTGTGCACCATATATGTTATACGGAAAATCATTGTCTAAGGATACGTGGTAAAATTGACTCGTTGGAATGTCAATATCCGAAAAATTGGCACCTCCGTTAAAGGTAATTTCTGCTCCACCATCATCTCCAATAATAAAGTTTTCTGGGTTTTTCGGATTAATCCACACATCGTGCGTATCGCCATGTTGAACAGGTATTTTTTTGAAGTTTTTTCCACCATCGGAAGATTTCCAAGCGTCTACATTCAACACTATCAAACCGTCTTCATTTTTTGGATCGGCTTGTAAATTCATGTAGTACCAAGGGCGTTGCCACAAGTTTTTGTCTTCGTTGATAAGTGACCAATGTTCTCCAGCATCATCAGAACGGTAGAGTCCGCCTTTGTCATTTTCTACTAAAGCATACAAACGGTTGGAGTTTACAGGTGAAACGGCGATTCCAATTTTGCCCAATAGCCCTACTGGCATTCCGGGTTTGGTACTTAAGTTGGTCCAAGTGTCGCCTCCATCGGTAGATTTGAAAAGACCAGAATCGGTCCCTCCAGAAGACATAGAATGCCCATTTCTGTAGGCTTCCCAAAGTGTGGCATAAATCACTCTTGGATTGTTTGTGTCGATGCGCACCACCATTCCGCCGGTTTTGTCATTTTTAGACAATACCAATTTCCAGTTTTTACCTCCATCGGTACTGCGGTAAATACCACGCTCTGGATTGGAATGAAACGGATTACCCATTGCGGCTACAAAAACAATATCGGGATTGCTTGGATGTACTTCAATGTTCCCAATAGCATCGGCTTTGTCGAGTCCAATTTTAATCCAGTTTTTACCGGCGTTTACAGATTTGTACATCCCGTCGCCAAAGGAGATATTAGAACGCATATCAGCTTCGCCCATCCCAACATACACCACATTTGGGTCTGAAGGTGCGACTGTAATTGCTCCTACAGAGGAAGAAGTAAAGGTGCTATCCGAAACAGGTAACCATTCGTTGCCGCCATCGGTGGTTTTCCAAACGCCACCACCAGTAGCTCCAAAGTAGTACGTTAAAGGTTGGTCTGCGTGACCTGCTACTGCCAATGAGCGACCTGCTCTAAACGGACCAATGTTACGCCATTTTAACCCATTGAAGTAAGCAGTGTTGCCAGAAGATAAGGCTGTTTTGTCTTTTTTCTTGGCAGTATTTTGTGCTTCTATTGAAAGCGAGGGAAGTAAACAAAAGCTTAAGAGCAGTGCACCTAAGCGAAAGATCGTTTTTTGGTTTTCCATAAATTTATTTGATTTTAGAAAGTAATAGTTTCTAAAATTAAATAAATTCTTTCTTTTATTGTGTTTTCTTTATGGATTTTTGAAAAAGCACAGTTGCGATTTCAATGTAACTCCTCAATTGACGTGAGTTTATTGCTACTTAAATTGTGCTTCGAATTTTTTAAATCGGCGATCCAAATCGTCTAGTACTTGTTCTTTTACTTTAGACTCTTCGATAAAACTAAATCGGATACTGTTGTACACGTATTCCTTGATGTCTTTGTAGCTTACTTGTGGGTATCTTTTGGCCAAAAGCACATATTGTTCGGTTAGATTGGTTCTTAAAATACCAGCATCGTCCGTACTAATTACGATGGGTACACCAAATTCTTTATACAAACTAAACGGATGGCGGTTCTCTTTTACTTTCAGAATAAACTCGTTACTAGTCAAATTGATTTCGATAGCGATTTTGTTTTTCGCCATATAACGCAAGAGCTCGTAGTTGTTTTTTTCGTAGGCCAAATCTACTCCGTGACCAATTCTGTTCGCGCCCGCAGTGTAGACAGCGGAGTTGATGTGCCAAGTTAGTTCTTCAGGTTGCACCAATCCTAGGGTTAATTCACCCGCGTGCATACTGTATTTTACTTTTGGAAATTTGGCGTGGCAGTATTTATACATCAACATATGCAATTCATAATCTTTCATTGCTGTAGCGCCATCTTCTGGCGAAACGATATTCACGCCATCAATCAGCGAACTGTTATCAGCAGAAATAAAAGCGATTACTAAATTCTTAAACAAGTCTACCGGCTCCATAAAGCGCAACACAAAATTTTGATAGCGCATCGTGAATTGAGCATCATCAATCTTGAGGTCGTTATGCATTTTGGCAACAAAATTGGTGTTGAAATTAGCAGCGTATCTTGCGGCCTCTCTTTTGTTGAAAGTAGCAAACAATTGGTCCAGTGCTTTGAAAACCGCTTTTTCGTCTTTTTTGGCGACCAAGCTTCGGAGTACTTCGTTATAAGGAGTTAAATCCTCGGTATTCATATCACATGGAATCGTTGATAATTGGGTTTCGATATAACTGACTTGTTCTTTGATGGCGCGATTTTTCAGCTCGAGGAGCCCTTGTTCAAAAGTACCTTTGATGGTAGCGTCAAATTTTCCGAAGGATTCAAAAAACTGTTTATCAGAAGGGTAACTTACGCCGTTGAAGTCTTTGATAGACCATTTTTCGATGATTTTTTGTTGGTATAAGGGTAGCGCTCCATTTTTCTGAATCATTTCAAAGGATTCCCAAATTCCATCAGTGCCTCGTTGGGGTTGTACTTCTAAGGTTTCTAGATTGAGATAAAAATTATTTTTAATGGCGTAGGCTATCAGCGGTTCAGCATAAACAGAGCCAGAGTAGTGGTGGTGCAAATCGCCTCCTTTGGGCATTTGAGAAAAGAAAGCCGTGAGTTGGGCTTCGTTATTTCGGATGTTATCAAAATAAGTTTCAACGTTTTGAGCCGTTCCAAATGCAGTACTTAAAAGAAGTAAAAAGAGCGAAAATTTATTCATACTTTTTAGATTTAGTCGATTTGGGGTGCAAAAGTAGTTAAAAAAGCTCAGTTTTCAGCTGTATTCGTTAAAATACCAAGGATTTACTTTTGAAAAGGGAAATACGAAGTACACGAATTAGCAGAAAGTATAGCTGTTTTAGGGATGTTTTTTTGAAATAGAAAATCCGTTCTAATCCGTTCTATCCGTTTTATCCGTGGTTTAATTGAAAAAGTAAAAAAATCGGTTTAATCGAATTCAATATTTTTATACCAACTGCTTGTAAAATTTAAAAAAATAACCACATAGAATCATAGATAAAAGCAAATTTGAAAAGGAATGAAATAGAAATAGCACTATTTCACACATAGTAGTACTATGTGAAAAGTAAAACGTCTAATTTTTCTTTTATGACACTTTAAAATTCTATGTTTCTATGTGGTTAAAGAAAAATCATCTCTATTTAAGTCATTTTAGTACTGCTCAAAAAATCCGTTCTAATCCGTTTCATCGGTTACATCCGTGGCTTAAATAAGGATTGGTAAAGTCATTTTTCAAACTACAAAATCCCCAAGCCCAACAGCACAGTAAACACCATAAGCAGTAGCGCAACCAGTAATTGAATGCTCTTTAAGGTCACTTTTTCTAATAGTCTATTCCCAATAAACGCTCCTAAAAAAGCCGATAATGTGGCACAAATCACCAAGGGATAAGCAATGTTTTCGGCGTTTTGTGACCAGTTTTGTACATAGACACCCATTCGTGAGAGGTCAATCAAACAAGCAATAACGACGCCTGTTCCTATGTAAGATTCTTTTGTTAGTCCTGCTCTAATTAGGAAGGCAGCACGTAAAGCGCCTTGCATACCCGATAATCCTCCAAAAAAGCCACTCAATACTCCGCCCAACGGCAGGTATTTTTTATCAAAAGTAAGTTGCGACCAACTTGGAATAATTTCAAACAAAGCAAAAAATAGCAAAATAAAACCAATACAAAGTTTGATTGGTAAAAGCGTAAACGTATGGCTCCCGAGCGTGTAACTACCAATTGGTTGGGCAGTATTTAAAAAAGAAAGCAGATATGCCCCCACAAAAGCAAAAAGAATAGCCGGAATTCCAAAAGCCAGCAAGGCTTGTTTGTTGGCTTTTTGTCCCAACAAAAACAGTTTGAAAATATTATTCAAAAAATGCACGATAGCGGTCAATAAGATGGCCATTTCGATAGGGAAAAATAACCCAAAAACAGGCACTAGCAAGGTTCCCAAACCAAAACCCGAGAACAAAGTCAGTCCCGAACCCAAAAACGCCACCAAACAAATCAAGAAATAATCCATAGTTTTTATATTGAATGCTTCAAAAATACAGATTCTACCATTTCGGTGATTAAAAATCCGTTTTAATCTGTTACATCAAATTAAAATATGAGACTATCCGTTTCTCGTACCATTTTACAGAATAAATTAATTGTCGATTTTTACAGAAACTTTATCTTTTCTTCTCTCTGCGTCTTTGCGTCTCTGCGAGGCCAATTTCACGCAAAGGCGCAGCGTCGCAAAGTTTATATTCAATACTTTGAATTAGCAAATGTTATACAGTTATTAAACAAATCAATGTTAGGCTTCGGAAATCTAAAATGCAAATTGTATTTTTGAAAACAAAGAATAGTCATATATGAAAATTGTTATATCGCCAGCCAAGTCCTTAAATTTCGAGAAAGAATTGCCCGTAGACACTTTTACGCAGCCTGCTTTTTTAAAGCAATCCAAAATCGTGCACGCCGAGTTACAACTCAAAACACCCAAAGAACTAGCTAGCCTGATGTCGATTTCGGATAAACTGGCCGACTTGAATTGGCAACGCAATAAAGACTGGAAAACCCCATTCAAACCCAGCAATGCCCGTCCTGCGGTGTACGCTTTCGATGGCGATGTTTATACTGGTTTAGACGCTTACACGCTCTCCGAAGACCAATTGCCCTTGTTGCAAGACCGCTTGCGCATCCTTTCGGGGCTTTATGGATTGCTCAAACCCTTAGATTTGATTCAGCCGTATCGCTTAGAAATGGGAACCAAAATGCCCGTAGGCGAGAGCCAAAATTTATACCAATTCTGGAAAACCACCTTGACCCAAGCGTTGAATAAGGAGCTCAAAAAAGACGAACTGTTTGTCAATTTGGCGAGCAACGAATATTTTTCTGCCGTAGATGCCAAGGCACTCAAAGTGCCCGTAATCACGCCCGAGTTCAAAGACTACAAAGACGGAAAACTAAAAATGATTAGTTTTTTTGCCAAAAAAGCCCGCGGAATGATGGTGCGCTACATCCTCGACACCCAAGCCGAAACCCTTGACGATTTGAAAGGCTTCAATTACGACGGCTATGCCTTTGATGACAACTTATCCAAAGGCAACCAACTCGTTTTTACCCGATAAAAGCATCGCTAAAGACAGCTTGCTGTAGTTACTTCTATGGCCTTATTTGCCTTATATGGTTTGCAATAATCACGATGAACTTTAATCAAAACCTTAGATGACTCATATGTTTTAAGTAATCTACGTTTGATAATCTGTTTTAAAATAATTAGGGCGTGACCCCATCCACCCAAAGGGGCGAATAGCAAACGTGTTATTCGCCCCTTTGTCTGGCTGCGGTCGGGCTATCCATACTACTTCGGTAGTTTATTCCTATCCCTCACGCGGGCAATCACAGGAGTTTAAGATATCAAATTCGTAAAGAATATTTTAGGAAATTTTTATTTTTTTAGTAAGGAAAAGAATATATTTGGGAAAGTATAAAGTTTGAATATGCTCAGCCCCAGGGCTCTTATTTAGAGTTGATAGGCTTGGTTTTTCAGACCTATATACAAGTTGGCAGATATTAACCCTCAGAAACTTAAAATTAAATGAAAGTAAAAGAATTAGAATTGCTCTCAGAAGCATTATGGGAAAGTGTAAAAAACGATTTAAAGTTTTTCTCCTCAATACAAGTTTTTGTAAAAAAACTATCTGAAGTTGACTTCTCAGATTCTGCAAGTCTAATTGACATAAAAATGTTTTCTGATAAAATTGAAGAATTTTTTATTCGTTATAGACCAACGAACAGTCCTGGTGTATTATATTTTCCTCCTCCTCAAACTTCAACTAATGACACCACAGTTAAAAGAATTAACACTATTGTACAGCAACTTTGCTCATTAACAAAAGAAGAGTTAGATAAGGAATTTGAATTAATAAAACCTAAGCCACAATTAAAATCAAAAGGATTAGGCAAAATTTTTATAGGACACGGAAGAAGTAAGCTTTGGGCTAGACTTCAAATTTTTTTAAAAGATGATTTAAATCTTCAAACATTAACTTTTGAAGATGAATCAAGAACAAGCGAAAGCATAGTTAATATATTGAATGAATTTTTAGATAATTCTTCAATGGCAATTTTGGTTATGACTGCAGAAGATGAAACTGCAGAAGGGAAATCAAGAGCTAGACAAAATGTCATTCACGAAGCAGGTTTATTTCAAGGGCGCTTGGGTTTTGATAAGGTAATTATATTAAAACAAAATGAAATTGAAGAATTTTCAAATATTGCAGGTTTACAATATATACCTTTTTCAGGAGATAATATTGAACAATGTTTTTACGAGCTACAAAGAAAATTCAAAAAACTAGGACTGATTAAATAACATCTGCCAAATTTTGAGAAACTCTTCAAATAGAAACGAATGACAAAAGTTGAGATTTATAAAAAACTTAAAAGTTGTTGGTCTTAACGAAAAGACAATTAATTTAATATGAAACTTATTACTATGAGTCCTGAAGTACCCTTGCTAATTTTGATTCTTGCTATTCCAGTTTACTTTTTATCTATATGGTTTTTGAAAAAGTTCAAACTTGGGAAAGAAAAAAATAGAAAATTTTTAGCCATTATTCCGGCGATAATATTAAGTCCGATACTTTTTGGAGGTATAATACTACTATGGATTTTTTCTATTTCATATTATCCCAAAACTGATTTTAATAAACAAGAATGGGCATCAAATAAAGAGGAACGATACAAGATGTCGAATGATATTATGGAAAGCAACTTATTGATTGGGAAAACAAAGGACGAGGTTATTTCTCTTATGGGTAATGATTTTTATAAATATGACGACAATCACATTGCATATGACTTAGGATTTGTGCCCGGTTTATTTAAAATAGATCCTGATGTTTTAGACATCTATTTCAAGAATGGTAAAGTTTTTAAAGTAGGACAACATGAAACATGATAAATAAAAAATGACTACAAAAGCCAATCCTAAAATTAGTTCCAAACCTAGTAAAACTATAATCTCAACAAATATGAAAAAACATACCACCCTACTTTTAATGCTATTTTTTACTACGATAGCCTTCGCTCAAGGTGCAATGGAAACCCATAAAAAACAGTTTCAAAATTTAGTACAAGAATCATTTGATGAAATCTGGTCAAAATTAGAAGCTGAAAACATTGAAAAATACTATACCAAAGATTTCTTGCTTTTGGAACACGGCGAAGTTTGGAATAACGATACCATCTCAAAATATTTGAATAAAGCCAAACTCAAATTGCCCATTCCAAAACGAGTAAACAAAATTGAAATTTTAGATGTTAAAGTTACCAACAAAACGGCTTGGGTGGCTTATCACAACTACGCTACCATTTCTATTGATGATAAAATCATTCGAAAAGTACATTGGCTAGAAAGCGCCACAGCCATTTTAACCGACAAAGGTTGGAAGTTTGATATGCTGCATTCCACTCGTGTTAAAAGTGAATAAAAAAAGCTAAAGACTATAGAATTATTAAACCAAAAAAGCCGATTTCAATACTAGAAATCGGCTTTTTTGTTAATGCATCGCATCGGCGGGATTGATTTTGTTTTTTCCTTTTTTGACCAAAAGAATAAAAGGAATACACAACAAAAACAAATATCCTAAATACAAAAATATATCCGAAAAAGTAAGTACTGCGGCTTGTTGTGTTACCATCATTTCGAGGGTTTTATAGGCTTTTGCTAAGGCTTCGTTCATAGCATATCCTTTAGACATAAATCCCATTTGCAATTGGTGCACTCGCTGTTGTACTTCAAAGGAAGTAGTGTCTAAATAACCAATCATATTAACGCGGTGTTCTTGATTGATACGAGCGATATAAGTGGTGATGATAGCAATTCCAAACGAACCTCCCAACTGACGCATCATTCCTGTAAAAGCTGCTCCTTCGCCAATATGTTTCCCTGTTAAGGTTGACAACGATAGGGTAGTGATGGGAACAAATAAAAGTCCTAATCCTACACCTCTCAAAATCAAAGGCCAATACATATGCTCTTCTCCAGAATCTGGGGTGATGACTAAATGCATCCAATACGTAAAAGCAAAAAAGACAAAAAATCCAGCGGCAACCAAATACGTTTGTGGGATTCCTTTTTGAATCATTTTACCAATAAAAGGCATCATAATTCCTGTGGTTATCGAACTTGGAATTAATAACAATCCAGCATCAGTAGCACTCCATCCTAAAATCGATTGGGTATAAATAGGAATGATAAATGTAGAACCGTATAAACCAAATCCAAGAATAAAACACATAATGGTTCCAATTCTTAAGTTAGAGTCTTTGAGTACTCTAAGATTGACTATAGGGTATTCGTAAGTGAGTTCACGCCAAATAAAGAAAAGTAGACCGAAGAATGAGACGATGCTCAAAGTCACAATAACTGAATTGTTGAACCAATCATCTTGTTGCCCGTGTTCTAAAACAAACTGTAAGGAACCAATAAAAGCCGAAAGAAAAAAGATTCCCCACCAATCGACTTGGTTGGCTTTTAGTTTAACCCCGTATTTAGGACTTTTTATAAAAGAAAGTGTCAATAAAGCTGCAATAACTCCAATTGGAATATTAATATAGAAAATATAAGGCCAAGAGAATCGGTCAACAATATAACCTCCTAGCGGTGGGCCTAAGGTTGGCCCTACAATTACGCCCATACCATATATCGCCTGTGCCATACCTCGTTTGGCTAATGGGTAACTTTCAGTAACAATCGTTTGTGCAGTTACCAAAAGAGCTCCACCACCCAATCCTTGAATGAAACGAAAAGCCACCAATTCCCATATATTGGTCGCATTTCCACACAAAAAAGAGGAAACAGTAAAGATGATAATGGATACCGCAAAATAGTTGCGTCGGCCAAATTGTTGCGACAACCAACTGGTCATTGGGATTATAATTACGTTGGCAATGGCATAGGCTGTAATTACCCAAGCCACATCCGTAAGTGTAGCTCCCAAACTGCCTCGCATATTGTTGAGCGCAACGTTGACAATCGTGGTGTCAACTACTTCAAGCATTGCACAAAGCACACAAGTAATGGTAATTATTACGCGTCTAAAACCGTACTCAACTAAATCGTCCGTTTCTGTTTGTACCATTTTTGTAGTTCTTAGTTTTTTTAGTGATTAGCGATTAGTTCTTAGTGATTAGTCCTTAGTGAATAGTGCGTGACGAAGAGCCCTTAAAAGTTTGCCTGCTAACAGCTAGGAACTAATTACTAATCACTAATCACTAATTACTAATTACTAACATCTATTTATTTCAAATGAACATCAACTTCGACATTCATTCCTGGACGCAAAAGTTTGATTTTATTGGCATCATTAGCTTTGCTTAAGCTAATTTTTACAGGTAAACGTTGAATGGTTTTTACAAAGTTTCCTGTAGCATTGTCTGGAGGTAACAAAGAGAATCTTGAACCAGTAGCTGGAGAAAATGAAGTAATAGCGCCTACAAATTCATAATCAGGATAGGCATCAACTTTCATTGTTACTTTTTGACCGATTACCATTTTGTTTAATTGCGTTTCTTTAAAATTGGCCACAACCCAAGCTTCATCATTATTGATAATATAGAACAAGGATTGTCCTGCTTGTACCAATTGTCCCGGTTGTATGTCAATTTTAGACACTTGGCCATCTATTGCTGCTGTAACAACAGTGTAAGTTAAATTTAATTTGGCAGCGTCTAACACAGCTTGTGCTCTTTTGATATTGGCAGCAGCAACTTCTGTTTGTTTGTTCGAAACTTTAGATTTGGCTTCAATCACTGATTTCTGAAAAGAACTGGCACGTTGTTGTTGTTGTAACACTCTCAACTGACTTTCAGCTTCTTGTTTGGTTGCCAAAGCTTGTTCGTATTGTTGTTTGGTAATTGTATGATTCTTGTATAAGTTTTCATAACGAGCAAAATCACTTGTAGCTCTTCCTAATCTAATTTTTGCCGATTCGATGTTGCCCCCAGCAGAAAGTACATTTGCTTCAGAAACCGAAATACTTGCTAAAGCGCTTCCAATATCCGCTTTGGCTACTTCAAAACCACCTTCAGCACCAATCAATGCCGCTTTGGCTTCTTCAATTTTAACCTGAAAATCTTTTTTGTCTATCGTAAATAAAGTATCTCCTTTTTTTACAAAGTCATTGTCTTTTACATATACTTTACTGATATAACCTGCTACTCTAGGAATAATAGGCGTCATGTTTTTCTCAATTTGAGCATCATCAGTTTCTTCATGCGATTGTGCATGATTGTATTTGTAAATACCATAAATACTGCCAAGTACTAACAATGATACTGTGATAATTAGGAACTTTATATTTGTTTTTTTCTTTTCCATGGGACTGGTACTTATATTTTTGATGGGTTGAAAGTTGTGGTTAATTGTCCGGTTACCGATAGTAATTCGTAATATTTTTGAATGATATTGGCTTTGCCTAGGGCTTTATTGATTTTGGCAGTCAGTTGGTCTACATCAGCTTCCAATAAATCGTTGGTGTTAGAAAGTCCATTATCGTATTTGTCTTTTACAATTCGGTAATTTTCAGAAGCTTGGTCAATAGCTTCCGCATAAACAAGGTCTTGTTTTATCGCCAATTGATAATCTTCTATGGCTTTTTGTACTTGTACTTTGATGTAATCGGTCAAAATAGCTTCAGCGTTTTGTACTTCCATTGCCTTGCTTTCTGCAACTTTAACCAAAACATTATTTTTGAGTAAACTAGTAAAGTCATAGGAAATGCCAACACCTATGTTCATTGCGTTTTGTACACTAACCACATTGTGTAATTCAAGTGCGGTGTAACCTCCTAGTATGGCTATTGAAGGGAAATAAGCACTTCTAGCAATTTTGATATTCGATTGGCTGGCTTTTGATTGAAAACGAAGGGCTTCTAAATCCTTTCTGTTTTCCAATGCTGGAGTCTCATCTGAAGGGACATTGTTCATTTGAAAATTGACAAAATCACTTTCTTTGATTTCAATTTGAGTATTGGTATCCAATTTAAGGAGGTTGACCAAATAAAAGTTTACTATATTCAAATTGTTTGTTGCTTCGTCTATTGCCAATTGTATTTTAGAAACTTGCAATTGTGATTTTAGTAAATCATTACGTGGAATAATACCGTTTTTTTCTAAATCGATAAAATCAACTACACGTTGTTTGGCACGCTTTTGATTTTCTTTTAGAATTTCGATTGTCTTTTGCGCTTTGTACAAACTAGCATAATAATTAACGACTTTTAGCGCAATCTCTTCTTTAGATTGAACCGCATTGGCAGTTTCGGCTAAATAAAGATTGTCGTGCAAGGCAATATTATTTTGAATTTTGAAACCTGCGAAAACAGGAACACTGGCCGTAACTTGTCCTAATAGTAAACGATCCACAGGACCAGCTGCAAGTCCGCTTCCACCAGAACTGGATTTCATATCAATTTTGGCACTAGTTAGGTGCTGGTATTGACCTGAGAGTTTTAAATCAGGATATTGATTGTTTTTGCTGGCTTGTAGCTCGTATTTTTTGGTAGCTACTTTTGAAGTAGCAAGGGATATTTCGTTACTCTTGGTCCAAGCCAATTGTACAGCATCTTCTAGCTTAAGATGTGTTTTTTCTTGAGCGCTTACCGTCGAAGTTCCCCAACACAAAATCCCAAAGACAAATAGTGGGCTAATTTTCATAAATCAAAAGGGCTTTAATTGTTTGTTGTATGTGCTTTGTCAAGTTCGTCTTGATATAATTATTGTACAAAGTCTCTGTAGTCAAGTTCAATAGATTTTCGAAGTAGGTTTTATTCATATGGAAATGAAAAAAAGTACCTAAAATCGTTGGTGTTATTAATGGGATAATGATATCTTTTCTAAAAACACCTTTGCGTTGTCCTTCTTCAATAATGGATTCTAAGTATTTGAGATTGCCCTTACGAAATTCGTTGAACGCCATAAGGTTTTGTTCTCTTTTTTTTGACGAGAGTTCAAAATGTAGTATACGATAGATTCCCTTGTTGTTATTGATACGGTTAATATAAATTTCAATCAATTTATTTACCTTTTCAATAGGTTCTATTTCTTCTTCGATTAAACTTTCTAACTGTTTTTTGATATCTGAGGTGCGATACACAATTAGGGATTGAAGTAATCGTTCTTTGGAACCAAAGTAATAGGATATCATAGCAACATTGATTTTTGCTACTTTAGAAATATCCCTAATGGAAGTGCCATCAAATCCTTTTTCGGCAAAAAGAGTTTCAGCTACTTCAAGTATTTGGATTTGTTTTTCGGTAAACTCGGTTTTCAATACCTTGATTTTTTGTTAAACAAAATTAAACAACTGTTTAAATTAAACAATTGTTTAATTTTTATTTAACATAGTATTAACAAAATCAAAACAATCAATTATTGTTGGCGAATCGGAATCCATATTTGTTCTTCGGAGTTAGGATCTCCGTTTTTGTAATTTTCGCCCAATAGTTCAAAATGAGGTCGATGATCCAAAATATAGGGAGCGTTGGGTAGCCACTCAGTAAAAATTTGCTGAAAAATTGCTGTGTCCATTCCTTTATGCTCAAAAACGGCATAAAGCCCAGTGGGGAGGGTAAAGGACTCCATATCTTTAGGGATTTTTTCAAAAGCATTCACCGCTACAGCCGCCCATTTTTCAAAAGACTTAGCAGGATTAAAAGTTTCAAAATAATCTTTGCTGTAGTTTTGAACCGAATAAAAATCGTTGCCTATTCTGTTGGTAATGCCTTTTCGATTTAGCATAAAATCCTGCCAAAGGGCTTGCGTTTGATTGTCAAGTAACGACATGCTTCTTTTTTTACCAACCAATTTGGTTTCTGTTAAAGTAATAAGGGTTGGCTTTAGCATTGCTTTTCTTTTTTTAGACAAACACTTGTAGCTACGTCGTCATAAGGGGGATAATTAGGGATGATTTTATACCCTAGTTTTTGATATAATGCAATGGCTACAGGATTGTTAGTGCCGGTTTCAAGTACATAACTGTTGTATTGCAGTTCGTTGGCCCATTGCTCAAGTTCTGCTATAATTTGATGGGCTACTTGTTTGCCTCGGAAAGATGCTACTACAAACATTCGCTTGATTTCAACACTTTTTTCGTCAAATGCTTTAAAAGCACCACAGCCTATGGCTTCATCTTCATAATAAGCTACGACTACATGCTTTATATGGTCGGTTTTGTTATGTTGTGCATAAAAATCGTGATCTTCATCGTCTTTAGATCGCAGAAATTGATCCAAAAGCAGGACTAGTTTTTGAAAATCAGAATCGTTGGATGTGGTTCTTTTTAGTAGCATTTTGATGACTAGTTATCGAATGGATTCCACGAATGCTTTGATATTGGCAGTTCCATTTTCTTTTAAATAAGTAATGAAAGCGCTTCCAATGATGGCTCCTTTGGCAAATTGAGTAGCTTGTTGGAACGTTTCGGCATTGTTGATTCCGAAGCCTATAACTTGAGGATTTTTCAAATTCATTTGAGCGATGCGTTGGAAATACGCTTCTTGTGTGTTTCCAAATCCTGCACTGGAGCCTGTTACACTAGCCGAGCTTACCATATAAATAAAACCATCCGAAACACTATCGATAAAATGGATGCGTTCGTCTGAAGTTTGTGGCGTAATTAAAAAGATGTTTTTTAAGCCGTATTTTTCAAAAATAGTTTTGTATTCTTCGGCATAGACATCTACAGGTAAATCAGGAATAATCAATCCGTCGATTCCAATTTCTGCACATTTTGCACAAAATGGCTCTACACCATACTGTAGCATCGGATTAAAATACCCCATAATCACTAGTGGAATACTTACTGTTTTTCGGATGTCTTTTAGTTGGTCAAACAATACTTGAGTGGTCATTCCGTTGTGCAAGGCTTGAGTGGAACTCGCCTGAATGGTAGGACCATCGGCCAAAGGATCGCTAAAAGGCAATCCGATTTCAATCATGTCGACGCCATTTTTTTCTAAATCTTGAATGATTTGTACGGTATCATTCAGGTTTGGATAGCCCGCAGAAAAATAGATGGACACTATTTTTTTATCTTCTTGTAATTTTTGATTGATTCGGTTCATAATTTATTCTTTCTATCTGAAATTCTATGTTTTTTGGTCTCAAATCTAATGCAAACGAGACTTTTTTGTTAAGTTTAAAATTATATTTACCGCAGATTCGCAAATTATTTTTTTACGTGATGAATTAAAATTCACTAATTTTTGGTTGTTTTTTTTACATCACCAAACTATAAGCCCAAGCTTTTTGGTTGGATTGCAAAACTACTTCTACACGTTTATAATGCTTTCCTTCGTAGAGGTCGGCTTGGCGAAGATCATTGGTCGTCACGTCATATACAATGCCTTGAATGGTATCTTCAGGATTTTCAGTTTCGACGATGATGGGGTAGTTGATCAGACCAAATTCTTCTTCGATTTGAATTTCTCTGACACGATAGCCCAAAAGCGTTTCTGGGGTTCCTTTGAGTGTTCTACCAAAAAGGTCTTCTTGCACCTCAGGATGCTGTAATGTTCCGTATGTAAATAATTTTTGCATAGTGCTTTGGTGTTAATGACTACTTCATTTGTGGTGCTGCAGGGTTTGCGTTAGGGATGGGAGCGGCATCCTCTAGGGGCGGGGTTCGCCCCTAGAGATATAGCGTACAGCCCGGTTCGCCACGGCGAAAACGCCCTACTACAATTTAAAGTAGTCAATATACGTATTTAAATCTTTATCTCCTCGTCCTGAAAGGCTAATCACGACAATATCTGAGGGTTTGAATTGTTTTTGTTTGAAAATAGCCAAGGCGTGCGAGGTTTCGATGGCGGGAATGATACCTTCTAATTTACACAATTCGAGTCCAAACTCCATCGCATCATCATCGGTAACGGAATAGAATTCGGCACGACCAGATTCAGCCAAATGGGCGTGCATAGGTCCCACACCCGGATAATCTAGGCCAGCCGAGATTGAGTAGGGCTCCGTAATTTGACCATCTGGGGTTTGCATCAACAGGGTTTTGCAACCGTGAATGATTCCCATTTTTCCTAGTTTACTCGTGGCGGCACTATGCCCTGAATCGACGCCTTTTCCAGCAGCTTCTACGGCAATAATACCCACTTCATCTTGGTCTAAGAAATGGTAAAATGTTCCAGCAGCATTGCTTCCGCCACCAATACAAGCAACGACATAGTCTGGATTTTCGCGACCTTCTTTTTCGTTCAATTGCCATTTGATTTCCTCGGAAATGACACTCTGAAAACGGGTAACCATATCAGGATAAGGGTGCGGACCAATGGCGGAACCAATGATGTAATGCGTGTCTACGGGATTGTTAATCCAATCGCGGATGGCTTCGTTGGTTGCGTCTTTGAGGGTACGAGAGCCTGATAAGGCTGGACGTACGGTAGCGCCCAACATTTTCATTCGAGCCACGTTAGGTGCTTGACGAGCAATGTCGATTTCGCCCATATACACTATGCATTCTAATCCCATTAAGGCGCAAACGGTAGCGGTAGCCACACCGTGCTGACCCGCACCTGTTTCGGCGATAATGCGTTTTTTGCCTAATTTTTTGGCCACTAAAATTTGTCCAATCGTGTTGTTGATTTTGTGTGCGCCCGTATGGTTGAGGTCTTCTCTTTTTAAGTAGACTTTGGTATTATATTTTTCAGATAATCGCTTCGCAAAATACAATGGGCTTGGACGCCCCACATAATCTTTTAATAGTTGGTTGAATTCTTCTTTAAAATCGGGTGTAGTGGTAATGTCCAAATAGTTTTGGCGCAATTCTTCTACGTTAGGATATAACATTTCTGGAATGTAGGCTCCTCCAAACTGACCATAATAGCCTTTTTCGTTTACGTGGTATGACATTTTTTTATTTTTTTATTTTCTCCAAAAGAGAAATGTTTTTTAATCCAAGTTCTATTTCAAATTTACTATTTACGTCTATGGCGTAAAGGGGTAAATGGGTGTTCAAGATTTCGTTTACTGCTGCGATTTCGTCAATCCCGATACCTCCACTTAGGAAAAAAGGTTTTGAGGAAGGATAGTTTTGTAAAATGGTCCAATCAAAAGTGGTTCCGTTGCCTCCAGGTAATTTGCCCTTGGTGTCAAAAAGAAAGAAATCGCAAACAGGCTCGTAGGGTTTCAATACGCTAAAATCAAAAGTTTCATCTGCTGAGAATACTTTGATGATTTCGATATTAGTCCTTAATTTATTTTTCAATTCCAAACAATAAGCTACCGATTCTTGTCCATGCAACTGTACGGCTTGTAAATCGTATTGGGCTACTTTGTCTAGGATGATGTCATTTTTTTCGTTGACAAAAACTCCCACTTTTTTGATAGATTTGGGTAACTCAGGCAACGGTCCTTCAAAATAACGAGCCGACTTTTCCCAAAAGATAAATCCCATATAATCGGGTAGGAGGGCTGCTACTTCGAGTATGTTATCAGGGTATTTCATACCGCAGATTTTAAGGCCAAAGCCCCCCATCCCCGCCTCGGCGGGGAGTTCTTGTGCGGATGTTGAATGCTGATTTGTTTTTGGTTTCATAACAATAGTGGTTAGTTGCTAGTAACTTATTGGTTTGCTCCCCCTTCGGGGGTTAGGGGGCTATTTTCTTTATAAAATCAGTGGCAGCTTCGCCTGCGTTATCTGTTTTCATAAAGTTTTCTCCAATCAAAAAGCCTTGGTATCCGTAGGGTTTTAATTCTTTAATGGCCTCAACAGTCGAAATGCCACTTTCGGATACTTTGACAAAATCATTTGGAATTTTGGAGGCTAATTCTTTGCTAAAATCCAAACTCACTTCGAAGGTTTTGAGGTTGCGATTGTTTACTCCAATCATATCCAGTGTGGGCATAATCGATTTTTCTAATTCTTCTAAATTATGCACTTCAAGCAAAACTTCTAGTCCTAAACTTTTAGTAAATTGGGATAACGATTGAATTTCTTCACGCGTTAAAACTGCGGCGATGAGTAGGATTAAATCGGCTCCGTGGGCTTTGGCTTCTAGGATTTGGTATTCGTCTACAATGAATTCTTTGCGTAATAAAGGAATATTTACCGAGGCTCTAGCCAAGAGTAAATCGTCTAGCGAACCCCCGAAATATTTACCGTCGGTTAGTACTGAAATTCCGCAAGCACCTGCATTTTCGTAGCCTTTTACTACTTCTTCAACTGTAAAATTATTGTTGATGATGGATTTGGAAGGGGAACGACGTTTGTGTTCGGCAATAATTCCAGAAGGACTTTCTTTTAATTTTTGGCTAAGGGAAATCGTCTGTTTTTCAAAAAACACCGAGGCTTCCAATTGCGAAACTGGAATAATGGATTTCTTGAGAAGGACTTCTCTTTTTTTATCGATGATGATTTTATCTAGGATGTTCATTAATTTTTTGTTTAAAGCTTTCTTTGTTTATGGTTTAAAGTTGTGGACTATTTCAACCACTTTAAACCTTAAACTTTTAAACTATTTTTATTTACTTAACTCTTTTAGTTTGTTCAAAGCTACCAAGCCTTTGCCAGATAGCAAACTTTCTTTCGCTATTTGAAATCCTTCTAAAGGAGTGCATTGGGTAACGGTTGCAATGGCCATAGCAGCATTGGCACAAACCACATTATTTTGGGCTTCTGTTCCTTTTCCTGAAAGAATAGTATGGAACATAGCAGCTGATTCTTCGATGGTTTTTCCACCCTCGATTTCGTTTTGAGATAAAAGGGATACACCAAAATCGCTTGGATGTAACATACCTTCCATTGTTTTGGTAATTGTTTTAGTAGGGCACGTCAATGAAATCTCATCATAGCCATCGAGTGCGTGAAGGATAGTAAAATTCACCTCGGTGTTTTGATACAAATAGCCATACATTCGGGCTAATTCCAAGTTGAAAACCCCAACCAATTGATTTTTAGGAAAAGAAGGATTGACCATTGGTCCCAACATATTGAAAAAGGTTTTTACCGCCAATTCTTTTCGTATTGGTCCTACATTTTTCATCGCCGGGTGAAAAAGAGGTGCGTGCAAGACGCAAATACCTGCTTGGTCAATACATTTTTCTAAAAAAGAGGCGTCGTTACTAAATTGCACGCCCATTTTTTCGAGTACATTACTGGAACCAGAAATAGAAGACACGCCGTAATTACCGTGTTTGGCTACTTTTATTCCTGCACCCGCCGCAACAAAGGAAGCCAAAGTGGAGATGTTAAAGGTATCTTTTCCATCGCCGCCTGTACCACATAAATCAATGGCATTGTACGCGGATAAATCTACTTTAATACACAAATCCAATAATGCTTCTCTGAAACCAGCTAACTCGTCTATACTAATGCTACGCATCATATAAACGGTCAAAAAAGAGGCAATTTGACTAGGATTATAACTTCCGTTGGATATATTAATCAATACATTTTTTGCTTCTTCTTTAGACAGCATTTCGTGATTGATGAGTCTGTTTAATATGTTTTTCATTTTTATGAAATACTAAGTTTGTAAATAACTAAGATTCTTAGTTTTGTTTTCTAAAAGGACTGTTTACTCAATACTGAAAACTGAGCACTAATTTTTTACCCAATTCTCTAACATTTTTTTTCCGTTAGGAGTCAATACACTTTCGGGGTGAAATTGTACGCCGCGAACATCATAGGTTTTATGACGCAAAGACATCACTTGGCCGTTTTCGTCTATGGATGTAATTTCTAAAACATCGGGTACATTTGTATCGACCACCCAAGAGTGGTAGCGCCCCACTTCGAATGTTGGTTCCAATCCATCAAAAAGGAGTTCGTCATTTACAATCGTTTTTACTGTTGTGGCTACTCCGTGGTATACTTTATCTAAATTGGACAAAGTACCGCCGTAGACTTCTCCAATGGCTTGTTGTCCAAGACATACCCCAAAAATGCTTTTGGTGGGACCGTATTTTTGAATCACTGCTTTGAGTAAACCCGCTTCGTCAGGGATACCAGGTCCTGGCGATAATAAAATTTTGTCGAAATGAGCGATTTCATCCAAATCAAATTCATCGTTTCGGTACACCGTTACTTCACAATCTAAATCTTCTAAATAATGTACTAAGTTGTAAGTGAAGCTATCGTAATTGTCTATGACTAGAATGGCCCTCCTGCCCCCAGAAGGGGGAGTTGTTGGAGCTGATATATTGTCGTTGTTCATTTTTAAATATTTTTTTAATTTCCATTTGTTTTTAACTACCTCCGCTCAGCGAAGTTCCCCCTTTGGGGGTTAGGGGGCTTATATCGTTTCTGCCAAATCCAATGCGGTATTTAAGGCTCTAAGTTTGTTATATACTTCTTGCATTTCGCTTTCTTCATCTGAGTTGGAAACGATGCCTGCACCTGCTTGCGAATGCAATTGATGGTTTTTGCTCAAGAAGGTTCGAATCATAATGGCGTGATTAAAATTGCCTTCAAAATCCATAAAACCTATGGCACCTCCATAAAAAGCACGATTGGTTTTTTCATACTCTTCAATCAATTGCATGGCTCTATGTTTTGGAGCCCCACTCAAGGTTCCGGCAGGGAAGGTGTCTGCGACCACTTGTAGCGTTAAGGCTTTTTCGTGTAAATGGCCTGTTACTTTAGATACTAAATGGATAACATGGGAGAAAAACTGAACTTCTCGGTATTTTTCTACTTGAACGTCATGTCCGTTGCGGCTCAAATCATTTCTGGCCAAATCGACTAACATCACATGTTCGCTATTCTCTTTTTTGTCTTCCGAAAGGGCTTTGGCCAAAACAGCATCCTTCTCGTCATCGCCAGTTCGTTTGAAAGTTCCGGCTATAGGATGAATTTCGGCTTTTCTGTTTTTTACGATAATTTGTGCTTCGGGTGAAGAACCAAATAATTTGAAATCACCATAGTCAAAAAAGAATAAATAAGGGGAAGGGTTAATGCTTCGCAAAGCGCGATACACATTAAATTCATCTCCTTTGAAACCTTGTGTAAAACGTCTTGACAAGACCAATTGGAACACATCGCCACGGAAACAGTGTTTTTTGGCTAATGCTACATTGTGTTTGAATTCTTCATCTGTAAGGTTAGAAAAACCTTCGCCTTCTTTTGTGAATTTATAGGTTGCTATATTTCGAGATTGCAGGAGTTGTTCGATTTCAGCGATATTGTTTTTTCCATCCAAGCTATGGCTAAAAATATAGGCTTCGTTCTTGAAATGGTTGATAGCAATGATGTTTTGATACACCGCATAATATACATCTGGGATAGTCGTGCTGTTTTCTTTCTTCGTGATGGTTACTTTTTCGAAATAGCGGACAGCATCATAAGCAATGTAGCCAAACAATCCATTGTTAATGAACTTGAAATCATTTTTTTGTGATTGAAATTGATTCGAAAAAGATTGAATGATTGCTGGGATATTTGTTGAGACATCAATACGAATTGTTTCTGCGGTGCCATCTGGATACTGCTTAGTAATGATTTCGTTTTCTATTTTTATGGATGCAATAGGTTGACAGCATATGTAGGAGAAACTGTTGTCGTTTCCGTGATAGTCACTACTTTCTAGCAATAAACTATTTGGGTATTTATCTCGAATTTTTAGATAAACACTCACCGGTGTAATCGTATCGGCAAGGATTTGTTTGTAATGTGTATTTAATAAATAAGTGTTCATTTTATTATAGTTAGTTTGAGCTGTTTTTAGTTTTAAAAAATAATTGTAAAAAAAAAAGGCTTGTCGTGAATGACAAGCCTTTTTATTATAATTGTTCAAATAATACTATAGGAGCTTTGTTCACGACGTTTGACGTAAAGTATTCCACCACCAAGTATTGTTTGTAATTGTTCTCATTTTTTTTGTTTTTCGTTGAGCAAATATATAAATGAAATTGAACTAATCAAAAGTAAAAGAAGAAAATAAAATAATTCTTTTGCTTTTTTTTGTTATATTCAAAACACTTTGCTTTTGATTATTAGCGGTTATTTACTAGCATTGGGCTTTCTTTTTTTCTAAAATCAGGATTATTTTTTAAATCAATAGAAGTAAAAAAATCTGTGATTGGAGTAGTGGTTATGTCAAACATTGATGCTGGATCTGGCCAATACTTTAGTTTACCATTAAAGCTTTGTTCTTCACTAACTAGGTTTTCTTTACAACGGTTAAGAGTGATATTTTTTAACTCAATCTTTGAAAAATTTTCTGGAGACAAGGTTATTTTTTCGCCTAATAGTAAAAATGGAGCAAATCCTGAAACTACACTGCTAGTGAATGATAAGTTACAGTTCTCTTTTAAGTAAATCGCTTCACGCACTAATCCTTGATTGTTTTCTTCGATATTTACAAAAGTAATGTTGCTGGCTTTTACATTTGTAAGTTTTTTAGTTAAATCTGCGTTTTCAGGTTTATCATAAGAATCAATTTCAAAGCATCTTGAGTTTCCAGACCCTGAAGAGAATGGATGACGAATGGCAATGCTATTGCTTAAGTTTGCTTGAACTCCCTCAGAGAAATCAAAGTCATCATCATCACAACGGAAAGAAATTAAATTTTTCATAGTGACATCACCGCCCGCTAAATGAAATGCATCACCGTTTGAGTAACTTACTTGTACATGATCTATGATTGTTTTTTTACCAACACCTCCCAATATCAAGGCATTGATTTCTTTTGATCCATTTATCTTTTTACCAGCATATTCTATACGAACATATTTCAAAACACCTGAATAATCATCTGGTTTATCTCCCCCATAAGTAGCTTGGGCAAGATCTAGATTGAAATCAGTCATTACATGTTTGTTGTCTTTGTCAATTTTATTTACTGGAGCATTACCCAAAATGATAATTCCACCCCAGTTTCCTGGTTTTCTTACTGTAGCTGCCTTATCAGAAGTAAAAATAATAGGAGCTTTTTCGGTACCTTCAGCAATAAGTTTTGCTCCTTTGGTGATAATTAAGGTACCACAATAATCAATGTCACCTACACCTCCTCTTATGATAGTTCCTGGCTCAATAGTTAGGGTTGCATTATTTGTTACATAAACTCTATTGTTTAGTTGATACGTTTTTGTACTTACTAGCTTAGTGTCTTTATTGATAATATCAGGTAAAACCTCATTAGCTTCAGGATATTCGGCTGTTGCAGGTTTAAAGTTAGTCCAATTATTCATCCAATTGGAGTCGCCATTAATACCATTTCCTTTTTGTGCAAATAAAGATAAACTACACGCGATGCAAATAATTAGTAAAGTTTTTTGTTTCATATTTATTGTTTTAATGTGGGGCTTTTCTTTGTTTTTGGTAAACTTAAAAACTAAAGTAATAAAATAAAACAATAATAAAGAAAACTTAACACTTTAAAGCGAAAAAATGTTGATTTTAGAACAATACTCCCTTTTTTTATTAAAGAAAGAAATTATTTTGTGGTAAAAATGAAAAAAAACCAATCAGATTAGGATTGGTTTTTTTTGATTAAAATCGATGTGTTCTGGCAAAACGTGATGAAATTTTTTGGTTTTAAACCTAATTAATTGGTACTAACTACTATTGTACTTTCTTTTTTTCTGAAATCGGGATTGTTTTTGATTTGAGAAGATTTGAATAAGTCAGCAATTGCAATAGAAGTAAATTCGATACCCATTGCAGATGGATCTGGCCAATATTTTAGTTTGTCATTATGACTCGTTTCCTCGCTTAGAATTGAACCTTTGCAATTGTTTACAATAATATCCTTTAAAGCTATTTTGGCTAAATTGTCTGGGTTTAATCCGATTTTGCCTTCCATTAATAAGAATGGAGCAAAACCAGAAACAATGCTATTTTTTAAAGAGAAGAAGCATTTTTCTTTTATGTAAATAGATTCTCTTACCAATCCCTGATTGTTTTCTTCTATATTTACTAAAGTAATGTTGTTAGCTTGTATGTTGCTGAGTTTTTTATTCGGGTCGTAGTTTTCAAATTTGTCATACGAATCTAATTCAAAACATCTTGAACCTGCAGCATCCGAAGAAAATGGATGGCGGATAGCAATGCTATTTGTAATGCTAGCTTGTACACCTTGAGTAAAATCAAAATCATCATCAGTAGTACGATAAGATATTAAGTGGTCTAATTTTACATCACCACCATAGCATTCAAATGAATCATCATTTGAGTAACTAATTTGAATGTGACTAAGAGTTGTTTTATTTCCTACACCAGCAAGTGACAATCCATTTAGTTCTTTTAATGCATTTAGTTTTCTTCCAGCATATTCAATTCGGACGTATTTTAATGTACCAGAATTACTTTCAGTATTTTGGCCACCATAAGAACATTTGGAAGTATCTAAATTGAAATCCAATAAGGCTTGTCCATTGATGCCAACTTTGTTGATAGGCGCATCTCCAAGGACTAAGATTCCTCCCCAATCTCCGGGTTTTCTGACCGTAGTAACTTTGTTCGAAGTAAATACAATAGGATTTTTTTCGGTTCCTTCGGCCACGATTTTCGCTCCTTTGGTAATTACAAGTGTGCCACAGGTCATTTCGTCACCCCGAATTATTGTTCCGGGTTCTATGGTTAAGATTGCATTATTGGTAACATATACGGTTCCTTCTAGTCGATAGGTGTTGTCGCTGCTAAGTTTGGTGTCTTTATCAATTACACCAGATAAGATAGCATTGGGTTCTTTATATTCAGTTGTAGCGGGTTTGAAATTGGTCCAATTTTGCAACCAATTGGTATCGCCATAAATTCCTTTTACTTGTTGAGCTGATGAAGATAAAAAGCTCAAGACAAAAATGATAAGTACTACTTTTTGTTTCATTTTTACTTTTGTTTAAACTACGTCTATTAATGTTTTGTTGTTTTGACTAATCAAAAGTAGTAGTGGTCTTTAAAGGTATTTGTGAATTTATGTTAAGATTGTATTACTAAAAGTAGTGGATTTGGTTTATATTTTACAGTTTAGTAATTATTTGGTAACTAGAAATTGGTTGTTTTTTGTATTAAAAAAAAGCCCCAAATAGTGTTTAACTTTTTGGGGCATGTTCAAACTTAGTTGAGAGTTTCTCTTACAGTAAGTGTATTTTGTCTTAGAATTTCAAAGTCACTTTCAATTCGAACTCGTCATTGATGGCTTTGTCACCAATGCTTTCGAAGAATGATTTTGAACCATATTTAATATCGTATTTAGTTCTATCTACATTAAAAGTTGTAGTAGCTGTATTTCCGTTTACAGTAATATCAAAAGTAACTGGTTTAGTAATTCCTTTGATTGTTAAGTCAGCGGTTACTGCGTAAACATCTTTAGATTTAGAACCAATTTTTTTGAATACTAAAGTAGCAGTAGGGAATTTTGCTGTTCCAAAAAAGTCATCTGCTTTTAAGTGACCATTTAATTTTCCTTGGTATTCTCCTTGTAAGTCAGTTGCTGTTAATGAGTTCATATCAACAGTGAAAGAGCCACCTTTTAAAGCTTTTCCTTTGAATACTAAAGCTCCTTCTTTGAAGTTAACAGTACCATTGTGTTGTCCTGTTACTTTTTTTCCTAACCATTCGATAGTACTTCCTGCTACATCAATTTTTTTGGTTTGTGCAGATACTGATACTGATGCTACTACTAAAAATGCTAATGCAATTGATTTTAAATTTTTCATGTTAAATTGGTTTTTAGATTAATATTTGAGTTGTAAAGTTATAAAGTAATAAATAAATCTTCGCTAGATTTTCTAACTTTTGTGTAGTGTTGTGTATCGTCATCTTCGTGACGGTAGCCCACAGCTGCGATTACAGCAGCGTTTAAGTTTAATTTGTCTAAACCTAAAATAGTATTAAACTGTGCAGGATCAAATCCTTCCATAGGAGTAGCGTCAATTTTTAATTCAGCAGCAGCATTCAACAAATTGGCTAATGCCAAATAGGTTTGTTTAGCAGTCCAAACTTTTTTCACGTCGTCTGATAGATTAAGAAGACTTCCTTTCATAAAGTCCCCATAGCCATTCAAAGCTCCTTCTGGTAAATTTCTGGTTTTTTCTGCATTTTTTAGGTAACCTTCTATGTCTTCGTTGCCAACAGTTGTTTGATTAGCAAAAACGAATAGGTGAGAAGCTTCGGTTATTTGACTTTGTCCCCAAGCTGCAGGCTGTAATTGCGCTCTTAATTCTGGATTATCTACAATAAAAACTTTGTATAATTGTAAACCGTAAGAAGATGAACTCAAGCGGATAGCTTCTTTCAGGGTGTTTAAATCTTCGTTTGATATTTTTTTGCTAGCATCATATTTTTTGGTAGCATATCTCCAATTTTGATGGTTTAAAAATGTACTCATAATGTATTTAATTTATTTAGTTCTGTATTTTTCTAATAAGTAATTGAGTTGTTGTAATTCTTCAATGGTTAAGTTGTTGGCAAAAGATTCTTCATGTTCTTTTATCTGAGGTTCCAATTCTTTTAACAGTAGCAAACCTTTTTCGGTAATTAGTACTTCTATTTTTCTTCTGTTGTCAGGGCAAACATTTCGAGTTACTAGTTCTTTTAATAATAACTTGTCAACTAATCGCGTAGTGTTGCTTGTTTTGGCTAACATACGCTCTTGAATCACACACATATTGGCTGGTGTTCCTTTTTGACCTCTCAAAATTCGAAGTACATTGTATTGCTCTCCAGAAATGTCGTGAGGTTTTAAAATTTCATTGAAATTCTCGGACAGAACAATTTGAGTATACATGACATTTAAAATGGCTCGTGTCGATTCGTTGTAATCGATAGTGCTTTTTAAAACTTCTTCTATTTTCATGTTTGTAATTACTTTATTTGTCGATACAAATGTAACACTTTTTTTATATGTATATACAAATGTTGTGTTTTTAACATTTATTTTGCATTTGATTTCTAAATGTAAAGTGCACAAAAGAATTTATTATGGTGTAATAGTTTGTTATAAATAGCTGATTTTCGAGTTTCCTGTTTTTTATTGAACAATTGGTTGTGTTTTTTTCAAGTGTACTTTTGTGTTTTTTTAGTTAAACTATTTTTAGTTATAGGTTTAATAAAAGTTTTTTAAAAAAAGATAAGAATTCTTTTATTTATTTTTTAAAAGGCCTTTGTTTGGATAATTGTTATTTTTTTGTGATTAATAATGTCGTTTTGTTATTTTTAAATCAAAATAATTGTATATTTATAAAAATTAAATTTTCACGATTAATTCATACAATTGCACTGGTAGTTATTTAAAAAAAGTAGTATGAGTTTTCATTCAAAGCAACAACAGGAAGAAATTGAGCGATTAAAAAAAGAACTTCTTTTTTACAGTGCTTATGATTCTTTTGTCAAAAAAAGCACGGATTTATTCTGTACTTTCAATCTTTTGGGAAAGTTTGTTTCTTTAAGTCCTAATTTTTCTTTGTTAGGTTTTGATAGTAATTATTTAGAAGAATCTTCTTTTCTACAGATTATAGCTCCATCGGATACTGAAGCCACCAGAATTTGTATTCAAACAGCAAAAGAATCAGGACGTATTACTACGATTGTTGTTAAGGTATTAGATAGCTCAGCACATTCTTTTTTTTATCAATGGCGATTTTGGTTTGATGTGCCCTCTAATTTGTTTCATGCTTATGCATTTGATGTAAATGAATTTCAGATTACTAAGCAAGAATGTTTAGCTAGTAAGTTATTGCTTAATGATGGTCAAAAGTTAACCAAAACAGGAAGTTGGGTTTTTTATTTTGACACGGAAGAGTTGATTTGGTCTGACGAATTGTATGCCATTTTTGAAATCGATAAAAATACAAATGATTTGTATGCCGATTATTTATCGCATTTGTCTCTTCCTGATTTGGAACTATTAAATAGTAAATTAGACGGGATAGTAAAAACCCAAATTCCCTATGAAATCGAACATCAAATTCATTTTCCAAATAATTGTAAGAAATGGCTTTACGCAACAGCAATTCCAATAATAGACGATAAAAAAAAGGTTATTGGTTTAAAAGGAGTTGCACAAGATATTACCCAAAAAAAAGAAGTAGAATTACTCTTAAAAGTAAGACAAGAGGCTGAAAAAGAAAACCAAATCAAAGCTTTAGAAGAGAAAAGCAATAGTAAGTTTAGGAGCTATATTGAAAATGCTCCAGATGGTATTTTTGTAGCCGACGAAAAAGGACGTTTTTTGGAAGTGAATCCATCTGCTAGTAAAATAACTGGATTTTCCAAAGAAGAATTACTCGACATGTCTACAACTGATTTTACCGACCCTGAATCACCCGAGCGATGTTTGCAAACCTTGTATCAAGTAAAGAATTATGGTAGCTGCAATGTAGATTTACAATTTATTCATAAAGATGGAAGTTTGAGATGGTGGTCGTTGGATGCAGTAAAGCTCTCTGAAACCTCTTACTTAGGTTTTGTAAAAGACATTACGGATCGAAAAAAAATAGAAAAAGAAGTTCAAGAAAGTGAAGAACGATATCGAGTGTTAGTCAAGCAAATGTTGGACGCTATTGTTATTTCGACTATCGATGGTCGTATTGTGAGTGTTAATGAAAATGCTTGCAAAGTTTCCGGTTTTACGGAAGAAGAATTGCTAACCAAATCAATTTTTGATTTTGTTGCCAATGATGATATTTTGATAAAACCCTTACAGTTTGAAAAATTGCATAAAGGATTGTCGGTACAGTCCGAACGTAAAATTATTCTGAAGGAAAACAAAGTTCTTTATGTAGAGCTTAATTCTAAGTTGCTGCACGACGGAACCGTTTTAACTATTTTGCGTGACATTACAGAGCGTAAAGCGGCCGAAGCTTTATTGATTGAAAATGAACAATTTTTACTTGAAACCCAGCGAATCGCGAATATAGGTACCTTTAGCATCAATTTGAATACGGATGTTTGGACTCGGTCTAAACTTTTGGATGTTATTTTTGGTATCTCATCATCAGATGATTTTAATTCGTATGCATGGCTTTCCTTAGTACATCCAGATCATAAAGGGATTATGGTAGAGTATATTACCAAAGAAGTCTTAGGTGAAAAGCAGCCCTTTAATAAAGAATATAAAATTATTAGAGCCAATGATGGTCAGGTACGTTGGTTACACGGAAATGGTTCTTTGAAATTTGATCAAGAGGGTAAACCTTCTGTATTAGTAGGGACTATTCGAGATGTGACAGAACGAAAGATATTAGAAATAGAATTGACCAAAGCTAAAGAAAAAGCCGAGGAAGCCAATAAAGCCAAAACAGAATTTCTTGCAAATATGAGTCATGAAATCCGAACACCTTTAAATGGGATTATTGGTTTTTCGGATTTGCTGTCAGCGACTTATCTTGATAAAAACCAGATGGAATACATGGACACGATTCATGAATCTGCCATTACCTTAATGGGAATTATCAATAATATTTTGGATTTTTCTAAAATTGAATCGGGAAAATTAGAATTGAATATCGAAGAAGTAGATTTATATGAATTAGTACATCAAACCGTTCATTTGTTCAAATTTCAAGCACAGCAAAAACAAATTGAACTAAACCTTACTTTTCAAGAGGATGTGCCGAGATATATTTTGGCAGACTCTTTACGGCTTAAACAAGTGTTAGTTAACTTAATCAATAATGCATTAAAATTTACTTCATTTGGTCAGATTAATGTGGATTTGAAAGTCTTGGAAGTTCAAAAACAATTCTACACTATCCAGTTCTCGGTAAAAGATACCGGAATTGGTATTAAGCGAAAAAATCAAGAAAAAATATTTCAATCTTTTGTACAGGAAGATGCCACAACTTCTCGACAATTTGGAGGAACAGGTTTGGGATTGACCATTTCAAATCAATTACTAGGTTTAATGAAGAGTGAATTACATCTGAAAAGCCAACAAGGTGAAGGTAGTGATTTCTATTTTTCTATTATCTTTGAAAAAATCAATTCACTAAAAATGAAAACTAAGGAAAAAACAATTGAAGTAGAAATGCAGCAAGAATTGAATGGTGACAATCTAAGTGTCTTGATTGTCGAAGACAACTCAGTAAACCGTTTTTTGGCTGTTACTCTAATCAAAAGAATTGTTCCCAATGCAGAAATTATTGAAGCGAAAAACGGAGAAGAAGCGATAGCAATTATTAGAAATAATCAAGGATTTGATCTTATTTTAATGGATATTCAAATGCCAATTATGAATGGGTACGAAGCGGCCTCTGAAATCAGAAAAATTTCGAAATATCAAAATGTTCCAATTATCGCTCTTACCGCAGGAATACTGAATGGGGAAAGAGAAAAATGTTTAGAATACGGAATGAACGATTATTTGTCAAAACCTATTCTTGCCAAAGATTTACAGGAGATGATTCAAAAATGGGTCTTGATTAAAGACTGATCTTTAATAACTAGTATCGTCTAATTTTACTTTTCCATTAAAGGTCTTGTATAAAAAGAAAAAGTAAGCCGCTAATAATGGTGCACCTATAGCCACAATAGTTAGCATAATTCCTAATGATTTTTGCGAAGAAGCAGCGTTATAAATCGTAACACTGTACTCAGGTTTTATGGTAGAAATCAATAGGGTAGGGTACAAATGCAAGGCTACCAAAATCAGCAAAAGCGACATAGTCAGTGACGAAAAAATCAAGGCCCGCATGTATTGTTTTTTGGATACCAATCTTGGTACATTGGCTACTGCCAAAAATGAAATCACTGGAACCGCGAAATAAATAGGATTGCTTCTAAAATTTTCAGTTACACCAGGAATGAATATTAGCGTGTATAGCGAAGTGATTCCAAAACTAACAATGAAAAAAATCATACCTCTTCGGAGTAGGAAAGTCAAGCGTTGGTGTAAAGTTCCTTCGGTTTTTAGCAATAAATAGATGGCGCCTTGCGTCATAAAAAGCGATAGCGTAGTAAATCCAACCATAATCGCATAGGGATTAAGAAAGGAAAAAAAGATGCCTCCTTTGTAACTAAAATTAGGGCCTAATGCAAAGCCTTGCAGAATATTACCCAATACAACGCCTAACAAAAACGCAATCATTATACTTGAAGTGCTATATACTATATCCCAAGTTTTACGCCACCACACCATTTCCTCTGCACTTCTAAACTTGATAGCAGCCGCACGAAGTACATTGAAAAACAAGAAAATCATAAACGGAACATACATGGCAGAAAGCATAGTTGCATACATTACAGGGAAGCCTGCAAATAATGCCCCGCCTCCAATAACCAACCAAACCTGATTGGCATCCCAAACCGGACCAATGGCATTGATGGCTATACGGCGACTCAAATCTTTTCTAAAAAACAAATGCCAAGCACCTGCACCAAAATCAAATCCTTCTAAAATCGCGTAACCTGAGAATAAGAGTCCAATGACCAAATACCAAAGCGTGGGATAATCTATGCCTAAAAAATACTCCATAAGTGTAAAGTTGTGGGTGAGTAAATCAGTTTAAAACAGCGTCGGATGAATCATAGGGGCCGTGTTTTACTTTTTTATTGACAGAATAAAGGAATAAAACCAAAAGTAAAGAATATACTAGCGTAAAAAGCACCAATGAAAATAAAATTTGGTTAGCCGAAACTTCTTGAGAGAAAGCCTGACTCGTTCTTAACTGACCATATACTACCCAAGGTTGTCTTCCCATTTCGGCCGTAAACCATCCCACCTGATTGGCTATTTGAGGCAATAGCACCGAATAAGAGAAAATAGTCAATAGCCATTTGGTTTCGAACAATTTGCCTTTGAACCACAAGAAACTCGCATAAAAAGTAAGCGCAATCAAAAACAAACCAATAGCCACCATAATATGGTAAAATTGAAACACGGCATTGATTTGGCTAGGACGGTCTTGTTCTGGAAAATCATTCAAACCTTTGATAGGCGTTTTAAAATCCTGATGAATCAAGAACGATAAGCCACCCGGAATACCTATGCCTGTTACGGTTTGGTCTTTTTTATTCACCCAACCCACAAGGTATAAATCTGCGGGAGCATTTTTTTCAAAATGACCTTCCATCGCTGCTAATTTTGCTGGCTGATTCACGGCTACTCCATCAGCAGAGCTGTGTCCAGAAAGTAATTGTGTAAAAGAAAAGAAAGTAGCTACTCCCAACGCAATCGGAAATGCTTTTTTAGAAATGGCAACAAAGCGTCCTTTTTTTAAGTAGTAGGCATGAACACTTAATACTAAAAATGCCCCTGCCAAAAATGCCCCTTGCCAAGTATGTATCAATCGGTCAACACTTGAAGGATTAAAGACCATCGCCCAAAAATCGGTTACTTCAGCGCGAGCGTGCAGGCCTTCACCTACGATATGATAGCCTGCTGGGGTTTGTTGCCAAGAATTAGCCACTACAATCCAAACCGCCGAAAACATAGAACCTAAAAATACACCAATGGTAGAAACCAAATGCACCCATGGTTTTACGCGATTCCAACCAAAGAGCAATACGCCCAAAAAGGTACTTTCTAGACCAAAAGCAAAAAGACCTTCGGCAGCTAGTGCACTACCAAAAATGTCACCCACATAACGCGAATACACCGCCCAGTTGGTGCCAAATTCAAATTCCATAATGATGCCAGTGGCAACACCAATTCCGAAAGTTAAAGCGAAAATTTTAATCCAAAAACGAGTAAGAGTTTCGTATTCTTTGTTGCCAGTTTTGATATAAATACTTTCAAAAAGTACGATAAGCAATCCAATGCCTATGCTCAAAGGCGGATAGATATAATGAAAGGCAACAGTAAAAGCAAACTGGATTCGAGCTAATATTTCAACATCCATAGTAGTGTGTTTAGTAGTCCTACAAATTTAGTTGACTTCTATCAAATATTACCGCTTTTTTTAGCCATTTATCAAAAAAGTAACTTTTGTTCAAGATAAAATTGGAGCTATTTTTTGGGCTTTTTCTCAAACAAATTGCCAATTAATCCTCCTAATAACCCACCGTATAAAGTGCTATTGATTGGTTTTGAGGTAATAGCGCAGCTCCCAGAAGAACAACCAATGGCTGCATAATACCAATATCCCGCGAGTAATCCAATGGCGACTCCAACCGCAGTTACTATTATGCCTTGTTTACTCATGCGTTGCTTTTTTCTACGATAATTTTGACCAATTCTTCTTTGCTCACCACCCCAGATTGTCTCCACAATTGTTTCCCGTTTTGAAACAAAAGCATAGTGGGTACGCCGCGAACTTGGTACTGAGCCGCAATCGCTTGATTTTTGTCCACATCAATTTTGATAATCGTGATACGTTCTCCAAGGCTTTCCTTTACTTGTTTTAGAATAGGAGCGAGCATTTGGCAAGGACCACACCAAGTAGCGAAAAAGTCAACCAAAACAGGTTGGTCTTTCTGTATCAATTGTTGAAAAGCATTCATAGTCTATTTATTTTTTAGGAATAGCGCAACCATTTGTCCCGCAACCCCAGTTAAACAAAGCTTGTAGCAAGAAAAACAAACCAAAAACAATAAAAAACCATTCTCGAGTAGCATAAGCCTCTCCAAATAAGAATAGGGCAAAAGCCAAGCGTATCCAGCGCATCAAATGCCAATTGGTAAATAAAAGTGTTTTCATTTTCGTGTCAATGATTTATAAGTATAGAATTATTCATAATGGGTACCGTCTCACAGAGTACATTAATAATCGAAAGTTATGTACAAACTTTTATTTTCAGTTCTTAGCGTCTCTGCGTCTTTGCGTGAACTTTGGCTCGCTAAGCCGCAGAGACGCTAAGTTAATTTTGGTATTTTTATCTTGGTATGAGATATAAATAGTCATACAGAATCATTGTTTTTTAGGAACAGCAACAAATGGACTTTTCAGGAAACATCGTCCCGCTATCCGCTATATCTTTGCTTTTTTAAAGAAAAAAAGCAAAGGATGCCGCTGCTATCGGGGTTAAGGAGCAGCAATTTGCATCTTAGTATTCATTGTTGCTATTCTTTATATTGCAAACCCGAGTTCAATTTCCTGCAAGGTTTTCAAAACCTTGTAGGTATATTTTGAGTTCAATTTCCTTTAAGGTTTTCAAAAAATTGTAGGCCTTTTTTGAAACTCCATTTCCTTCAAGGTTTCTGAAACCTTAAAGGTCTTCATTTCTAATCTATACTTTATAAATACCTACAAGGTTCAAAAAAAACCTTGCAGGAAATCCGATATCAAAAAATGTAGGCTTCACAACCTGCAAGGATTTCAAAACCTTGTAGGTATATTTTAAATACTTTAAGCCTTAAACTTGTAAAAAAATCATCTTCTTAAAAGTAAACAACAATACGAAAGTTTAATCAACAAGCGCAATACTGTACTCTGGTTCATAAGCAAGTACCTCTTTCAATTGTTCCAGTGAAATTTCGTTGGTACTCATAACAATCAAATCACTGAAGGTGCTGTTGATTTGTGCATTAATTACTCCTGGAATAACTCCAATTTTCTGAAGCACCGTTTTCGTGCAATTCGAACAAGTGATGCCACTCAAAGCGAAACATTGCACAATCACTTCCGATTTTTTCTCAAAGACAAAAAACAATTCCGATTGCGCTCTTGGCGTAACCGAGTTATAGGATGTTTCTAGAATTTTAAGGTGAAAAGCTTCCGAAAATAGCTGTTCATATTCGGTTGTATTTCCTCCAAAAGGCGGACTTACCTCAAAACTGCGATTAAAAAGTAGTCCCGCAATTTTTCCATTTTTGGATAACAAGTGATGCATTTTCCAAACATATTTTTGACGCATTTGCGGAGGCAAAGCACAAAAGAAAGTTTGTTCCAAAATCAAATCATAGCTACCCTTATGTTCAAAAAAATCCCCGTGAATAACACGAATAGCATTAGTATTTTTGAATTTTTCATTTAATTTTTGAACCAGAGTCGGGGCAATATCAATCACTGTAATGTTGGTAAACCCTTTTTCTAAAAGGTATTCCGCTTCATACGTATTCCCACAACCCGGAATCAATACCGAAATTGTAGTGTCTTTCAATTGGTCAACATACGCTTTGATAGGTGGAGAAATCGTTCCCAAATCCCAACCCGTAGTTTCAGATTGGTATTGTAAATCCCAATAGGATTCGTCTAGCGGTTTCTCGCAACTCTTTACACAACAAGTAATACCTTCCATTCTTATTTTCATTTACAAGTTGTAATTCCAAATGGCGCATACAACGGACAAAAACTAATAAAACTCGTTAACACAAATATCAAAGCTAATCCTAATCCAATCATCCCTAAAGTTCCTTCAATTATTTTGAAATAGTATAGCGCAAAAAGCAAGACGGCTATAAAAACTCGAATTCTTTTGTCGGTAACACCCATGTTTTTTTTCATGATGATTAATTTTAGTTGTTAATGTACTATTTGTTCAAGAACTGTCTTTTCCAAGCTTTATCTACTTCTTGTATTTCTAACCGCAAGGTTCGCTAAGGATTACGCAAAGAATGCAAAACTTCTAACTTCTAATTTCTAACCTCTACCTTATTTCAACACTTTGCTTTGGCAAACAAAATCTGTTTTAGGAACTGTTGTTTTTGCTATAGCGCCAAAACCGCCTTCAATTTCTGTGAAATTTCTAAATCCTCTCGCTTGCAAAATAGAAGCCGCAATCATACTACGATATCCACCTGCACAATGCATAAAGAAATGTTGTTTCGGGTCGATAGTGGTTATCCAGTCATTTATGGCGGATAAGGGTTTATTATATGCATCAGCTACGTGTTCTGCACTGTATTCACTTTCTTTTCTAATATCAATGATAACATCTTTATCGGTGTTTACCTTTTGTTCGAACTCAGCAGCTGAAATCCTATGGATGGTGTCAATTTCTTTATTGGCTTTTGTCCATGACTCAAAACCACCTTCAAGATGCCCTAAAATATGGTCAAAACCCACACGACTCAATCGGGTTACAGTTTCTTCTTCACGTCCTTTCTCAGTGACCAAAAGAAGCGGTTGTTGCACATCGGCAATCATAGCGCCAACCCAAGGGGCAAAATCGCCATTAATCCCAATATTAATAGATTGTGGTATAAAGGCTTTATAAAAATCACCACTATTGCGAGTATCTAAAACCAAGGCGCCAGTCTCATCAGCAATTCTTTCAAAATCATCTGCAGAAAGTGCTTGCATACCGTTATGCAAAACTTTGTCAAAACTTTCGTAGCCTTTTTTATTCATCGCTACATTCATCCCAAAATAGGCTGGAGGAGGAAGCAAACCATCGGTTACTTCTTTTATAAATTCGGCTTCGGTCATGTTGGCTCTTAAGGCGTAATTGGTGGCTTTTTGTTGTCCAATTGTAGAAACCGTTTCTTTGCTCATGTTCTTGCCACAAGCACTTCCAGCACCGTGCGCAGGATATACAATCACATCGTCAGCGAGTGTCATGATTTTATTTCTTAACGAATGAAATAAAATGCCTGCCAATTGTTCCTGTGTCATTCCTGAGGCTTTTTGTGCCAAGTCTGGGCGGCCTACATCCCCAATAAATAAAGTATCTCCAGAAAATATAGCATGTTCTTTACCTGTTTCGTCAATCAACAAATAGGTTGCACTTTCCATGGTATGTCCTGGAGTGTGCAATACTTTAATTTTGATGTTTCCAATTTCAAAAATCTGTTTATCTGTAGCTACAATGGCTTCAAATTCTGGTTTTGCAGTTGGACCATATACAATGGGCGCATTAGTAGCTTTGCTTAAATCCAAATGGCCCGAAACGAAATCAGCATGGAAATGCGTTTCAAAAATATATTTTAAACGAACGTTATCTCGTTTCAAACGGTCTAAATACGGCTGTACTTCTCTCAACGGGTCAATGATAGCCGCTTCTCCATTTGAAGTAATATAGTAGGCTCCTTGAGCCAAACAACCTGTATATATTTGTTCTATTTGCATGGTATTTTGTTTTATTGAGTACACAAAGGTACTATTGATTTTTTATAGAAAAAGTGATAAATGTTACATATTTATGGACTAAAAAAAGACTTCTTTGGTAATGATGTAAATGCCCATCACCAAAATAAACCAACCGAAGAGAGGTTTGAGTTTGGCTCCGTCAATTTTTTTAGAGAGCTGACTCCCAATTAGAATTCCGATAAAAGCCATAGCGGCTATAGTGAGTAAAAAAGTATAATCGATTGGGGTTCCGATGTATAAATCACCTCCAAAGCCAATGGCTGAATTGATGAAAATGATTAAAAGCGAAGTGCCAACGGCTTGTTTCATAGGTAAATTAGCAAAAAAGAGCAAGGCTGGAATAATTAAAAAACCACCACCAGCACCCAAGAAACCCGTAATAATGCCAACGACAAATCCAATAAGTCCTAATTGAACATAATTAGTAGAAGTCGATACAATTTCGGGTAACTTTCTTCTTATCATTGAGACAGCAGCCAATATCATCAAAACCGAAAAGACAATCATGATTAAAAAGTCTTTCGAAACTTGAAAACTAGCAATAGAAAATAAGGTAGAAGCAATCTGCGGAAAGATAACTTCACGTATTATCAGAATTGAAAAGACCGATGGAAAGGCGAAATATAAAGCGGCTTTTATTTTTAAATTTCCCATTTTATAATGGCTATAACAACCAAATAAGGCAGATAATCCAACAATAAACAAGGAATAGCTTGTTGCCAATTCTGGGTCGATTTTGAATAAATAAACCAAAATAGGAATTGTCAATATAGAACCCCCACCGCCAATGAGTCCCAATGATAGACCAATAATAATTGAAGCAAAATAGCCAATATATTCCATGTTTCTTTTTTTTGTGCTGCAAAGATGTGACTTTACTTTTTAGTCTTTGGTAATTTTTGTCACATTCGAATTTTAAGTCACAATGTTTGTAATTTAGAGTAGGAAGTTGAAGTTGTTTTGGAATTTACTTAGTCAAAACTTCGATATGGTTGCGATGCAATTTTACTAAACCTCTTTGCTCCATTTTTTTTAAGAGTCTCGAAATAACTTCTCTCGAAGTATTTAAATCCATGCCAATTTCTTGATGGGATAATTTTAAATCTTTGCAACCACAAGAAGCAACTTGGCGTTTTAGATAAAATTCTAAACGCTCGTCCATGGCTCTAAATGCTACACTATCCAATACTTCTAGGACTTCTTCAAAACGATTGCGGTACGTAGCAACCACAAACTCATACCAAGAACGGTGCTCCATCATCCATTTGTCCATCAATGCTAAAGGCACCGAAATGAGTTCGGCATCTTCGACTACCTTGGCCATAATTTGACTTTTTTCACTTTTGGTAGCACACACCATAGAGAGAGCACAAGCTTGACCCGGTTGTAAATAATACATGAAAAATTCTCCTCCATCCTCATCTTCGCGATAAATTTTAATCTTCCCACTAATTACAAGCATTGTATTCTTGATGTACTGTCCGGTACGCATAATTACTGTTCCAGCTGAAATAAATTGTTCGTTGGCATTTTCATCAATTGCGTCGATTAATGTATTCGAAAATGAGGGAAAAGTTTGTTTTAGGGAAGAGCTCATGGGGTTGTGTTGTGTTGTTTTTTTGTACTACAAATATAGCACAAAATCGATTGATTGTAATGTTTCAGCTTTGTTGTGTAAATGTCTTTTTTTGTGTTATTATTCAAAAAATAATTCAATTATTTATGATTTATAATGCTTTATTGATGATAATTTTGTAAAAATGCAATTTTGTTGTTTTTTGTAATTTACGATATCGTTTTCTACGAAATATTATCCATTTAACATTTTTTCGCCTTTTTGTTTCTACAAAACATTGTAATTTTACAAAAAAAGAGAGCTATGAATTTAACACAAGAAGATTGGATTGAGCAATTAGAAGCCGATTCAAATGCAGTTATACTTGATGTAAGAACTGAAGACGAATACAATGATGGGATTATTGCTTCGGCTATAAATATAGATATTCACCAAGGTCCGGCGTTTATCTCGGCTATAGAAGCTTTGGATAAGTCTAAAAATTATTATGTGTACTGTCGTTCTGGTGCAAGAAGTGCAAAAGCTTGTGAAATCATGAACGAATTAGGTTTTGAAAATGCCTATAATTTATTAGGAGGTATTTTGGCCTGGAACGGAGAAATTGTAGCGCCAGACTAAAGCGTTGCCGTTTTTCTAAATATTAATTTTTAAATTATTATCAATGAATGTAATACCTCAAGAATATCA
Organism: Flavobacterium sp. UM26; assembly: GCF_057922445.1. Taxonomy (NCBI): domain Bacteria; kingdom Pseudomonadati; phylum Bacteroidota; class Flavobacteriia; order Flavobacteriales; family Flavobacteriaceae; genus Flavobacterium; species Flavobacterium myriophylli. Next base: position 166,628 of record NZ_JBVHCY010000002.1, on the reverse strand, counting down.
AATAACTACTTTAGTCAATCAAGATACTTATCTCGTAAATGGTGAGTTAAAAAAATGGACAGGAAAAACAACTCCCGTATATTCAACTATTTCCTCTACTGAAGATTATGCTCCAACTTTATTAGGTTCTATTCCATTTATGGGAGAAGCCGAAGCTTTAGAGGCTGTAGATGCTGCACACAAGGCTTATAATAATGGTCAGGGCTTATGGCCTACTATGAAGGTTGCAGACCGTATCAAATGTATGGAAAACTTCGTTTCTCAAATGAAATCAACAAGAGAAGAAGTGGTGAAATTGTTGATGTGGGAAATTGGAAAGTCCTTGGGCGATTCCGAAAAAGAGTTTGACCGAACTGTAGAATATATTTATGACACCATCGAAAGTTTGAAAGAACTAAACAGTCGTAGTGCTCATTTTTCAAAAGTACAAGGAATACATGCCATGGTTCGTCGCGGTCCACTAGGTGTTGTACTTTGTTTAGGACCTTATAATTATCCTTTAAATGAAACTTTTTCATTGCTGATTCCCGCTTTGATTATGGGAAATCCAGTAATTTTTAAACCTGCAAAACACGGAGTTTTATTGATTTCTCCTTTATTAGAAGCTTTTAGAAGTAGTTTTCCAAAAGGAGCCATCAACATTTTATATGGACGTGGAAGAGAGGTAGCAACCCCAGTAATGCAATCTGGAAAAGTAGATTTATTGGCTTTGATTGGTAACAGTAAATCAGCTATTGCTCTACAAGACCAGCACCCAAATAAAAACCGCTTGCGTTTGATTTTAGGTTTAGAAGCTAAAAATCCAGCAATCATTTTGCCTGATGCCGATTTGGATTTGGCAATTCAAGAATGTATAACAGGTGCTCTTTCCTTCAACGGACAACGTTGTACTGCTTTGAAAGTATTGTATGTTCACGAATCGATTGCAAGTGAATTTAATACGCGTTTTGCAGCCAAAGTTGACGAATTAAAATATGGAAATCCATGGGAAAAAGGGGTAATGCTTACACCACTTCCAGAAGTTGAAAAACCCAATTATATTCAAGAATTAATTGATGATGCTGTCGCCAAAGGGGCAAAAGTTATCAATGCCAAAGGGGGGCAAAAAACCGAAAATTCAATTTTTCCTGCGGTTGTTTTTCCAGTAAATAAAGACATGCGAGTGTATCATGAAGAGCAATTTGGACCAATCGTTCCTATTCTAACTTTCAAAGACATTCAGGAGCCGTTGAATGACATGGCGGAATCCAATTACGGACAGCAAGTAAGTTTGTTTGGAAAAGACATCAAAACCATTGCGCCACTAATTGATACTTTGGTCAATTTGGTTTGTAGAGTAAACTTAAATAGCTCTTGTCAAAGAGGTCCAGACGTGTTCCCATTTACTGGACGAAAAGATTCAGCTGTTGCTACATTGAGTATTCATGATGCGTTGCGTTCATTTTCTATCAGAACTTTTGTAGCGTCAAAAGACAATGCTTACAATAATGCGATTCTGCAAGATTTATTAAATAGCAAAGAATCCAATTTTATCAATACGGATTATATATTGTAAATTAATTTTTTACTTAACTAAACGCCTCGTACCTTGGTATTGAGGCGTTTTTTTATATTTTCTTATACTAAAAATGTTATAAATCTTTACTAATTTTTGTTTTAATGATATTTATCAGTCTTTTCGAGTAGTATTTGTTATAAATTTGAGTAATAATACTAAATCGATTTCGCTATGAAAACCAATTTTTCTTATTTATTAGTTGTGGTTTTGTTTATCATCGGAGGACAATTTGCTTTTGCTCAAGAGTCAGATTGGAAAGCTCCAAAAACTGCTGATGCACTCAAAAATCCTTTCAAAGGAAATGCTAAAGCCGCAGCAGAAGGAAAACGTATTTATGAACAAATGTGTGTACTGTGTCACGGAATAAAAGGAAAAGGAAATGGAGAAGCAGGACTAACATTAGATAAAAAGCCAGCCAACTTTTTGGCTTTCAAAGTAAAAAAAGAATCCGACGGTGTAATTTTTTGGAAAATAACTAATGGTAAACCTCCAATGGCTGCTTATGAAGAGTTGTTAACAGAGGATCAACGATGGGAATTGGTAAATTACATTCGTGAACTCGAAAAATAAATCGAAATCCTATCAAGAAGAAAATAAAAATAGTGACCACCAAGTTACAGGAACAATTGAGTCGTGAGCCCAAGTACGTGCCTCATCGATGGCGATTGATTCCGAATGTGATGATTAATCTTCTCGCATTTTTGCTAGCAGGAGCTATAGTTTCAATACTAGTCTATTGGCTTTGTAAATTTGTTCTTAAATTATTTTATCATTTGAATTAGTACCTATAGATAAGAATCAGCTAATGGTCATTATATAAGCCGTCTCTACGAATACCAAAAAAGAGACGGTTTTTTTATTGATTCCTAAGAAGTTATTATACATAGAGTATTATAAAACTAAGTGATTACACTTTACTAATTTCTATTCGCTGTATTGGTTTTTTTGTATTTTAGCAGAAAATAATCAAAATGCTATCACAAAAAACTAAATATGCTTTAAAAGCTCTCTTGTATTTGGCTCAACAAAAGGATGGTGAAATAGCCAAGACTTTTGCAATCTCTGAAGGAGCCAATATTCCCAAAAAATTTTTGGAGCAAATTCTATTAGATTTAAAACGAGCACATTTTGTAGGAAGTAGACAAGGTAAATTAGGCGGGTATTATCTTTTGAAATCAAAACACGATATTACGTTAGCCGATGTTCACCGTTTGTTTGATGGAGCCATTGCTTTATTGCCTTGCGCTTCGCTTAACTTCTACGAACCTTGCGCAGATTGCAAAAATGAAGCAACCTGTCATTTGCGTCACGGTTTAATTTCTGTTCGCGAAGAAACACTCAAATCTATGCAACAAATTACTATTGCTTCATTGGTCGATTTGTAATGTTTTTGTTATCTAATGTCTGGCCTTTGACGTATGTCATAGATTGCTAATCAAAAATTATTTTTAACTGTTTTCAAAAGCTTGATAGTATTCTTTGAATGAATAAAAAATACACCATTAAAGATATTGCGCAACTAGCAGGAGTTTCGAAAGGAACTGTTGATAGAGTATTGCATAATCGAGGCAAAGTTTCTTCTAAAGCTTTAGAAAACATCAATAGAGTGCTAAGTGAAATTGATTATCAACCCAATTTGATAGCACGGAATTTAAAAAACAATAAAACACTTTACCTTTGTGTCATTCTTCCAGATCCTGAAAAAGATCCTTTTTGGGCGCCTTGTTTGACTGGAATAGAACAGGCTATAAAAGAGTTTAAAATGTATAGTTTGGTGATTGAAGCTTTTTACTTCGACCCCAATAGCACAGCTTCATTTTTAGCAATTTGCAAAGAGGTATTGGCACTAACACCTAATGTTGTTTTGTTGGCACCTTTGTTTCATCAAGAGACCAAAGATGCGGTAGCCGATTTTTATGCACAAGGTATTCGAGTTACAGTATTTAATACTCAAGTAGAATCAGATTGTATCCAAAGTTTTGTTGGTCAAGATTTGTATCTAAGCGGAAGAGTAGCTGCCAAATTGATGAATGCTATAGTAGATACTGGTGAAATTTTCATTGTGCATTTAGACGAAACCTTTCAAAATGCGGTTCATATGCAAGAAAAGGAGAAAGGATTCAGAGCCTATTTTGATGAAAAACAAAATCATGGTTTGAGAATATCAACCTTAATACTCGAAAGTGTTACTATAGAAAAACAATTGACACAAATTTTGAGCATTAATCCAAATATTGTCGGTTTTTTTGTGACTACATCCAAAGCTTATCAAGTCGCTAAAATTGTTAAAAAACACCAGTACAAAGGTTTGCGTATCATTGGGTATGACTTGATTGCGGCTAATATCGAATACCTAAATGATGAAGTGATTGAATTTCTGATCCATCAAAAACCCAAAGAACAAGTCTACTTAGCCATCAATGCATTGGTTGAAAATTTCCTTTTTGAAAAAAATATTCCTTCACAAAAATTTTTACCCATCGATATTATAAATACAGAAAACGCTTCTTTTTATATTGATTAATTTTCAAAAAATCGCTCTTAAGTTCTGTTTTATGTAACTACCTTCGATTTCCTTTTTTTGTACAATGTGTTCGAACACATTATTTGTAGAAATCCTTGTTTTTTTACTTTAGAATAGCTAGTTTCGTTCCCTAGCATTGCAAAAAGAAACTTAGAATAAATGCTTTTTTTAAATTACCAAGAGATTGTTTTGTTGTAATTTATTCGATATCAATTATTTGTATTTTTATGCTGTTAGCTTTTGAGTTTTAGTCTATCATTAACAATAAATCAACTAACTATAAATCATTATGAAAACGCGTTGTATTAATTTTATTCTTGTTTTTTGTCTTTTTCTTGGATGGACGCATGTCAATGCGCAGATGATAAAAACACCAACTCCCAAACGTCCCAAAGGACAAACCGATGTATTGCGTTTGGCTATTGCTCCAATTCCAACGGTAAGGATAGCTTTTATAGGCTTAGGTATGAGAGGTTCTGGGGCAGTAGAGCGCATGACACAAATTCCAGGTGTAGAAATAGTGGCACTTTGTGATATGCTCGAATCCAATACAAAAGCATCCAACGAGACTTTAGTAAAAAATGGTTTCCCAAAGGCCAAAGAATTTTTTGGCAATGAAAACGCTTGGCGTCAAGTAACAGCTCTTCCCAATGTAGATTTGGTATATATTGCTACCGATTGGAAACATCATGCACAAATTGGAGTACAAGCTATGAAAGATGGAAAAAACGTTGCCATTGAAGTACCTGGTGCCATGACGATGGACGAAATTTGGGACTTAATCAATACCTCCGAGAAGACCCGTAAACATTGCATGCAGTTAGAAAATTGTGTCTACGATTTTTTTGAATTAACCACATTGAATATGGCACAGCAAGGAGTTTTTGGTGAAATTTTGCACGCTGAAGGAGCTTACATTCATAATTTAGAACCGTTTTGGGGTGAATATTGGAACAATTGGCGCTTAGATTACAATACCAAACATCGTGGCGATATTTATGCAACTCATGGTATGGGACCAGCTTGTTTGGCCTTGAATATCCATCGTGGCGACAAAATGAATTATTTAGTGTCTATGGATACCAAAGCGGTGGGGATTCCTGCATTCATAAAAGAAACCAAAGGACAAGAGTTGAAAGATTTTCGCAATGGCGATCATACCATGACCATGATTCGTACCGAAAAAGGCAAAACTATTCACATACAACACGATGTGGCTAACCCAAGACCTTATTCAAGAATGTATCAATTAACGGGTACCAAAGGGTTTGCCAACAAATATCCATTAGAAGGTTATGCTCTGGATTCTAAAAACCTAGACAAAGATGTAGCGCCAAATCATGAAAATTTAAACGCCCATAGTTTCGTACCCAAAGAAGTAAAAGAAGCTTTAATGAAAAAGTACAAAAACCCAATTGTAGTCGATATCGAAGAAAAAGCTAAGAAAGTAGGAGGGCACGGCGGAATGGATTACATCATGGATTATCGTTTGATCTATTGTTTGCAAAACGGATTACCACTAGATATGGACGTTTACGATTTGGCTGAGTGGTCATGTTTGGCGCCGCTTACCGAGCTATCATTAGATAATAATTCGGCACCTGTTCAAATTCCTGATTTCACACGTGGCGGATGGGAAAAACTAAAAAAAGTAGAATTTTCCAAATAACAATACCTAATTGTTTTTTTAAGACAAGGTTTTTCTACTTTATTACTTTAAGATAAGTAGTTGGCTGTCCGGGCAGGCTATCCACTACAAGTCCGCAGGAACCCGTTCATAAAACATAACCCCAAAAGGAGCTTCCGTTGGTCGCTCTATTGGGGTTTGTTTTATAAAAAAAAACAGCTTCCTTTACGGGCTTTCCGTTACTATCCTTGACAGATTTAGGAAATCAAAGAGTTTTCATTCCTCATCATTTTCCTCCTCATTATCTTCGTCATCACCCATATTTTCAAAAAAAGCGTTAGGGTCAAAAGGAATATCCTCGTCAGGATCTTTGTCGTGAGCACTTACGCCTGGCGGATTAAACAAGCCCCAATTGTCTTTGATATAATTCCATTGATCAAAATTTTCTACCCAGTCCACAAACAAAAGTCTGAACTCCTCTATTTCGCTTCTTAATAACCGAATGTAATCTTTGTCTGTGATACCTTCTTCATAGCGTAAACTGCCCGCTTGAACATATAATTCTCTGGCAGCTTTTCGTATTAGCGTAGCATTTTCCATTTTTAAATCATACAAATCAATAGCGCTAGCGCCAGCAATCTTCGCTGGAATAATCATGGCATTTTCCATCATAAAACGCACGGTGGTTTCTTGCAAAAATTCATTGTCTTTTGGAACAATTTCTACTAGACCCATCGTGATTTTTAAAATTTGTTCAGCCTTTTGATACAAAGGCATTTGCTGTAGTCGATCTCGTCTTGACATGGTAGTGTATTAGATATAACTTGTTGTAAGGTACAAAAAAACAGGAGAACTATAGCTCGTTTGGAACCAATATAAACCAAAGAATGTTCCTTTTTCAGTGCTTATTTGGTATTCTATAAAAAACATTTAGGACTGTTTGTATTGCTTTTCAGTTTAATTATTTTCTGTTTTTAATGTAAAACGTAATTCATTTTATGGTTTTTTTACACACTACAGTTTTTTTTCGACGCAACCATTTGGTTTTTTACTTCTCTACAGCATATACCTTCAAATTTGTGATGTAAACATTTAGTTTTTATCAAGTAATTACAAGGTGTGAGCTATACTAACCCCAATACACTAAGTAGTATGAAAGAAACTAAAGCAACCAAAAGAATATTTCTTGAAACACACAACATCAAAAAATTACATACGGGTTTTGGTCAATTCAATTTTAATTTAGCCAAAGCTTTAAGCTACGAAACCGAATTTTTAAATGAACATGAAGTTATACTGAATTGTAACAACAACATGGTGAAGAAAGCGTTAGGGGCACGTGTTTCTTACAATACTTATTTACCCATTACCCGATATCCTTTTTTTAGAATTAAAAAGAATGTTAATTTATGGCATTCAGTAAACCAAAATACAAAAATTGAACCCGCTTCCTTGTCAGTACCCTATCTTTTGACCATACACGATGTCAACTTTTTAGAAGAAGATAAAGGTGATAAATTAGATTTTAGAATTAATCAATTCAAAAATAAAATCCAACGAAGTGATGCTATTGTCTATATTTCTGAATATGCCAAAACGAGTACACATGCTCATTTTGATATTCCTAATGTTCCTGAGTATGTAATTTACAATGGTAATAATCTAAATTATGATTGTGCGAATCATTTCGATAATGTTTGTTCGGGTTTTATTCCTCAAAAGCCATTTATTTTTTCAATTGGTCAGGTGGTAGAGAAAAAGAATTTTCACACTTTAATCGATATGTTGAGATTTTTGCCAGATATACAATTGGTTATTGCAGGAGAATTGAAAACAGGATATGCTGAGGTTTTAAAGCAAAGAATAGAACATCATAGATTAGAAGATAGAGTTTTTTTACTTGGAACAATTTCAGAATCAGACAAAATCTATTATTACAAAAATTGCCTTGCTTTTGCTTTTCCTTCCTTGAGAGAAGGTTTTGGACTTCCGGTCCTTGAAGCCATGACATTTGGTAAGCCTGTTTTTTTATCCAATAAGACTTCTTTGCCTGAGATAGGTGGGAAACAGGCTTTTTATTGGGACAATTTTGATCCCGAGACTATGGCCGATGTTTTTGTTGAAGGTATGAATAGCTATTCGCAAGACAAAGAATATTATGTATTAGCCTATAAAAAAAGAGCTCAAAAATTTACATGGGAATCGGCTGCCAAAGAATACATGACGGTTTATAAAAGTATTTTAAGTCAATAAACTCTATTTTAATTTTAGTAAATGAAGAATTTTAAACGCTTTCTTAAATATTTAATTCCCTATAAAAAGTTCCAAATTTTAAGTATCATTTTTAATATTCTATACGCTCTTTTTTCTTCTATTTCTATGCTTTCTTTGCTTCCAATGATGAAAGTACTCTTCGAAGAGAGTGAAAAAATAAGAGTAAAACCAGCCTTTAACGGAATTCAAGATTTTGATATTCATTACATAGAAAATTATCTCAATTTCTACATTACGCACCTTAACGAAACTAGTGGACCATTGGTTACTCTCATTACCATTGTTGGTTTTGTGTTGAGTACCTTTTTGCTAAAGAATTTGTTCAGTTACCTTTCGATAGTGTATATGACGTATCTAAACAATGGTATTTTAAAAGACTTAAGACAAGATGTTTATAAAAAAGTAATCTCGCTTAATGTTGGTTTTTTTTCTAATGAAAGAAAAGGAGATCTTATTGCTAGAATGACTTCTGATATCAATACAATTAAAGTCTCGTTTATGAACGTTTTGATGATGATTAGAGAGCCTTTGACGATCATCTTTACTTTGGTGGGGATGATTGCTATCAGCTGGAAATTAACCATTTTTGTGTTCTTTTTTATCCCAATTTCTGGATTTTTAATATCAAAGCTTGGGAAAGGTATCAAAAGCCAGTCGGGTAACATTTTTGAGTTAGAAGGTCATTTGATTTCGAATATAGAAGAAACGTTGGGAGGCATAAAAATCATTAAAAATTTCACCTCGGAACAATTTTTTACCAAAAAATTTAATGCTTTTACTAACGACATCAATTCACTAAACAATACTGTTGGAAAAATCATGAGTTTGTCCTCTCCTATAAGTGAATTCTTGGGAATACTTGTTATTTCGATTTTACTGGTCTACGGAGGATCGCTGGTGCTTATCGATAAGTCCCTGAGTGGCGGTGCTTTTTTGGCTTACATGGGATTGGCTTATCAAATTTTAACACCAGCCAAAGCGATTACTCGGGCACTTCATGACTTTCAAGGAGGTAGCGCGGCTTATGAACGAGTAGCGTTTATTTTGGATGCTGTAAATCCACTCCAAGACAAACCCGATGCGAAGCAAATAACAGATTTTCAACACGAAATAAAATTCAATAATGTAAGCTTTAAGTACAAGGATGACTATGTGTTGAAGAACTTTAATTTGACTATTCCAAAAGGGAAAATTATTGCTCTTGTTGGACAATCTGGTAGCGGAAAATCTACTATTGCCAATTTAATTACCCGTTTTTATGATGTAACCGAAGGAAGTATCACTTTTGACGGAATCGATATTAGAGATGTTGCAACTAAATCGCTACGAGAACAAATGGGAATTGTAGCCCAAGATTCTATTCTATTCAATGATACCATTGCGAATAATATTTCTTTGGGAATCGAAAATAGCAGTGAAGAAAAAATTATAGAAGCAGCCAAAATTGCCAATGCTCACGGTTTTATTTCGGATTTCCCTAAACAGTATCAAAACAATGTGGGTGATGGTGGTTCTTTGCTTTCGGGAGGTCAGCGTCAGCGAATTGCAATTAGTAGAGCTGTAATGAAGAATCCCCCCATCATGATTCTTGACGAAGCGACTTCTGCTTTGGATACAGAATCTGAAAAATTGGTACAAAATGCTCTAGAAAATATGATGGAAAATCGAACATCAATAGTGATTGCTCATAGATTATCTACCATTCAAAATGCGGATTTAATTGTTGTAATGCATAATGGAATGATTGTAGAACAAGGAAATCATGAAGAGTTATTAAAAATGAATGGGACATATAAAAACTTGGTTTCCCTTCAATCTTTAGAAGTCAACTAACTATTTTTATAAAGTATGCAAACTTATCAAAAAGGAATTAACGTAGTAGGATATACAGAAGGTATGTTTGGACTAGGAGAGGCGGTAAGGTTGAATATAAAAGCCGCACAAAAACACGATATTCCAGTCAATTTAATCAATTATGATAAGATTAAAAACGATTCGGATTATCAGTATGCATTGCTGTATGCCATCAATTTAGTGCAAATCTCGTTAAATGATTTGGAATCCTTTTTTGGTCTAATTGATCCTTATTTTTTTAAACAAAGATATTCCATTCTTTTTATGGTTTGGGAATCAGAATATATGGCTCCTGAATTAGCAGAAAATTTAAATCTGTTTAATGAAATTTGGACCACCTCAGAATATTGCAAAAACATATTCAAAAAAACATTTCCTAATCCTATAAAGATAGTACCACACCCTGTTGAAGTTGAAATTCAGTCCGTTTTGAACCAGCAGGTAGTAGAATATATCGATAACACTAAGTTTAGCTTTTTATTCATATTCAGTTATCACAGTTCGGTAGAAAGAAAGAATCCTTTTTTTTTGATTGAAGCATTCAAAAAAGCTTTTGGTGATAGAGATGATGTAGAATTGGTTATCAAGACCGTTGGTGCATCAAAACATAAAAAAAGCCGACAACGTTTGGAACAATGCCTCTCTAATAATATTAAAATTTACGAGCTTGCACTAGATAAAGATGGTGTTAATCAATTAATTCAATCTTGCGATGCTTATGTTTCTATGCATCATGCCGAAGGATTTGGATTAACTTTAGCCGAGGCTATGTATCTAGGCAAACCAGTTGTCGCAACGAATTATTCAGGAAACACTGAGTTCATGAATGAAGATAATAGCTTTTTAGTAGATTTTGAACTTGGATATATTGAAAATTCAGATGCGACGTTTTGTTCCAAAACCCTTTGGGGTAATCCTTTACTTGATGATGCAGTTGAACAACTTCGAATGGTTTTTGAAAATGTAGCGCTAAGAGAAATGAAAGCTATAAATGCAAGCCAATTTGTAAAAGATAGATTGTCTTTTTTTACAATTGGTTCAATCATTAAGGAAAGAGTAGAGTACCTCTATGCCAATTTTGATGATTTGGTAGTTCATCATAATCAGTACACCTTTTTTTTAAACAAATTACAAGCTGCAAAAGCTGAAAATCAAAACCTAAAGAGAGAAATTCGGAGAATGAAAAAAAATGTTATTATTAGGTTTATTCTAATGCTTAAAAATAGGGTGAGGAAAATAAAAGGAAAAAGGTATAGGTTGTTGCTTAAGTATACAAACTTTATTATATAGTGTTTTTTTGATTAATTTTTTATGATAAAAAAAAGCCTGTAAATCCTACGATTTACAGGCTTTTGCTCTGATTTGAAATTGTAAAAGTGGAGTCGCCGAGAATCGAACTCGGGTCCAAACAAGCAACTAAAAAGCTTTCTACACGCTTAGTTTCTGCTTGAATTTTCGATTGAATGCTTGGCCAGAAACAGCCACATCCAACTTATCTTCTTAATTTCGACTACTACCCGAAGCTCATAGTAATCTAGGTTTATTTTTACGGTTCCCCTGTACTGACCGCCACAAACCAAGGCTTTCAAGGAGAATCCAGCTTTCCTACCTTGTAGGAACGTGGCGTAATCGTACTATAATTCGGATTATGCAGCTAAAGCGTAGTTATTTTCGCCGTTTAAAAGTGTGAGATCTTATATTTCCGAGCAAGGTCTCAATGCTCGACGTGCTTACTTTTCAATTCGACTTGCTGTCAAAACCAGTCGACCCCATTTATTGGACTGCAAATATAAGGTTTTATTACCCAAATCAAAAGTATTTGTTTGTACAAAAAATAGTGAACAATCTATATGAGAATAAGTGTTTGTTGTGTTTATTAAAACTTGTATTGCTTTTTTCTGTTTTAACTTAAATAAAGATGTTTTTGGTTAAAATTTTTTTTTAAAGCCTTGTTTGTGTTTTAAAATGTTTTAATAATATACTATTTGTGAAAAATTCAACAAAAAAATGAATTCCTTTTTAAGAATCACTCAAAAGCTTAGGTGGTAGTAATGTTATTTTTTATCAATATCACAAAAATAATAAATTTGACTTTAATTTTAAGATAAAAAAATGAATATCATTTTATTATTGTTATTTTTATAAAAAAATATTAACCAAAAACAAATAATTATGAGAAAAAACTATTTTACATTCAAGAATCTTCGGCAACTGTGTTTTGCCTTGTGTTTAGGAGTAACTGTTCAAGCACAGACCTATACAAGCTGGAAAGTGGGTAGTACCACAGATGTTACAACAACAACTACTGGTGGTATGTGTTTGATGGGTGGAGGAATTGACAATGATGATGCTATTAGATGGATGTTTCAAAAAGCTGGGGGAGGCGATGTAGTGGTTTTGCGTTCCGCGGGAACCGATGGTTATAATACTTATATGTATTCTGAATTGGGTGTGCCTGTAAATTCAGTGGAGACGATAATTATAGATACTAGAGCAAAAGCAAGTATTGCAGCGATAGCGACCAAAATCAGAAATGCAGAAGCGCTATTTATTGCTGGTGGTGATCAAGCGACTTATGTTTCCTACTGGAAAGATACCCCAGTAGAAGACGCAATCAATTATTTAATCAATACCAAAAAAGTACCAGTTGGTGGAACTAGTGCGGGCTGTGCTATTTTGGGACAATACTATTATAGTGCAGCAAATTCTAGTGTTACTTCTGCACAAGCATTAGCAAATCCTTACGCTAGCGGAGTTACAATAGGTGTAAATGATTTTTTGTCCAGTCCATACTTGGCCAATGTAATTACAGATACACATTATGATAATCCTGATCGAAGAGGAAGGCAAACTGCTTTTTTAGCAAGGATGTGGAAAGATTTAGGAGCTGGATTGAATGCAAAAGGGATTGGTGTATTTGAAAAGACAGCCGTGTGTATCGATCAAAACGGATTGGCACGCGTTTTTGCTCCAACCACGGCAAGTTTCGCTTATTTCTACCAAATCGAATCCAATTCTACTCCAGAAACGGTTGTTTCAGGAACGCCTTTAACTTGGAATAATGCGGGAAAAGGGGTTAAGATTGTTAAGATTCCGGGTAATACCGCTGGTTCCAATACTTTTGATTTAAACAATTGGGTTACGACTTCGGGAACTGAAATCTCTTGGGGTAATATCAAAGTAATTAGCGGAACTTTGACAGAAACACTTGGCGGTACACCTCCAGGAGGAACAACTTCTTGTGCAACTCCTACAGGAGTAGCGGCAAGTGCAATTACTAATACTAGTGCAACCATCTCTTGGTCATCAACTGCGGCAACAAGCTACACGGTTCGTTACAAAACAACAGCTGCCACTACTTGGACTACTTTGTCAAATACGACTGCTACATCAGTAACATTATCGGGACTTAATTTAGGAACAGCGTATAATGTGGAGGTAATTGGGAATTGTACATCGGGAGCTTCTTCGGCTGGAACAACTTCATTTACAACTACAGGAGGAACACCAACAGTTACTTATTGTGCCTCTAAAGGAAATAGTGCTACTAGTGAATGGATTGATAAAGTAGCTATCGGAACGATAAACAATGCTTCTGGAATCAACGGAGGCTATGCTGATTTCTCTACGCAATCGGCTACAATAACTAAAGGAACTGCAGCTACATTAACATTGACACCAGGTTATAGTGCTAGAAGAAGTTTGTACTGGAAAGTTTATATAGATTATAACAACAACGGTTTATTTACTGATGCTGGCGAGGAAGTATATAGTATTTTTAGTAGAAATATTTTAACACCTTCAATAACAGCTCCTACGACTGCGGTTACAGGTGCAGTAAGAATGCGTGTTATTGTTAGTTACAATTCGATTACTTCTCCTTGTGGGACATACAACTATGGTGAGACAGAAGATTACACCTTAAACATTACTACTTCTGCAGCCAAAGTTATAGCCTTGAAAGATGCAATCAATGAAGATACTGTTGTGGTTGAGAATGATGCAACTTCCAAAAAAATAGCTGTGTATCCTAACCCTGCAAGAGAAGATTTTACTATTGAGTTTGATAGTGAAAAAGAGGACAAGGTGTCGATTCGTATTTTTTCTTTAAATGGCAATGAAGAGAAAAATATAGAAGTAAAATCAGAGAAAGGGGCGAATAGAATTAGAACAACAACCAATGGTTTGGTTCCTGGTCATTATATTGTAAAAGTGATTCGATCAGGTGAAGTACTTACTTCGAAAATGATTATTTCGAATTAAAAATAGTATTAGTTTTTTACAAAAGAACCCCCTTCATTTGATCGCTGAAGGGGGGTCTGTTTTTAAATTATTAAAGGAAAAATTTTATTCTTCGTCTTCTAGTTTAAATGGGTAATCTCCGAATAATTTAGCAAGTTTTCTTACGGCATAGGTGTTTTTTGTCATCTTATTTGACAAAGCAATAATAACAACTTTCTCTTTAGGCAGAGTGATATAAGATGAGGTGTTACCGTGCCACCAACCATTGTGGAAATAAAAATTTTGTCCTGTTTCCCAATTAATCATCCTGATTCCGAGGCCATAGTTTTTGGTTCCTTTTCGCTCATTACTATAGGGTTTAAAAACTTGTTCCCATAATCCAGGTTCTAAGAAGTTTTTAGCATTTCTTGCAAGATCAAATTTGAGTAAATCTCTGGGAGTAGAATAAATATTTTTGTCTCCATAAACCCCATCCAAATAATCGATACCAATTTCTACTTTGTTTGCTTTATAAGAAGGTACAATTCTTTTTTTATCTTTTTTGATGTCACAGACAAAGGAATGTGTCATCCCCAAAGGTTGAAACAACATTTTATCCATAGCTTCGATATAAGAAAGTTTTGTGATTTTTTCTATAATTAAAGCTAGCATTGCATAATTAGTATTACAATATGCAAAACGGGTTCCTGTTCTAGCTTCTAAACCTACATTTTTAGTGGCCATCAAGTCTAACACATCTTGATTTGTTAGTGTTTTTTTTCGGTCCCAAATGTTGTATTTTCTATCTGTGAAATAGGCATAATTTCGCATACCACTACGATGATTCAATAGCATTCTAACGGTAACTTCTGGATAGGGAAACGATTGTAAAATGGTATTCACTTTTTGATCCAAATCCAATCGCTTGGCATTAACAAGTTTTAAAACAACTGTCGCTGTTAAAACTTTACTGACAGAAGCTATATGTAATGGTGTATCTGGAGTTATTTTTTTCTCGTCTCTAATATGGGTATAACCATTATATTTTTCAAAGATGATTTGTCCATTTTGAGCAACTAGAAAACTGCCATTCATGGTTCCGTTGGGCCAATTTTTCTCGTAAAATGCTTCAATTTTGGCTTTTTTTGCACTAATATAATCCACAGGTAATGTTGTGCTGTCTTGAGGTGCTGGTTTTACGATAGGAAGAACGTTTTTAGGTAATTGTGCGTCTGTTAATTCTACCTTTTTTATTTCTTTTGCACAAGAACTAATGGCCAAAGAAAGGACAAGTAATTGTGCTATATTTGCTTTTTTTATGAGTGTCATCGGATCAAAATTGAAAAAAACAAATATATAGAATCAATTGCTTTTTGTTTCTAGTTTTTTTTCAAAAAATCCCCTTTTTCATTTGCTTTGAAACATATCTTACGTATAGTTTATTGGTGTTCAATAATTAATGTTTTGGTGTTTTGATAATAATGGGTTTAAAACACTTGTTTTTGCTTTATATTGTTATATTTGTAACAATTAAAATGAATAAAGTTAAATAATTACATAATTTAAATACTATAAAAATGAAGTTTGGAATTATCAAAGAAAGAAAAAACCCACCAGATAGAAGAGTAGTTTTTTCTCCCAATGAAGTCAAAACCATTCAAGAACAATTTCCAGCATTGACATTTAAAGTTGAACCTTCCGATATTCGAGTTTTTATGGATGAGGAATACCGCAATCTTGGTATTGAAGTTACTGAAGATTTGTCTGATTGTGAAGTATTGTTTGGTGTAAAAGAGGTTCCGGTTAATGCTTTGATTCCAAATAAAAAATACTTCTTTTTTTCGCATACCATAAAAAAACAACCTTACAATAGAAAATTGTTGCAAACAATTTTAGAAAAAAATATTGAGTTGTATGATCATGAAACGATAGTTGATGGGGCCCATAAACGATTAATAGGTTTTGGACGTTATGCCGGAATCGTTGGAGGGTATAACGCTATTAGAGCTTTTGGAATTAAATTTGAATTATTCAAAATGCCAAAAGCAGAGTCTTTGAATGGAAAAGAGGCGTTAGTAAAGCAACTCAAGAGACAAATTATTCCGCCTATTAAGATTGTGGTTACAGGAACAGGAAAAGTAGGAAGTGGTGTTAAAGAAATTTTGACCGCAATGAAAGTTAAGGAAGTTTCTGTGGAGAATTTTTTGACCAAAACTTTTACGCAACCCGTATTTACTCAAATTGATGTTTTGGATTATAACAAAAGAATCGATGGTAAAAAGTTGGATACACTAGATTTTTATAAGAATCCAAAAGAATATGAGTCAGATTTTGAGCGTTTTACAAAGGTGGCAGATATTTATATTTCAGGTCATTTTCACGCTAATGAGGCTCCCGAAATTTTATCGCAAAAAATGCTTCAGGCAAGAGATTGTAAGATAAAAATTGTTGCCGATGTTTCTTGTGATGTAAACGGACCTATAGCTTGTACTTTGAGAGCTTCGACCATTGCAGAACCTTTGTATGGTTATTTGCCTAGTGAGCATAAAGAAGTTGATGTTTTTCATCCAGCAGCTATTGTGGTAATGGCTGTAGATAATTTACCTTGTGAATTGCCTAAAGATGCTAGTGAAGGTTTTGGTGAAATGTTTACACAACACGTAATTCCAGCATTTTTCAATAATGATGTTGATGGAATTTTAGAACGAGCCAAAATGACTCATAACGGCAAATTAACCGAAAGATTCCAGTATTTACAAGATTATGTAGACGGAAAAGAATAGGTTTTGAATGGGATGTGATTCAATAAAAATAGGTTATAAAATTTTCTTGATTTACAGCTAAAAATAAAAAGGACTTTTTATCGAATTAATTGGTTTAAAAAAATATTCCCACTATATTTGTCGCAACATTCAAAATTCCGGAAAACATGTTTGAATTTTCACAGTACTTAGGCTTCTTGCTTTTCTTAACCATCCTTACAATGGGATTTTGGTTAATGTTTTTCTTAGTTGGTTTCTTATCTTACTGGGTAGGAGGTGCGTCTTGGGAAGCATATAAAGAGAAAAAAGCAAAACAAAAGCAAGAAGAAGAATTAGGATAATCTAATTATCTCTATAAAAAAAGGACTCCAATCGAGTCCTTTTTTTTATGCATACCATTGAATGCTAAACAAAAAAAGACTCGTTTTCACGAGTCTTAATTTTAATTCACAATTTGGGTTATCCTTGGAATTCCATCTCGCCTTCATTCATGTTTTTCTTAGGCTTTTCTCTTTCGTTTTTAGCTTTGTTGAAACGATAAGTAAAGGAAAGTGTAAACTGTCTTTCTCTCCACTGCATTTCTGAATAGGAACTTACTATTCCTGGTAAAAATGTTTCGGAAATCATCTTTCTTGAGTTAAATACATCGCTTATATTGAAAGCAAGAGTTCCTTTGTCTTTTAAGATGTCTTTACTGAAAGCTAAATTCATTGCAAATACACCTAATCTTTTGCCTTGTGCATTGGCTTGTGGTCCGTTGTAAGACATATTGGTTTGCCAATCAATTTTGGCTGGCAAGGTAATTTTTGATGTCAATCGGGTCGACCAAGAGGTAGCATCATTATCGAAATTCTGAACTACTTTGTTGCCATTGAAATCAGTATAGGTGAAATCGCCTTTTGTTTGTACGGCAAAGAAGTTAAAATTACTATTCAATTTCCACCATTTGTAAGGAGAATAGTTTAAAGTAAATTCAAATCCAGTACGGTATTCCTCACCAATATTAATTGGTGAACTAATAATTAATGGAACTCCATTTACGAAATCTCCCGATTCTCTTCTAGCGAATTGAAATACATCTGTGGTCTTGTTTACGTAAAGAGAAGTATTAAGTGTGATTTTTTCCCATCTTTTGATGTATCCCCAATCAATAGCATCTGTAAATGATGGATCTAAATCTGGATTTCCAACAAAAATGTTAATGTTACTTGATAAGTTGCTAAATGGATTTAGCATCCTACCTCTTGGTCTTTGAATTCTTCTACTGTAGCTTATCGATGTGCTACTCATATCAGATAATTCGTAGGTAAAAAAAGCACTTGGAAAGAAGTTATTATATTTTTTATTGTTGAAATCACTAGTAACTAATTGATTGATGTCAATATTAGAATCCTCAAAACGTAAACCAAAAAGCATTGAGAGTTTGTTTACTTTGATTCCATACTGTGTGTAAACAGCGTTTATTTTTTCTTTGTACTCAAGGATATTAGTGAAATTTGGGTTTACAACACCGCCATTTTCAACTCGATAATCTGTTGTTAGATTAGTGAAATCTCCTCGATAACCTGCTTCAAACTGTTGTCCTTTTCCAAGTGGTAAAACATAATCAACCACAAATAAATTTCTTTTTTGTACTTGATTATTGATAGTGTTGTCTAATCCTAAATTAGAATTACCAGAATTGGTATCGGTTATCAAAGCAGTGTTTTTATCATCATTGTTTGAGATGGAAATATCAAAACTCAATTTATGTCCTTCTTTTTTGAAGTTTTTGATAAAATTTGAAGCAAATTCAAAATTCTCGCTATCGCTATCTTCTTTATTTAAACGATTACGAGTATAATCGTATACAAAGTCTTTGTCATAATAGTTTTGGAATACGTTATCCTCATTCTTGCCATTACTTTTTCGGTAATTGATGCTATTGCTCCAAGAAGTAGATTTATCTATAAACCATTCTAGTCCAGCAGTTCCATTGTAAGCATTGCTAAATCGGTCGTTTTCACGATTTTCATATACATAATTCTTTGCTGAACCGTCAGCATTCAAGTATTTTGAATTATTAAAAGCGTTTCCTGGGTTATTTCTGTTGCTGTAACCTTGAGTGGTAAACAAGTTAAACTTTTCCGTTTTGTAATTCAAAGTTCCGCTCAAACCATGGTTATCTGGATAACCTGTGTTGGCAATGATTGTTCCGTTAAAACCTTGGTTTTTTCCTTTTTTCAAAATGATATTCAGTAAGCCACCGCCACCTTCAGCGTCGTATCTAGCAGAAGGATTGGTTACAACCTCTACTTTTTCAATAGCGTCAGCAGGAATTAATCGTAACGCTTCTGTAATATTAATAGCGTTTGAAGGTCTTCCGTCAATAAGGATTCTTACATTTTCATTTCCTCTCAAACTCACGTTCCCTTCGGCATCCACCGCCACAGAAGGAATATTGTCCAACACATCGCTTACGGTTCCTCCTTTAACCATTAAATCAGAACCAACGTTGTATACTTTTTTATCCAATTTAATGTCTACGGTTGTTTTTTCAGCTCGAACTACTACCTCGTTCAATTGTGCGGCATCTTCAGTAAGGCCAATAACACCTAAAGAAAGATTATCTGTAATGTTTTTTTGTTTTATTTCAGTAGATTTAAAGGAAATAAATTCTATAATTATGTCATAAGTTCCAGAGGTTACATCAACTGTAAATTCTCCTTTATTGTTGGTAACTCCACCTGCAATTATTTTAGGATTTGAAGTGTTTTTAAGAGTAATAGTTGCGTACTCTAAGGGTTGTTTAGAATTTTTTTCGATTACTTTTCCGGTAACTTTTAGTTTGGCTTTTCCTGGTTGAGCATGGCTTAATACACCAAAACAAAGTAAGAATAAGGTAATGATACTAGTTAGTTTTTTCATTGTTTAATTTTTGTTTACCCTCCTTAGACTAGAGATGGTAAAATAGGTTTCATGTTCAAATGATAAAAATTTGTTAAAAAAAAGACTCTATTTCTTAAGAAAGTCAATTACTTTAGCCTCCTCACGAGCAATAATTGCTTTTTCTTCAGAAATTAAAATGGGTCTTTCGATTAGTATTGGGTTGGTTATCATGATGCTAATGAGTTCTTCATTAGTGAAATTTTGCCCTTTGTAATTTTCTATCCATATTTTTTCTTTCTGACGAATTAATTCAATTGGTGAGATATTTAATTTGTTTAGTACTACTTTCAACTCCTCAGCTGAAGGAGGAGTAGTTAAATAAGAAATGATTTCGAATTCTTTTCCTGATGATTCGACTAATGTCAAGCAATTTCTAGATTTGCCACAGCGGTTGTTATGAAAAATTTGTAACATTTTTTTGATTTTTTTATAGAAATTATGCGAAATAAATGGGTACTTTTAGGGAGTGCAAATGTATATGAACTGTATCATAAATCTATTTAACAAATTGTTAATACTATGTTTTTAGAACAAGGAGTTACTAACCAAAATCATTTTTATAAGTACTTATTGGGTTCACTTGCTGTGATTATAGCATCATCAGTTGGTCAATTGCCCATGTTGATTGCAATTTATTTTAAAGCCGTCAATCAAGGTGTTGCTTTTCCTTCTACAAATGAAGCGATTATGCATTTCTTTGATTCCAATACAACTTTATTTTTAATGTTGGTTTCTTTTGTTTTTGCATTAGGTGCGATGTTTTTGGTAATTCGATTGTTTCATAATCAAACCATACTATCTGTCACTACTGCAAGACCAAAAATAGATTGGAAACGCGTGTTTTTTTCTTTTGGATTATGGGCAGTAATAGGAGTTGTAACTACCGGAATTGAATGGTATTTGAATCCTAATTTCTTTAAAGTAAATTTCAATTTTGACTCGTTCATTCTACTATTTATAATTGGTATTGTACTAATTCCAATTCAAACTTCAACAGAAGAATATGTCTTTAGAGGATACTTAATGCAAGGTTTTGCTAATTTGTTTCGCAATAAATGGGCTCCTTTAGTAATGACTTCTCTTATTTTTGGTTTGTTGCATTGGTTTAATCCCGAAGTTGGGAAAATGGGAAATTCCATTATGTTTTTTTACATAGGTACAGGTTTGTTTCTGGGTGTTATTACCTTAATGGATGAGGGAATGGAGTTAGCCCTTGGGTTTCATGCTGCAAATAACTTAATAGGTGCTTTGTTGGTCACTTCTGATTGGACAGCTTTTCAAACGAATTCTATCTTGAAAGATGTTTCCGAACCTACTTTTGGTTTTGACGTTATCTTACCTTTAGTATTAATATACCCGATACTTTTGCTTATCTTTGGGAGAAAATATGGTTGGAATAATTGGAAAGAAAAACTTACAGGAAATATAAAAAATTAATATATACTAGAATAAATTACTACTACTATGAAAACAGTAACATATAAGAATGTACATAATCATTTTAAATTTAATGGTGTTCACTTAGATCGTGAACAACTTTGTATGGTTGCCTATTCTTTTATTAAAGAAGGTGCCGATTTTCAAAAAGCTCTTGGTGATTTCCTAATTGATTGGTTTGATGATAAGTCTTACATCGAGATGAATACTTCTGGAACAACTGGAACTCCTAAATTAATTCGCGTAGAGAAAGCTGCAATGGTGAGTTCTGCTTTGGCAACTGGAGATTTCTTTGATTTGACTCCAGGAAATAAAGTGTTACATTGTTTACCTGTTGATTATGTTGCAGGGAAAATGATGTTTGTGCGTTCTTTTATTCTTGGATTAGATATGGACTTTGTAGAACCTAATTCAAATCCTTTGGAATACAATGATGTAAAGTATGATTTTGCTGCAATGGTTCCTTTACAAGCTAAAAATTCTTTGTCAAAATTGACGAACATCAAGAAAATAATAATTGGTGGGGTGAAAATTCATAAGTCATTAGAACAAGAATTGGTTAAATTACCTAATGAGATATACGAAACCTATGGTATGACTGAGACAATCACGCATATTGCTGCTAAGCGAGTAGGAGAAAGAGCGTTTACTGTTTTGCCAAATGTGACTGTTTCTGCGAATGAGAATAATTGTTTAGTAGTTCATGCTAAAAAGATAAACCCTGAGCCTATAGTTACCAATGATATTGTTGAACTTGTATCAGATACACAATTTGTGTGGTTAGGTCGTTTTGATAACGTGATTAATAGTGGGGGAATTAAACTGATTCCTGAAAAAATCGAAGAGAAGTTGTCAACACATATTCCGAGACGTTATTTTGTTTACGGACAAGCTGACGATGTGTTGGGCGAAAAAGTGGTTCTTTACGTTGAAGGAGAGCCAATAGCAATTGATGAGGAAGTTTTTAGTGTTTTGGATAAGTATGAAAAACCAAAAAACATTGTTTTTATCCCCAAATTTACCGTTACTGCAACTGGTAAAATAGTACGTAAAGAAAGTATTGATTCATTGTAAAATGATTTGATATCATAAAAAAAAGAGCTGAATTTCAGCTCTTTTTTTTATGTTTGAATTACTCCTAAATTGAATTTTTTTTCAATTGGAGCATGGTTTGCTGCTTCAATTCCCATCGAAATCCAAGTTCGAGTTTCTAGAGGATCAATAATAGCATCGGTCCATAATCTTGATGCAGCATAATAAGGAGACACTTGTTCGTCATACTTAGCCTTTATTTTGGCAAACAATTCGGCTTCTTTTGCTTCGTCAACCAATTCACCTTTTGCTTTTAAAGAAGAAGCTTCAATTTGAGCTAAAACTTTTGCAGCTTGCGTTCCACCCATAACAGCTAATTCTGCACTTGGCCAAGCAAAAATAAGTCTAGGGTCATAGGCTTTCCCACACATCGCATAGTTTCCTGCTCCATAAGAATTACCAACAATCACAGTGAATTTTGGTACTACAGAATTGGATACCGCGTTAACCATTTTGGCTCCATCTTTTATGATACCGCCATGTTCGGATTTTGAGCCAACCATGAATCCTGTAACGTCTTGAATGAAAACTAAAGGTATTTTCTTTTGGTTGCAATTCGCAATGAATCGCGTTGCTTTGTCAGCAGAGTCTGAGTAAATAACGCCGCCAAATTGCATTTCACCTTTTTTGGTTTTTACCACTTTGCGTTGGTTAGCGACTATACCTACTGCCCAGCCATCAATTCTAGCATAACCCGTTAATATAGTTTGGCCATAGCCATCTTTGTATGCTTCAAACTCAGAATTATCAACTAATCGCTTAATAATTTCAAGCATGTCGTATTGTTCATGTCTTGCTTTAGGCAAGATTCCGTAAATTTCTTTTTCGTCTAAAGCAGGTTTTTCAGCTTGAATACGATGGTAGCCGGCTTTTTCAAAATCACCAATTTTGCCCACTATATTTTTGATTTTATCCAAAGCGTCTTTGTCGTCTTTGGCTTTGTAATCTGTAACTCCAGAAATTTCACAATGTGTAGTGGCTCCGCCTAAAGTTTCATTGTCTATACTTTCTCCAATAGCCGCTTTAACTAAATAACTTCCCGCTAAAAAAATACTCCCAGTTTTATCTACAATTAGAGCTTCATCGCTCATGATAGGTAAGTAGGCGCCACCGGCTACACAGCTTCCCATCACAGCAGCAATTTGAGTGATGCCCATACTACTCATTTGGGCATTGTTTCTAAAAATGCGCCCAAAATGTTCCTTGTCAGGGAAAATTTCATCTTGTAATGGTAAATATACTCCAGCACTATCAACTAGGTAGATTATTGGAAGTCGATTTTCCATTGCAATTTCCTGAGCGCGAAGATTTTTTTTACCTGTTATTGGGAACCAAGCTCCAGCTTTAACTGTTGCATCATTAGCTACCACAATACACTGCTTGCCTTGTATGTAGCCAATCTTTACAATTACTCCTCCCGATGGGCATCCACCATGCTCAGGATACATACCGTCTCCTACAAAAGCTCCTATTTCTATACTTTTATTAGGGTTGTCAAGTAAATAATCGATACGTTCTCTGGCTGTCATTTTGCCTTCGGCATGAAGTTTTTCAATTCTTTTTTCGCCTCCGCCTAATTTTACTTTTGCAAATTTATGGCGTAGTTGTGACAACAGAAGTTTATTGTGGTCTTCGTTCTGATTGAAGTTTAAATCCATAATTGGTTAGCTAGTTTTTTTATGTAGCTAATTTACGAAAAGGATTGAAATATTATCTATGGCTTACTTGTTTTGAGTAAAAAAAGAAATATTTTTTTGTATATAACGCAAAAAAGCAGGATTGATTATCTGCTTTTTTGTGAATCTATCAAGGAATCTTTATTTTCTAGTGTCGTTTACTAATCTCTTTAAAATAGCCCATTGTCTAAGGGTGTCTTTGGCTGCGATAGCTGGATAGCCTAAAACTACTTTTCCTGCGGGGATATCGCAAGTAACGCCAGATCCTGCTCCAACAGTGGCTCCAGCGCCAATTGTTGTGTGGTCTTTAATAGAAGCGCTTCCGCCGATGACAACTCCGTCTTCTAGAGTGACAGAGCCAGCAAGACCACTATGACCAGCCATTATGCAGAAACGTCCCAATTTACTATTATGCCCAATTTGTACCAAATTGTCTATTTTACACCCATCGCCAACAACAGTTGAACTAAACTTCCCTCTGTCTACACAAGAATTGGCGCCAATTTCTACATTATTACCAATCACAACATTCCCAATTTGAGGAATCTTAACTAATCCTTTTTCGTGGCAAAAACTAAATCCAAAGCCGTCTGCACCTATCGTTGCGTTGGGATGTAAGATACAATCATTGCCAATGTGGCATCGTTCTCTCACAACAACACCTGACCAAATTGTGCTGTTGTTTCCTATACTTGAAAAATCTAAAAGTGTGACATTGGGATAAATAGTTACATTTTTACCAATAATTACATTTGGTCCTACATAGCAGCCAGCACCAATTTTGGTGCCTTCACCAATAATTACACTATCATCTATAGTGGCTGTTGGGTGTACATCAAAATTAAATTGTGGTGGTTCCGGGGCAAAAAGCTGGAGTAATTGCGACATAGCCAATTCGGCATTTTTTACTTTGATAAAAGCCCGATTGGTTCCTGGTTCAATACTAATGTCTTCGTTTACTAGAGCAGCACTTGCTTTAGAGGAGCACCAGTATTTTTCATATTTTTTATTACCTATAAAAGAAATTTGATTTTCTGAGGCAAGTTCTAATTGTTCTGGCGAAGTAATGTTTTGTGATAATGTGCCAATTAGTGTGCCTTTTAGAACATTATTAATTTCTTGAATGGAATAGGTTTTCATTAAATGAGAAGTGAATTTTGTGATATTATTTCCCAAATAAAGTGAATTACTTTGTCGATACCTAATTTTTTAACGTTTGAAAGGGTAAATAAATAAATGATGCTTAGAAGGTAATCTTGGTTAGTTCTTTTTTGAAAAAAACGACTACTGTTGGGAGTAGTCGTTAGATTGCTTTTGAGGTTTATAGTTTATTCTTCTTCTTTTTGTCCCATCATCATCAGAAAGGCTTTTAAAAATGGGTCGATATTTCCATTCATAACACTATCGACATCACTTGTTTCATGGCCAGTGCGGACATCTTTAACCAGTTTATAGGGGTGCATCACATAATTTCTGATTTGCGAACCCCATTCAATTTTCATTTTTTTAGCCTCGATTTCATCTCGTAACGCTTGCTTCTTTTTTAATTCAATTTCGTACAATTGCGATTTCAACAACTGCATGGCTTTGGTTTTATTGTCTAATTGAGAGCGTGTTTCTGAATTTTCAATAATAATTCCAGTTGGGTGGTGGCGCAAACGTACTGCGGTCTCCACTTTGTTTACATTCTGTCCTCCAGCACCACTCGAACGCATAGTTTCCCATGAAATATCAGCAGGGTTAATCTCAATTTGAATAGTATCATCTGCGAGAGGATATACATATACCGACGCAAAAGAAGTATGTCTTTTGGCATTACTATCAAAAGGGGAGATGCGAACCAAACGATGTACACCATTTTCTCCTTTTAAGTAACCAAAAGAATAATCACCTTCAAATTCTAGAGTAACGGTTTTGATTCCAGCCGATTCGCCCTTTTGAAAATTCAGTTCTTTGATTTTGTAACCGTATTTCTCGCCCCACATGATGTACATACGCATCAACATTTCGGCCCAGTCACAACTTTCGGTTCCACCGGCTCCTGCAGTAATTTGCAAAACAGCACTTAGTGTATCTCCTTCATCCGAAAGCATATTTTTGAATTCGATAGCTTCTATGTGATTTTCAGCTAAAGCATATTGTTCGTCGAGTTCTTCAATACTTAGTTCACCTTCTTTATAAAAATCATAAGCAAGCTGTAATTCCTCAGTAAGAGAAGCGGCTTTGTCATAATCTTCAATCCACTTCTTTTTATTACGTAAGTTTTTTACAATGATTTCTGCTTCTTTTGCATTATTCCAAAAGTCAGGAGCAAAAGTTTTTTCTTCTTCGTTGGTGATTTCAATGAGTTTAGCATCAACGTCAAAGATACCTCCTCAACGCACCAAGGCGCTCCACAATACCTTTAATTTGTTCGGTAGTTGTCATAAATTATTATTAATTTTGTTTTGCAAAAATATAAAAAAAATACCACAGCACAAGCTAAGGGCTTGCTGTGGCTGATATAAATACTACTTATGGAAATTAATTTAGTGAGTGATACTGTGACCAAACCTTCTCCAGAAATGTTGCAATATATGTTTAGAGCAGTTGTTGGTGACGATGTTTACAAACAAGATCCTACAGTAATTGAATTAGAAGCACGTGTAGCCGCAATGTTTGGAATGGAGGCTGGTTTGTTTTTTCCTTCAGGTACTATGGCGAATCAAACAGCTATAAAATTACATACGCAACCTGGTGAGCAGTTGATTGCTGACAAATATGCTCATGTTTATAACTATGAAGGTGGTGGAGTTTCGTTTAATAGCGGTGTTTCTTGTTGTTTGTTAGATGGTAATCGAGGAATGATTACAGCTAATCAAGTTGCAGAAGCTATCAATGACCCCGAATTTTATCACAGCCCCAAAACAAGTTTGGTGTGTGTAGAAAATACAACAAATAAAGGTGGCGGAGCCTGCTATGACCTCGAAACCTTGCAGCATATCAAGCAAGTATGCGATAGCAATAATTTAAAGTTTCATATGGATGGAGCTAGAATTTGGAATGCTTTGGTAGCCAAAAGACAAAATCCTAAGGAGTATGGAAAGTTGTTTGATACCATTTCAGTTTGTTTATCCAAAGGATTAGGAGCACCAATTGGTTCGGTTTTGTTGGCCGATAAAGAAACCATACATAGAGCTTTGCGAGTGCGTAAAATTTTAGGAGGAGGAATGCGCCAAGTAGGATATTTAGCGGCAGCAGGAATCTATGCTTTAGAAAATAATATTATGCGATTGACAGAAGACCATCGCAGAGCCAAAGAACTAGGACTGCTACTGAGCAGACTTCCTTGGGTAGAATCAGTAGAACCTGTTGAGACGAATATCTTGATTTTTAAAGTGATTCCAAGTTTGAGCGATGCACTTTTAATTGAAAAACTACGTCAAAAAAACATAGCCATTAGTTCACTAGGAAAAGGGAAACTTAGAATTGTAACACATTTGGATTATCGAGAAGTAATGCATTCTTATGTCATAGAAACCTTGCAGCGTTTGTTTGTAGCATAAAAAAAAAGGATTTATAAAACTATAAATCCTTTTTTTGTGTTTTTATTTGAATAAATTATCCATTCCTGGAATCATCGGCATATCCATTTTGGCAACGGCATCAAGTTCTGTTTGGTTTACTTGATTAGCTCTTGCAATGGCTTTATTGAGTACTAAAATCAAATAATCTTCCAGTTGTTCTTTGTCTTCTAGTAATTCATCTGCTATATGTATAGATTTTACAGCGGTATTTGCGGTGATAGTAATTTTTAATAAACCATCTGAGCTCTGTTCATCAATCAAAACGGTGTCCAATCTTTTTTTTGTGTCCTCTATTTTTTGTTGGGTTTCTTTTAGTTTTCCCATCATTCCCATTAAATCCATTTTGTTTTTTTTAAAATTATACATGCAAAATTACTATATTGCTGATTGATAATCAATAGAAAAAATAATGAAAAAAATCATTCGTTTGGGATTGCTTTGTGTTATTTTTGTGCTAACAATTTCTAAGGCAAAAGCACAAAAAATGGCTGAAAATATACAAGCACCTATAGCTAAAATTATTCCTAAAACTCTAGTAAAACATAATCATACCCGTATTGATAATTACTTCTGGCTAAACGAAAGAGAGAATCCTGAAGTCATAGCTTACTTAAATCAAGAGAATGATTATTATAATGCTAAAACAGCAGATACTAAGGAATTTCAAAAAGAGCTTTTTGAAGAAATGAAAGCTCGGATCAAAGAAGATGACCAGTCGGTTCCTTATTTTTATAACGGATATTTTTATATAACACGTTACGAAAAAGGGCAAGATTATCCTATTTATGCTAGAAAAAAAGGGAGTTTAACAGCTCCAGAAGAAATTCTTTTTAATTGTAATGAATTGGCTAAAGGGCAATCTTATTTTCAATTAGGAGGAATGAGTATTAGTCCAAATAACAAATATGCTTCGTTTGGAATAGATACTAAAGGAAGAAGGATTTATACCATTCAAATCAAGAATTTAGAAACTGGTGAAATTCTTTCAGATAAAATTGAAAATGTTACTGGAGGGTCTGTTTGGGGCAATGATAATGCAACTATATTTTATACCCAACAAGACAAAGTTACTTTAAGAGCAGATAAGGTTTTTAGACACAAATTAGGTACTGACGCTAAAAGTGATGTTTTGGTTTTTGACGAAAAAGACGATACTTTTAATGTTTATGTGAGTAAAGAAAAATCAAGAAAATATATTGTAATTGGTTCAGGAAGTACGCTAACGAGTGAGTACAGAATTTTGAATGCAGACCAACCTGAAGGAGAATTCAAAGTATTCCAACCAAGAGTTCGTGGTTTGGAGTATAGCATTTCTCATTATGGAGATTCTTTTTATATTTTGACCAATAAGGACAAAGCAACCAATTTTAAATTGATGAAAACGCCTGAAAATGCCACTTCAAAAGAAAATTGGAAAGATTTAATTCCGCATCGTAAAGATGTTTTGTTAGAAGGTATCGAAATATTTAAAAACTACTTAGTTGTTGAAGAACGTTCTAATGGTTTAAATCATATTCGTATCATGCCTTGGAACGGAAAAGGAGATTATTATTTGCCTTTTGATAACGAAACCTACAGTGCTTATACTACCACAAATGTTGATTTTGATACGGATATTCTTAGATATGGATACCAATCAATGGCAACGCCTTCTTCGGTTATCGATTTTAATATGGCAACCAAAACCAAAGAAGTATTAAAAGAACAACAGGTATTGGGCGGCAAGTTTGATAAAAATAACTACATAGAAGAACGTGTTTGGGCAACGGCTGCGGATGGTACTAAAGTGCCAATTTCTATGGTATACCATAAATCGATTAAAAAGGATAGTAAAAATCCTTTGTTATTATATGCTTACGGTTCATATGGCAATACGATGGAACCTTATTTTTCGTCTACAAGATTGACTTTGTTAGATAGGGGATTTATTTATGCTATTGCACATATTCGTGGAGGTGAAGATTTAGGAAGAAAATGGTATGAGGATGGGAAATTGCTAAAAAAGAAAAATACCTTTACTGATTTTATCGACTGCTCAAAATATGTAATTCAAGAAAAATACACTTCACCAGAACATTTGTATGCCGAAGGAGGATCTGCAGGAGGATTGTTAATGGGGGCAGTGGTAAATATGGCTCCTGAATTATACAACGGAGTAATTGCTCAAGTTCCCTTTGTTGATGTAGTAACAACAATGTTAGACGATAGTATTCCGCTTACAACAGGAGAATACGACGAATGGGGAAATCCAAATAATAAAAAATATTATGATTATATGTTATCATACTCACCATATGATAATGTAAAAAAACAACGATATCCTAATTTGTTTGTATCTACTGGTCTACATGATTCACAAGTACAATATTGGGAGCCTGCAAAATGGGTGGCAAAATTGAGAACTATGAAAGATGATAGTACAGTTTTGTATTTAGTGACTAACATGGACGCAGGTCATGGTGGAGCTTCTGGTCGATTTGAGTCTTTAAAAGAGTTGGCAAGGGAGTTTAGTTTTTTGCTAGATTTGGAGAAAATTAAAAAGTAATTCGATTTTTTTTGTTAAGTTTGCAACCTATCTAAGGTGTAGTTTTTAACACAGCTTAGATTAACTATTTTTTTATGAAAGAAGAAATAAACGCTTATAGTAATATTTTAGAGCTAATAGGTAATACTCCACTTATTAAACTAAATAGAGTTACTCAGGAAATAGAAGGTAATTTTTATGCAAAGATAGAAGCTTTCAATCCAGGACATTCTTCAAAAGATAGAATCGCATTATATATACTAGAAGAGGCAGAGCGAAGAGGAATATTATCACCTGGAGATACTATCATCGAAACAACTTCTGGAAATACAGGTTTTAGTCTTGCTATGGTTAGCATAATCAAAGGATATAATTGTATTCTTGCTGTAAGTTCCAAATCCTCTAAAGATAAGATTGATATGTTACGTAGTTTAGGAGCTAAAGTTTATGTTTGCCCTGCTCACGTATCAGCTGATGATGAAAGATCATATTACAATGTTGCTAAGAGACTTCATGAGGAAACCAAAGGTTCTGTTTATATCAATCAATACTTCAATCAATTAAATATCGATGCTCATTACTTATCTACGGGTCCAGAGATTTGGAAACAAACTAAAGGTAAGATTACTCATTTAGTAGCATGTAGTGGAACTGGAGGTACTATATCTGGAACTGCAAAATATCTAAAAGAACAGAATCCAGCAATCAAAATTTTAGGAGTTGATGCATTTGGTTCTGTATTGAAGAAGTATCATGAAACTAAGGAATTTGATAGTTCTGAGATTTATCCTTATCGAATTGAAGGATTGGGTAAAAATCTTATACCAACCGCTACAGATTTTGATGTTATTGATAAATTTATCAAAGTTACAGATGAAGAAAGTGCACATTCAACAAGAGAATTGGCTAGAAAAGAAGGTCTTTTTGTAGGGTACACTTCTGGAGCAGTAATGCAAGCAATAAAACAGTATGCAGAAGAGGGTGAGTTTAACGAAAACAGTAACGTAATTGCTATCTTTCCAGATCATGGTTCTCGTTACATGAGTAAAGTTTTTAGTGACGATTGGATGAATGCACAAGGTTTCTTCGATAGCGTAAACGAAGAAGAGGAACAAAAAATAGAGTTTGTTAAGTAGTTTGTTTTCTTAACTGTTAAAAAAAAACCATTTATTTATTTAAATGGTTTTTTTTTGTTTTTTGTTGCTTAACCAAATGGTATTGGGCAAAAAAAATGATAATTCTATTTTTTTTGCATTTTTAATTAATATGGACGATATTTTTTTTTAATGTATTTGTAAAATCAAATTATTATTCTATTTTGGTCATGTTAATATTTTATTAATTTAATAACTTTTTATATAAAACAACTTTACAAAATTATCAAACCTAATCTTACCAAAAAAACAACCGCTATGAAGAAATTGTACTTATATACGCTACTATTTTGTGGCGTTACGTTTTCAGTTATGGCTCAAAAAGAGCAAATTAAAACTGCTCAAGCAGAACTTACAAAAGGAAATGTTCAAGGAGCACTAACTATTTTAAATGAAATCGAATATTTGATTACTAATGCGAAGGATGAAGACAAATCAGATTATTATTTCACCAAGGCCAAAACTTACACAGCTTTAGCAAATAAAAAAATTGATGGTCCAAAAAACATGTCATTGGCTGTTGGTTGTTACAATGAATTGATTTTATCTGAAGTTGATTCAGGTAATTTGAAATATGCGGTTCAGGCTCGCGAAGCTGTGAAAGAATTAAAAAGTGAGTTAGAGCGTAGTTCTGCAGATGATAACAATGCACAGCGTTTTTCAGATGCAGCAATTAAAATGACTTATCTTTATGAAATGGATAAAAAAGATACGGTAAACTTGTATAATGCTGCTTCAAATTATTTCAATGCCAAACAATATGATTTAGCATTAAAAACATATGAGATGTTAAAAACGATGAAGTATTCTGGAAATGGCATGGAATACTATGCTGTTAATAAGTCTACAAAACAAGAAGAACTTTTTGTGTCTGGTGCTAATAGAGATTTAGGTGTAAAACAAGGTTCTCATGAAAAACCAAGAAATGCAAAAGCAAAATCTAAGAAAACAGATATTTTAAAACGTATTGCTTATATCTATAGCGAGAAAGGGGATATAGCAAATGCAGAAAGTAACTACAAAGCTATCATAGCTATTAATCCAAACGATGCTGAAACATATTTGGATTTGGCTTATGTTAAGCTTGATAGAAAAAAAGAAATTGCAGATAAAATGGCTCTCTTAGGAACCTCGCCTGAGGATATGAAAAAATATGATGAGTTAAAAATTAAGAAAGATGAGGAGGTTAAAGTTGCTGTTGGTTATCTTGAAAAAGCTTTGAGCTTGGAGCCAAGTAATAAAGATATCTCTAAACTGCTTCTTAACTTGTATCGTTCTTTGGATATGACAGATAAGTATGAAGCGCTAAAAGCAAAAGGATAAAAAACAACACGTTCATAAAAAAAATGTTCCCAATTGAGGAACATTTTTTTTTTAAATAATTTTCTTGATAACTCTTAATTTGTGGGTGTGTTTTTGAGTTTCGGTATTGTAAATACCAAGATGGTCTAGGCGGTCGATACGTACTTTTCCGCTTGCATGTATGATATAATTATCAGCCATAATAATGCCAACATGAATAATTTTTCCTTCTTCATTATCAAAAAAAGCCAAATCACCCGGTTCGCTTTCTTCAATAAAACTCAAGGCCTCTCCTTGCATGGCTTGTTGAGAAGCGTCCCGTTGTAAACGATGTCCATTTAGTTTGTATACCATTTGAGTAAATCCAGAGCAATCTACTCCAAAAGGAGTCTTGCCTCCCCATAGATAAG
Organism: Flavobacterium sp. UM26; assembly: GCF_057922445.1. Lineage (NCBI taxonomy): Bacteria > Pseudomonadati > Bacteroidota > Flavobacteriia > Flavobacteriales > Flavobacteriaceae > Flavobacterium > Flavobacterium myriophylli. The sequence goes on along the minus strand of NZ_JBVHCY010000002.1, from coordinate 133,719 downwards.
GGGCATGTAGATACATGTATGCTGTTTTGATTAGGCTATCTTTTTTCTTCACGCCGCTTATTTTGGTTCCTTCAAAACTAAAGTTGGAGATATTGATTTCAGGATAATTTAAAAAAGATAAACTTGTGCCTAATGGTATAGGGATTAATAGATTGTTTGGTCCTGTGATATATTCAATCAAATCAGCATTCAAAACAATGCTATCGTTAGAAAGTTGATGGTAATTTTGTTCGGAAATTATTTGATATTGTTTGCTGTCTACCCAGCCTTCATACTCATCATATTGAAGTTTTATTTTGGACCATTGATTGTGGGTGTCAATAATTTGAAAATGCTCTCCGAAAAGGACTTGAGAAACAATTTCACTTCTATCACTAGGTTCAAAGCGAAGAGGAATGATGGCTAAATTACAGATTCCAAACATTTTTTTTTGATTTAAAGATTGAGGTTGTTTGTTTTTCTAACAACCTCAATCTAACTTTTGTTTTAAATTTTCTCTATCACTATTGCTGAAGCCCCACCACCGCCATTGCAGATTGCTGCAGCGCCAATTTTGGCATTGTTTTGTTCTAAAACATTAAGTAAGGTAACGATTATTCTTGCTCCTGAGCAACCCAGAGGATGTCCTAAAGAGACTGCGCCACCATTTATGTTAACTTTTTCATTGTCTAAACCTAAAATTTTAGCATTAGCTAAGCCAACTACAGAAAAAGCTTCATTGAATTCGAAATAATCAACATCTGCAATAGTTAATCCAGCTTTTTCAAGAGCTTTTGGAAGTGCTTTTGCTGGGGCAGTTGTAAACCATTTTGGTTCTTGTGCGGCATCGGCATAGCTTTTTATATATGCCAAAGGTTTTATGCCTAATGATAACGCTTTTTCTTCACTCATAAGAATTAAAGCCGCTGCGCCATCATTGATTGTTGATGCGTTTGCAGCAGTAACGCTTCCGTCTTTTGTAAAAACAGGGTTTAAAGCTGGAATTTTATCTAAATTGACATTGGTGTATTCTTCGTCTTTATTGATGATAATTGGCTCGCCTTTTCTTTGAGGGACAGAAACAGGAACTACTTCGTTATCAAATTTACCTAAATTCCATGCGTCAGAAGATCTTTTGTAAGATTGTATAGCAAATGCATCTTGTTCCTCTCGTGTAATGTTGTATTCACTGGCGCACAAATCAGCACTTACCCCCATGGCGTTGTTGTCATAAGCATCTGTAAGTCCATCTTTTTGCATGCCATCAACCATAGTATTAGGGCCAAATTTGGTTCCTGAACGTAGATTCATGTAGTGTGGAATTAAACTCATGTTTTCCATTCCTCCAGCTACAACAATTTCAGCATCTCCACATTGAATAGCTTGCGAAGCTAGCATTACAGCTTTCATGCCAGATGCGCATACTTTGTTGATTGTGGTACACGCAACTTCGTTTGATAAACCGGCAAACAATGCAGCTTGTCTAGCTGGCGCTTGTCCGACTCCAGCTTGAACCACGTTTCCCATGTAGACTTCGTCAACTAGATTGGCATCTAATTGAATTTTTTCTAATGCTCCTTTTATGGCTACAGCGCCTAATTTTGGTGCGCTAATATTAGACAATCCACCCATAAAACTACCAATTGGTGTTCTTACAGCTGAAACTATAACTACTTTCTTGTTCATAATGTAAAAATATGTTGATTTGTTTAGCAAATTTAATCTTTTTTGCTACTATTTCATATTTTCATCAAATAATATGCATTGGTTTGTTGATATGAAATTTTGATAAAGTCTATTTATTTGATAGTGAAGTATTTTAGGAAAATATTGAATTTTATTTTAAAAAAACCTTCAAAATAGTTGTGAGAAACATAAAGTTGACTTAGATTTGCAACCGAAAAACAGGAAAGTTTTCTTGGTTTGGGAGAGGTGCCAGAGCGGTAATGGAGCAGATTGCTAATCTGTCGACGGGTAACCGTCGCCAGGGTTCGAGTCCCTGTCTCTCCGCAAATTTTGCACTCGGGGTGTAGCGTAGCCCGGTTATCGCGCCTGCTTTGGGAGCAGGAGGTCGCAGGTTCGAATCCTGCCACCCCGACAACAATGGACGCATAGCTCAGCTGGATAGAGCACCTGCCTTCTAAGCAGGCGGTCGAAGGTTCGAATCCTTCTGCGTTCACTTAAAACGATACTAGAAATAGTATCGTTTTTTTGTTTTTATATGTTTTTTTGATTCAAATCGTATATATTTATAAAAACATTTGATCATGCGCCATCTCTTAAAGTACTATTTTTTACTCTTTTTTTTATCCTCATCTATTCATGCTCAGTCAACTAAATCTAAAGAAAAAGATTTTGTCAGAGTTGAAGCTTCTGATACAACATTTGTTAATCTCAAGGATTATAGTGATGGTTTTGTGTATGACATGAAGTATGCAACAACCGATAATTTTTTGAAGTCAAACGTATATGATTGTGCGGAGTGTTTTTTGAGATTAAAAACGGTAAAGGCCCTTATTAAGGCTAATGATAAGTTTGTAAAAAGAGGATATAGAATTAAACTGTTTGATTGTTATCGTCCTTTGGATATTCAAAGAAAAATGTGGACCATAGTATCTAATCCAGAATATGTGGCTGATCCCGCTAAAGGTTCTATTCATAATAGAGGAGGGGCAGTTGATATAACTCTTGTAACTTTGGAGGGTAAAGAATTGGAGATGGGAACGCCTTTTGATTTTTTTGGTAAAGAAGCTAGTCACAGTTATCCATTTCCTGATAAAAAAGTAATGGATAACCGCAAAATGCTAAAAAAAATAATGCTTCAAAATGGATTTAAAGCATTTGAGTCAGAGTGGTGGCATTACAACTTAGCATCGGCTATGACTGATAAGGTCGCTAATACAAAATGGAATTGTAATTAATTTTCTATGCAAGAAATATTTTTGATAAAATAGTTTTCAGGTTGGTATACTTTGTTGTCTAATTCGGATGTGAATTCTTTTTTTATGATATAATCTTCTAAATCTGTCAAATATTTTATTCGCATCAGTGATAAAGGTGAGTTTTTTAACTTCTCAAAGCTATCTTTCAAAAAGTAAAATTCTCCAGTAGTAACTCTATTGTCAAAACCTTTATCGTCTCTCAGAAGTGTTCCGCAATTTTCTTGATCTTTATGGATTAAAGTAATAATATTTCCATCATTTAATTGAAGGAATAATTTTGAGTTTTTATCAAAACAGTTGGCTTTGATGAAGCCTTTGCTTTTTTGTATTAACTGAATATTTAAAGTGGGTACACCGTCTGTTAAAGCTAACGACAAGAAAATGTAACTCGAGGTACCAGCGAAATTTTTTTCACTAATCATATATTCTTTTGTGACTTTATAACTTCCAATTGAGTCTACAACATTGGTGCTATACTCACATTGTTTTTGTGCAAATAAAGAAAAGCTAGAAAGGGTAAAAATGATAAGTAATAGATGTTTCATGTTTTTTTAAATTTTGCTGCAAATTAAAACTATTTTGTTATTATTTACATCCGTTGTAAAAAAACAATAGGTATTTCCACCATCTTTTATTTTCCATTTTTTTCTAATGTTTTCTACGGTTTCAGGAAAATTTCGGGTAGTAATATTTGCTTTTTGATTGACTAAATTGTTTTTTAATTCTAATTTATTGTAATTCAGTTGTTTGTTTATTTTAAATCGTCTGCCAGGGAAGTCAATTAGTTCTTTATTTGTATACAAATGGGAATGGTGATGCAATTTTTTTAAATTGTATGCATAACCAACGGCATCAAAACCGCCAGATTTCATAATGGCACTATTGGGTTCATAAAGGTATTCTTCTGGTAAACCATAACTTGGTTGGCTACTATTTTCGGGAAGATCAAATATTTCTGTTTTATCCTTAAGTATGTTTACCGTTTTAATGAAGGTGTGTCCAGAATATCCTTTATGAAGTTCCCATAAAAGTTCTTTTACTTCGTTATTTAAAGCAATAATATGGATAGTTTTTACATTTTTTAATTCTATTAGACCAGCTGTTATGTCTAATAATGGAGCTGTTTTTATTAGGATTGATTTTGATTTTGAAAAGTATAAATCAATATTTTCGGGTACGTTAGGAAGGCAATCTTTAAGCATAAAAACTTTTCCTTTACTTTCGCTTCTTCTTGAGGGGTCGATGTATATCCAATCCCATGTTACGTCAGAACTAATAAGGATCTGTTGACTGTCGCCTGTTTTACATTCGATATTTAAGCTTTTTAATTGCTGAAAGTTATGCGATGTAATTGCTGAAAGTTCTGGATTTATTTCACAATGCATTACTTTTTTGAACTTTTTAGCGAAATAAAAATCATCTACCCCAAGTCCACCGGTTAAATCTATTAAGCTTGTTCCAGAAATTAAATCAGATTTATAAGCTGCTGTAACTTCAGAGGAAGTTTGTTCAATAGAAATTTTTTGAGGGTATATAATGTTTGTCGTTGAAAACCAAGTTGGAAGTTTTTCTTTAGCTTTGGCTTTGCTTTCAATTTGACCTATAATTGTTTTCCATTCAATATTCGGAAATGGATTTTTTTGTAAAGCGAGTTTAGTAATATTTTGTTCTACTTGATCGTTGATAAAATTTTGAACGTCAATGTGTAAAAAGTCGAAATCCAAGTTTAAATGTCTTTGGTTAACAGTTGAATGATTTTATTTTCTGGAAAAAATTCTTTCCCAATTACTTTTAAAATAGTGTACAAAGGTACGGCAATTACCATTCCCAAAATACCAAACAAAAAACCAGCTATAAGTATTACTAAGAAGATTTCTAATGGATGTGAGCTTACACTTTTCGAAAAAATAATAGGTTGCGATAGGTTATTGTCGATAAGTTGTACGATCCAAAACCCAATCAAGACATAAATAGTTGTAGGTAAAATTTCGGTTTGAAAATCGCTACCAAGATGGCTAATCATAGAAAGAATTGCTGCTAAAACAGACGCGATTAGCGGTCCAATGTAAGGAATGATGTTTAAGACAGCACATAAAAATGCAATGATTATTGCATTTGGAATGCCAAAAATTAATAATACAATCAAATACAAAAGAAACACTATAAAGAGTTGTAGTAATATACCAATAAAATAGCGTGAGAGCAAATGGTTGATTTTTTCTAATGAATTCAATATTTGTTCTTCATGGCTGTCAGGAATTAATTTTTTAGCGCCTACTATAAATAATACTCGATCCTTTAAGAAAAAAAAAGTTATAAATAGAACTGAAGCTAATCCCATCCCGAAACTGCTGATGGTCCCAAGAATTGAGTTTAAAAAATTTGGAATGATGCCAAAGTTTATTTTTGAAGTAATGTTATTGAAATTAAGGAGTTTTTTGGCATTAATGTGATGACTTTCTAAAAAGGCATTGATTTGATTAATGAGTGCAATGGCATTTTTCTCTATTTCTTTCGTATTTAAAAGAGAAAGATTTTGGCTTTGTGAGGTAATTAAAGGAACGAATAAGATAACAATCCCAAATATAATCGCCACAAAAATTACTATGGTTGTAATAGTTGCGAGGTTATGTGAAAATTTTAATTTCTTTTTGAAAAAATCCAAAAAGGGATTACCAATCAAGGTCAAAATTAAGGAGACCACAAGGTAAACTAAAACGGATTGTATTTGATATAAAAAATAAAGACCTAATGCAGAAGCTACTATGATAGCTAATGCTCTAATTATTCCGTTGGCAATTAGTTTTGAAGTAATCATATTGGGGTAATTTTGTTCATAAATATAAAAAAAACTCGCTAGGTCTAGCGAGTTTTAAATACAATTATTTTGTTTAGGATTAGATTCCGAATCCAGATCTTGCACCTCCGCTTACGAATAGAGCAGCCATTCTAGCTTTTTGTCCATTGGTAAACATGTACATTCCTCTGTCATCAGTATAATCCATGTAGTTCATGGTCATTTCTACTGGTGTTCCAGTACAAGTACTTAAGTGTGGATAAGTTGGAACTCCGTAGTTTGGAGAGTCATGTGTAGGTGTATCAGATACTAAATCACTTCCGCAAGTAGCATCACCCCAAATATGTCTCAAATTCATCCAGTGTCCTACTTCATGGCTAGCTGTTCTTCCTAAGTTGTATGGATAGCTTGGTCCTGAGTTACTTGTTACTCCAAAGTATTTAGAATCAATTACAACTCCATCTGTTGCCGCAGCACCTCCAGGGAATTGTGCATATCCTAAAATACCTCCACCAATGGTGCAAGCCCATAAGTTTAACGTGTTTGATGGAGAAGTTGGAGCAATACCGCCTTGATTGGTTTTTTTCATAGCATCTCTAGTTCCCCAAGATGTTTTGGTGGTTGATTTACGGTTGATTTTAACCAATTCAAAAGTTATTCCAACATTAGCAGCAACGCCCGCAAATAAAGCAGGGGTACTAGAAAAATCAGAATTTGTAGCTGTAAAATCTTTATTCAAAACATCAATTTGAGATTGAATTAAAGCATCAGAAATGTTTTCTGCTGCAGTGCGATATAGTACATTTACAACAACAGGAATTACCACTTTCCCGTTTACTAATTTACCTGTTAGTCTAGCTTTTTGTGTAAACTCTTCGATTTGGTTCATTCGAATTGCTAAAGATGGATCAGCTGCTAATTGTGCTTGAAACACTTCGTTTGTTGCACATCCTCTTCTAGCTACTGCTTGACCATTTGAACTAGTGTTTAATGTTTCCTCGTTTTGACAAGAAAAAAGCATTAATAAAAGCCCTGCACTTAATAAAATTTTTTTCATAATTTGGGTTTTGTTAAATTGTTATAAAAAAGTTAATTTGGTTAATTGTTTAACAATTTTATAACATATTTTTTAAACTACCAATTTTTTGAATAAAATTTTTTAAAATATTTGTTTGCTATTCAGGAGTTTAGCTGTTGTGTTATTTTTCTAGTTATCTCGTATAGCGCAATTCCAGTGGCCTGAACTACATTCATACTGCTGTTTTTGCCAAACATTTCAATATGAGCAATTTGATGAGATTTTTTTAAAAAGTAATCTGAAACTCCATCAATTTCATTTCCAATTAGTACTGCTATTTTTTTATTTTTTGGAATTTCAATTTCAGCTAACGGTTTACTGTTTGCTGTTATTTCTAAAGCAATAATTTCAAAATCATTTGCCATTAAGTAATCCGAAACAGCTTCTTTTGTTTCGAATAATTCATAGGGTACATGAAGATGAGTATTTCGAGAGGTTTTATTAATTTTTCTTGGATTCATTTGGTTTCCCATGCCTAGAAAAATAATTTTTTTTACACCAAAAGCTTCACTTATTCTAAATAAGGAACCAATGTTGGGCTGAAAAATAATGTGGTCACACACTAAAATTATAGGAAATTCTTGGTTTTGAAAAGGAACCGATTCATGATTTAATTGCATGAAAATAGTTTTAATTATTGAAAATATAATTAATGATGTTTGCGCCCATTTTTAGTGCTTTTTGTCGAACTTCTATTGGGTCATTGTTTACTTCGGCATCTTCCCAACCGTCGCCTAAATCACATTCGTAGGTATAAAGTAACACTAAACGATTGGCTATAAATATTCCATAGGCTTGAGGTCTTTTGCCATCGTGTTCGTGAATCTTTGGCAAGCCAGAACTGAAAACAAAGGGTTTTTGGAATATTGGATGACCAGAAGGTATCTCAACCAAATCATAATTAGGAAATAATTTTTTTATTTCTTTTCTAATGTATTGATCCATTCCATAATTATCATCAATGTGCAAAAAGCCACCCGCTTCAAGATATTTTTTTAAATTCTCTGCTTCCGAATCATTGAAAACAACATTTCCGTGCCCTGTCATGTGAATAAATGGATAGGAAAATAAATCAGGACTATTGGGCTCAACAGTAGCTGGTTTGTTTTTTATTTTGGTATTGATGTTGTTATTGCAAAACCGAATCAAATTGGGTAAGGAGGTAGGATTAGCATACCAATCGCCTCCGCCATTGTACTTCAGTAGTGCAATTTCTTGCGCATTGCTTCCGAAAGAAATTAAAAAAATAAATAATAAAAGAGGTTTTATCATTATCAAAATTATTAAAAGAGAATTTATCTCAAATATTGTTATTCATTAAAAAAAGCTACACTATGACAAGCTACAACAGCCGCTGTTTCTGTTCTTAACCTAGTTTTGCCTAATGTCACAGCAATAAAGTTATTGGCTAGTGCAGTTTCAATTTCCTTTTCAGAAAAATCTCCCTCAGGACCAATAAGTATGGTTGTTTTTGTATTCTTTTTTAAAACAGATTTTAATGATTTTTTATCGGTTTCTTCACAATGTGCAATCAATAAAGACCCATCGTGTTCTTGTTTTATGAAGTCTTTAAATGAAATCGCCTCATTTAATTTGGGTAAATAGCAAGTATTACATTGCTTCATTGCTGTCAAGATTATCTTTTCAAATCGTTCTTTATTGATTACTTTTCTTTCAGAGCGATCACAAAAGATAGGAGTTATTTCTTGAATACCAATTTCAGTAGCTTTTTCTAGAAACCATTCAAAGCGATCATTCATTTTGGTAGGTGCTACAGCTAGATGCAAGGGGTGAAGCGAAGGCGGAATTTTTTCGAAGGATAAAATCGAAACATTGCATTTGCTATCTGAAGCTAAAGTGATAGCTGTTTTAAATAAATAACCTAATCCGTTGGTAACAAAAAGAATATCGCCGTCTTTTTTTCGAAGGACTTTGATGATATGTTTGCTTTCTTCTTTGTCAAATACAAAAGAAGTACTGTTTTCGTTTATCGAGGAATTGTAAAATAGTTGCATGATTAAAATGGGATTCTTGCTTTTGAAACAACCGAAGCTGCTTCAAAATGTTGCGATAAATATTTTTGATAACCAACTATTCCTATCATTGCGGCATTGTCTGTGGTGTATTCAAATTTAGGAATGAAGGTTTTCCAACCGTATTTTTTTTCTGCTTCTTGTAAAGTAGTTCTAATTCCTGAGTTGGCAGAGACACCACCGCCAATTGCTACTTGCTTTATCCCTGTTTCTTTGACGGCTTGTTTTAGTTTGTCCATCAAAATAGCAATGATTGTGTATTGTATAGAAGCACAAATGTCATTTTTGTTTTCTTCAATAAAGTTCGGATTATCTTTTTGATTCTTTTGAATAAAATACAAAATAGCTGTTTTTAAACCTGAAAAACTAAAATCTAATCCAGCAACTTTAGGCTTGGTAAATGTATAGGCTTTAGGATTACCAGATTGTGCTAGTTTATCTACTAAAGGACCTCCAGGATAGGGTAATCCTAGAATTTTTGCACTTTTATCAAATGCTTCTCCTACGGCATCATCTGTTGTCTCTCCAATTATGGTCATATCAAAAAAGCCATCAACACGAACAATCTGAGTGTGTCCTCCGCTTATCGTTAAAGCCAAAAACGGAAATTTTGGCTTTTGATATCCTTCTTCATCAATAAAATGTGCTAAAATATGAGCATGCATATGGTTTACAGCAATCAAAGGGATTGAAAGAGCTGTCGCCATAGATTTAGCAAACGAGCTCCCTACAAGTAATGAACCCATCAATCCAGGACCTTGCGTGAAGGCAATGGCTGACAGTTGTTCTTTGGTAATATTGGCTTTTTTTAGCGCAGCATCAATAACAGGAACTATATTTTGTTGATGTGCCCTTGATGCCAATTCTGGAACCACACCTCCATATTGATTATGTATAAGTTGATTGGCTACAACATTTGATAAGACTTTGTCGTTATAAAGAACCGCTGCTGCGGTATCATCACAAGAGCTTTCAATAGCAAGAATAAAAACGTCTTGATTTTGCATAAAAAGGGACAAATTTTAAATTTATTTTGATTAATGGCAGTAAAATTCTTTAATTTTACCGCTTGGTCAAAATTAGCTATTTTTTATGAAATGGCACCTCAAGTCATTAGTTTTATAGCTTTATTAAGTCTATGAGTGTCTTTAGGTCTCTCTAGTGCTATGCGGTTTACCAAATGAATATTTAATATTTCGGTTATCAAAAAAATAAAAAAAATACTATTACGTGCTGCTTTGGCTCTTTTGCTTCTATTGTTAGTAGCAGGAATTGCTCTTTCGCTTCCTGTAGTTCAAACAAGCATAGCCAAAGAGGTAATGAATAAAATCAATTCCTCTTATGGTACTTCTATTGTTATTGACGAAGTAGCAATTTCTATTTTTGGTGGAGTAAAATTGAAAAAAGTACTGATTCTAGACCATCATAAAGACACTTTGATTTATGCCAATAGAATTAAAACAAATCTTATAGGGATGAAAAAAGCCCTAGATGGCGATTTGATTTTTAATGATATCCGTTTGGACGGATTGCTTTTTAATTTAAAGACCTACAAAAAAGAAAAATTTACCAATTTAGATGTTTTCATTGAAGCTTTTGAAACAGGAAAACCTTCAACTAAGCCTTTTTTAATGACTGCTAGGGAAGTTTTTATTGCTAACGGGCATTTTGTTATGATCGATGAAAATAGAGCAATTCCAAAGGATGTAGACTTTACAAAACTGTATGCTCAGATCAGTAATTTTCAAATTCTTGGGCCCGAAGTGCATACTAATATTAATCAACTTTCTTTTAAGGACCATCGCGGCGTTTTTGTAAAAAGGTTAAGTGCTAAATTTAGTTACAACAAAAAACGCATTCGTTTAGAGAATCTAGATTTGGCTACAAAAGAGTCAACGCTTAAGGCTGATGTACAATTAAATTATAAGATTGAGGATTTTGCAGATTTCAATAACAAAGTAAAGTTTGATGTTAAGTTGAAATCTTCCTCGATTGCTTCTAATGATATCCGTTTTTTTTACAATGAATTGGGACAAAACCTATTTTTTAAAGCACGTTCTAGAATTGAAGGAACTTTAAACAATTTGAGTTTGACAGATCTTTTTCTCTTTGACAAAAAAGGTTCAAGGATAATTGGAAGTATCAATTTCAAAAATTTATTTCCTTCAAAAGGGCAAGAGTTTTATATGAAGGGGAAGTTCAAATCATTGACTACTAGCTACGATGATTTGGTTACAATTTTGCCTAATGTTTTAGGCAAAAGTCTCCCTACTGTTTTACAAAAATTAGGGAAAGTTGATTTGGTTGGTGATACCGAATTGACAACGCAAAATATTGAGGCCAATTTTAGGATGAATACCTCTATTGGAACTGTTACATCAGACTTGGTTATTTTGAATATGGATCAATCTGATATAGCCAAGTATAAAGGAAATGTTGATTTGCTTAATTTTGATCTGGGCGCCTTGTTCGAACAGAAAGATATGGGGCAAACTACTTTGAATCTTGCGATTGACGGTTTAGGTTTTACTGAAAAAAGCCTTGATACCGATGTAAAAGGTACAGTTACAAAAATTAAGTATAATAATTATAACTACAGTAATGTGGTTTTGGATGGTCATTTTAAAATGCCTTTATATAAGGGTACTGCAACTGTAAACGATCCAAATTTGGTCTTGAAATTTGACGGTTTAGTAGATTTAAGTGGCAAACAAAACAATTATGATTTTCATATTGCCATTGATAAAGCTCATCTGCATCAATTGCATTTTGATAAAGATGTAATTTCTAATTTCAAAGGAGATGTAGTGGTGAATGCCAAAGGCAATTCTATAGATAATACATCGGGGGATATTTATTTAAGAAATGCCAGTTATGTAAATTCAAAAAAAACCTATGTTTTTGACGATGTGCATGTTTCTTCAGTATTTGATGCTGATAATGTAAGAACGTTAAGTATTAATTCTACGGATGTTGGTCAAGGACAAGTAATAGGTAAATTTAAGTTTAATCAATTAGAGGCCTTAGTTCAAAATTCTTTAGGAAGCCTTTATGGAAATTACAAGCCTATACTTGTTGCAAAAGGACAATACTTGAAATTTGATTTTACTATATTTAATAAAATAGTCGAGGTTTTGTATCCTGAAGTCGCTTTAGCCTCTGATGCAAGAGTAAAGGGATTAATCAATGCAGATAACAAAGAATTCAAAATGAGTTTAAATGCAGAGAAGATTACAGCCTCCGGAACAACTCTAGATAATGTTAGACTTGCAATCGATAATAAAAACCCTTTATTCAACACCTTTGTTGAATTGGATAGCATTAAAACAGGTGTTTATAAAATTAGAGATTTCAGTTTGATCAATGTTACCATGAAGGATTCTTTGAAAATAAGAACTGAGTTTAAAGGGGGCGAAAAAGGAGAAGATGTTTTTAATCTTAATCTTTATCATACTATTGATAAGAGTAAAAATAATGTTATTGGTTTTAGTAAATCAGATATAAAATTCAAAAATTATGTGTGGAATCTGAATGAAGTGGATACCAAAAGTAACCAAATTATTTTTGATAAAGCACTAAAGAATTTTGCCATAAATGATATTGTATTGACCCATGAAGATCAGCAGATAGATTTAAGTGGTTTTATCAAAGGAAGTAATTATAAAGACCTGCATCTTAATTTTAAGGGAGTTGATTTAAAAAAGATAACCCCTTCGAGCGATCAATTTGCTTTTAATGGAAATATTAGTGGAGAGGTGAATTTTGAGCAAGAGGTCGCTATTTATAAGCCAACAGCTTCTGTTTTTGTGGAACGATTGAAAATAAATGATACTTTTTTTGGAGATTTAGCTTTTGATATTCAGGGTGATCAGAGTTTTAAAAAGTTTACCATACAATCTAATTTAGAGAACGATAGTTTCGAATCCTTTAGTGCAAATGGTCACTTTGAAATTGTAAATAATGAAACTCTTCTTGATCTAGATATTAAATTGGATAAATTTAATTTGGCTTTTTTGAGTCCAGTAGGCGGTGAGGTTATTAAAAATATAAGAGGATTAGCTTCTGGAAACACTAAAGTTCAAGGTACAACCGCTAAGCCAGATATAAATGGACGTTTGTATTTAGAAGGAGCAGGAATGAATATTCCTTATTTAAATGTTGATTATGAATTGGCAGACAGAACTATTGTTGATTTATCTAACGAAAAGTTTTTGTTCCGAAATAATGCTATTATAGATACGAAATTCAATACCAAAGGGATTTTGAATGGCGTGGTGGAGCACAATCAATTTTCGGATTGGAAATTAGATTTGACAATTGATTCTAAACGATTTTTGGCCTTAGATACAAAAGATAGCGAAGACGCAGCTTACTTTGGAACAGCTTTTATAGATGGTTCAGCTTTGATAAAAGGACCCGTTGATGGGTTGTTTATAAAAGTAGAAGCGAAATCTGAGAAAGGTACTTCGGTTAAAATTCCGATAAATAATGCCGAAAGTGTTAGTGAAAATGGGTTCATTCATTTTGTTACTGCAAAAGAAAAAAGCAATAGCAAAAACGGAATTACGGAACGTTTAAGAGATTATAACGGACTTGAATTAGAATTTGATTTTGATATCAACCCCAACGCTGAAGTTGAAGTAATTCTGGATAGAAATACGGGGCATGGAATGAAAGGTAAGGGTTATGGTTCTTTACTTTTTAAAATCAATACTTTAGGAAAATTCAATATGTGGGGTGATTTTCAAGCGTACGAAGGGACCTATAATTTTAAATATGGAGGACTAATCGATAAAAAGTTTGCTGTTAAAAAAGGAGGTTCAATCATATGGGAAGGAAACCCTATGAAAGCACAGTTGAATCTTGAAGCGGTGTACAAAACAACAGCAAATCCTTCGGTGTTACTAGAAAATTCTTCATTTAATACCAAAGTACCTGTTGAAGTGGTAGTAGGTATCAGAGGCGATTTAGCAAGACCTGAGCCCGATTTTAATATTGTATTTCCAACGGTGAGTTCTGTTTTAGAATCCGAAATCCAATATAAATTGAATGACAAGGACACCAGACAAACGCAAGCACTTTATTTGTTGTCTTCGGGAAGTTTTTTGAGTGCCCAAGGTATAAGTCAGTCAGATTTTTCAACGAGTCTTTTTGAAACAGCTTCTGGACTCTTGGGAGATATAATTAAATCCGATAATGATAAATTTAAAGTTGGTGTAAATGTTATTACAGCTGATAGAAGAGCAGGGCGGGAGACAGACGGGCGTTTTGTAGCTACCCTTTCTTCACAATTGAATGAAAGAATAACCATTAACGGTAAAGTCGGGGTGCCTTTTGGGGGAGTAAATGAATCCGCGATTATAGGTGACGTAGAAATTTTATATAGAGTAAATGAAGCGGGTAATTTTAATCTGAGATTGTTCAATAAAGAGAATGATATCAATTATATTGGACAAGGAATAGGATATACCCAAGGTGTCGGTATTTCGTATGATGTCGATTTTGATACGTTCAAAGAGTTTGTTCAGCAAATATTTAAAAAGCATAAATTGGTTATCCCATCCAAAACAACACATGTGGATGATGATTCCTCATTAAGCCCTGATTATATTAACTTTAATAAATCAAAAAAACCAGCACCTGAAAAACCCAAGAAAAATCAAGAAGGTCTTATTCCTGAAGAAGAATATTGATGGTTATGAGGTGAATTACTGCTTCTTTGATCAGTTTTTGTTTATAAAAGCAACTATTGTATCGATAACATCTTTATCTCCTAAAATCTTGCGATGCCCTAGATTATTGGTTAACAAAAGCGTCCCATTTTTACAATGTTCATGGATATGGATTCCAGCAGAAACGGGTACTTCTAAATCGTTGTGATCGTGAATGACCAAAATTGGAAGTTCGATACTAGCAGCAGCCTTGTAAGCAGAATAATCATCCATGACACTGCCATATTTTTTTTCAAAATAATCTCTGAGATGGTTGCTTATTTCTGGTCTAATTTTTAGTTTGTAAACAAAGTCATCAACGATATCTTGAACCACGTCACCACTTCCAATAACGGTTGCATTTTTTACTTTTAGACCTTTTTTTATTGCATTCAATGTAGACATGCCTCCTAAAGAATGGCCAATAATTGCTTCGAAAGGACCAAATTGTTTGTCGATTTCTAATATAGATTCAATGAAGTCGGTCATGATAGAAGTTCGACCGGGTGATTTTCCGTGCGCAGGTGCATCAAAGCTTACTGTTGCAAAGTTATGTTTTAATAGTTCATCGGCTATTTTGAATAACTGAGTACCCCTCCCTGACCAGCCGTGTACCAATAGTATTTTTTTGTCAGCATTTCCGTAGTGGTAGGTCATTATTTCTTTATCAATTGTTGCAACTTTTATGATTTGTTTTTTGGATTTGGATTCCATCTCATGTTCTCTTTTTGGAGTCTTATGTTTGATGGGGGTTACAAAAAGTTTGGCAGCAAAACGTGTGACTAATTTTGTTGAAATAAAAGCGAATATTTTAGCGGTTGATAAAATTACTTTTGGAATTCGCAAATTTTTTGGCGAACTAGTCTTTCTTTTTGGCATTTTACTAATTTTTTTTAAAAAGTTGTAGTGACGTTCTTTTTTACTAAATTTAAGAAACATAAAAGTAATATAAAATCTAATTTATCTCCCATTTTTTTGATGAATGTCTGGATAACTAGGATTTGTATGATTTTTTTGTTCAAATTATTAATTTCTTATTCAAGCGTTTATTAGGTGTAATATTTTTAACTAAAAGAAAATGAAACAGCAAAAAAAGAATGTAATTGCTATTATTTTGGGAGGGGGTCAAGGCTCTCGATTGTATCCATTGACGGAATTTCGTTCAAAACCTGCGGTCCCTATTGCTGGGAAATATCGCTTAGTTGACATCCCTATTTCGAATTGTATGAATTCGGATATTTTTAGAATGTTTGTTTTAACGCAATTCAATTCCAAATCTTTAAATGCTCACATTAAAAACACCTATAACTTTAGTATTTTCAGTCATGCTTTTGTTGATATTTTAGCAGCAGAGCAAACTCCAGATAACCCTACTTGGTTTCAAGGAACTTCTGATGCCGTGAGACAATGCATGCCTCACTTTTTGAATCATGATTTTGAATATGCCTTGATTTTATCGGGGGATCAATTGTATCAAATGGATTTTAATGAAATGCTTGAGGCTCATATCGATAATGATGCTGATATTTCTATAGCGACATTACCCGTAAATGCCAAAGACGCTCCAGAATTTGGAATTTTAAAAACCAATAACCAAAGTTTTATTGAAGCGTTTATCGAGAAACCAGCCGCCGAACTTTTGCCACAATGGGAATCTGATGTTAGCGATGAAATGAAACAACAAGGAAAGCATTACTTGGCATCGATGGGAATTTATATTTTTAACAAAAAACTATTGGTCGAGTTGATGAAAAATCCAGAAACGAAGGATTTTGGAAAAGAAATTATTCCTCAAGCAGTTGGTAATAAAAAAATACTGAGCTATCAATACGAGGGTTATTGGACGGATATCGGAAATATTGAGTCTTTTTTTGATGCCAATATTGGTTTGACAAATGATATTCCGGACTTTAATTTATTCGATAACGATAATAAAATTTACACCAGACCAAGATTATTACCCCCATCGAAGTTTAAAAGCACTCAATTGGACAATTCGTTGATATCAGAAGGGTGTATTATCAATGCCAAAGCTATCAAAAGATCAGTCATTGGCAATCGTTCCAGAATAGGGGAAGGGACCGTAATTGAGAATTCTTATATTATGGGTAATGATTTTTATCAAAGTCTAACTGATATGAAAGACGATATCGAAAACAACAACCAACTGATAGGTATTGGCGAACGTTGCTACATTAATCATGCTTTAGTAGATAAGAATTGTAGAATTGGTAATGACGTATATATTAATGGAGGAAAACATCTAGCCAATTGTTCTGAGGAGTTGTACGCTATCAAAGATGGTATTGTGGTAATCAAAAAAGGAAAAACCTTACCTGATAATTTTAGAATCGAATAATACAGCAAAGTATTATAAATTTATGAATATAGTATCAGTTTCTAGAGAATAGAAAATGAGTTAATTTTTTTAAATATTATGCAAAAGCAAACTCGAATTGTTATTGAAAATGTGATGCCCCAACTTGATGGAGGTGCTCATTTTATCAAAAGAATAGTGGGACAAACAGTAGCCCTTACAGCTGATGTTTTTTCGGATGGTCATGATGTAATTGAATGTTGTATCAAATACAAACATGAATCGGAAAAAAAATGGCAAGAAGTCAGAATGTGGCCTACTCATAATGATGTATGGAATGGAAGTTTTAAAGTTGAAAAACAAGGTTTTTATAGCTATTTTGTTGAAGGATGGGTTGATTATGCACTCAATTGGCAACATGGGACCGAGCGCAAAATTCAAGATCATCAATATGTAAAATCTGAATTACTTGAAGGAGCTGAATATATAGAAGCTATCATAAAAAAGGTAGAGGCATCAGAGAAAGAATATTTAAAAAAGTTAATTCAGCTTTTCAAGTCCGAAGCGGACTACGATGAAGCCATTAAAGAGGCTACTTCTTATGAATTGAAGAGTATTTTCAAAAAATATCCTGTTCGTTACATCGAAAATAAATCCTTAGAATTAAAGGTTTATGTGGACAGAAAAAAAGCGTTGTTCAGTACTTGGTACGAGTTTTTTCCTAGATCCTCATCACAAGAACAAGGAAAACATGGTACTTTTAAAGACTGCGAAAGATTATTGCCTAGAGTTGCTGCTATGGGCTTTGACACTTTATATTTTCCGCCGATTCATCCTATTGGAGAAATCAATCGAAAAGGGAAAAACAATGCCACTAATGCACAAGAAGGTGATGTCGGTTCTCCGTGGGGGATTGGTTCGCAATATGGAGGTCACAAATCAACCCATCCCGAATTAGGTTCTATAGAAGATTTTAAATCTTTAGTAAAAAAAGCCCAAGATTTAGGTATTGAGGTTGCCATGGATTATGCTTTACAAGCGGCTCCCGATCATCCTTATGTTAAGGAATTCCCACAATGGTTTAAGTGGCGACCCGATGGGACGGTTCAATATGCTGAAAATCCACCCAAAAAATACCAAGACATTCAACCTATTTATTTTGAAACAAAAGATTGGAAAAACCTTTGGAAAGAGTTACTAGATGTGGCCTTGTTTTGGATTGAAGAATGTAATATCAAAGTATTTCGTGTAGATAATCCACATACCAAACCGTTTTATTTTTGGGGATGGTTGATTGGTGAAATTAAGAAAATACATCCTGATGTTTTGTTTTTGGCCGAAGCTTTTACGCGACCTAAAATTATGAATGAATTAGCAAAACAAGGATTTAGTCAATCGTATACCTATTTTACTTGGAGAAATACCAAATATGAATTAATAGAGTATGTTACGGAGTTGACGCAATCTTCTCAAAAAGAGTTTTATAGACCGAATTTTTGGCCTAATACTCCAGATATAAATCCTTTTGCGCTGCAAGGTGGTAATGAATCCATTCACTTGCAAAAGTACTTTTTAGCCGCTACGTTAAGTTCTAATGTAGGGATTTACGGACCTGTTTTTGAATATATGGTTAGCGAACCTTTGGCACAAGGAAAAGAGGAATATTTGAATTCTGAGAAATATGAATTTGTAAAATGGGATTGGAGTATTCAAAACAATTTGATCCATAGAATAACCCAGATTAATACTATTAGAAAAGAACAAAATTCCTTACAACAAACCAATAATATCGTTTTTTGTGAGACCAATAACGATCAAGTTATTGCTTATTACAAATATGACGATAATAAACAAAATGAAACCTTAATGGTCGTTAGTTTAAACGATCAACATATGGTTCAAGCCATGGTGAGATTGCCTTATGCCCAGTTAGGAAATCAGCCTATTCGTGTACACGATTTGATTACTGATGCGACTTATTATTGGGAAAACGAATGGAATTTTATACAATTAAGCCCTAATGTACCTTTTCATTTATTTAAAATAATTAAGTAATGGTTGATAAAATTAACGAAGACGAATTCCAAAATCCGTTTGTTTTCAATATTGATTGGAAAAACGCTTTTGCCGAAGAAGATTTTGTCAAAGTATTTTCTTCGGATATACTCGAGAATTACATTATCAATAAACGATGGTATGGTGGTAAATCCAGTACCTTAAAGTATATTGAAATAGTTGAATCCTTTCAAATTTCTTCAAAAAAGCACACGTATTATGGGGTTTTGTTTGAAGTTAATTTTAAAGAAGCCTTCTATCAACATTATTTTATGCCCATTTCATTCATGTCTGAGGTGGATTTAGAAACCAATACGGTTATCGCTCCAGTAATTATGAATGGTGTTCAAGGTTATTTGGTCGATGCGCTTCATCAGGAAGATTTCCGCAAATTGTTATTTGATAATATTGTCCATTCTAATGCAAAAATTGATGCCAAGTTAAATTTTCATTGTGGTTCCAAATTAACCCAAAAGACCTATCAGAGTTCTAAATTTATGGGGGTAGAGCAAAGCAATACCTCTATAATTTACAATGATACTTTGGTTTTAAAAATCTTCAGAAGGATTTATATCAATATGAATCCAGATTATGAAATTAGCAGGTTTTTGACAGAGCGTATGCATTTTGAAAATTCACCGGCCTACACTGGAAGTATTAGCGTTATTTTGACAGAAGGGAACATAACGTTGGGATTAATGCAAGAGTTGGTGCCAAATCAAGGCGATGCATGGAAGTTTATGCTCGAAGAAGTAGACCGAATTTTTGAAAATTTGAGCTATCGAAAAATTAAAATCGACAAATTACCAGACGTTGAGTTGTTCTCTAGATTGAGATTGAATGATATTCCACATGAGATTATCGATTGGGCAGGGCTAAAGATTTTTTTGCGAATTAGAACCTTGGCTACGCGTACTGCCGAAATGCACATTGCTTTAGGGAGCGATATTCATGAAACTGCTTTTACACCAATAACTTATAATGGTGATTATTCGGTGTGGTTAAAGAATCGTTTGACTTATCAATTCCAAAATCGGTTGAATATTTTAGAAAACAACTTACACAAATTAGACGGTTTGGCTCTGGAATTGGCGAATCAGTTTTTGGATCAAAAAAAGAACATTCGTAAGGTTTTCTTAGATTTTGATTGGACCAAAATGAAATCAGAACGTATTAGAATACACGGTGATTTTCATTTAGGTCAAGTATTAGTAAATGGGGAAGATTTTTTCATTTTAGATTTCGAAGGAGAACCAGAAAGTACTATTCGTGATCGAAAAGTAAAACAACCACCGTTGAAAGATGTGGCTGGAATGTTCCGCTCGTTTCATTATGCCATTTATGCTACGATTTTCAATAATAAGGACAAGTATAATTATGAACAAGCTGAACTATTTTTGGCTGGTGAGTTGTTGTATAAATACTTTGTTGGTATCTTTTTGCAAACCTATACCGAGGTGGCGCAGGGTGGCAATCTTAATATTGGTTACAAAAATGAAATTGACTTTTTACTCAAATATTGTTTGCTCGAAAAAGCAGTGTACGAATTGGGGTATGAGTTAAATTCAAGACCTCGTTGGTCTGTAATTCCACTGACAGGAATTGCAAGTATTATGAATTTTAAAACAAAATAAGTTACAGTACTGAGCAATCAGTTTAAAAAATACAAAATGAATAAAGTACAAGCACATTCTCTTTTCTCCGAATTTGATATTGATTTGTTTAAAGCAGGGAAGCATTTTCGTCTCTATGAAAAATTAGGCGCACATCCTATAGAAGTGGATGGCGTGAAAGGAGTATATTTTGCCGTTTGGGCACCCTCAGCGGAGTCGGTTTCTGTGATTGGAGATTTTAACTACTGGATAGCAGGTAATCATGAGTTATATGTACGTTGGGATTCTTCAGGAATATGGGAAGGTTTTATTCCAAACATCAGCAAAGGGACAACGTATAAGTATAAAATTCAATCTTCTAATAATGGTATCGTTACTGAGAAAGCAGATCCTTTTGCTTTTTATTGCGAAAAACCACCACATACCGCATCTGTGATTTGGGATCTAGAGTTTAATTGGAAGGATGATAAATGGATGACCACACGTAAAGAGCACAATGCTTTAGATAAACCCTATTCTGTTTATGAAGTGCATCTCGGTTCCTGGAGACGCCACGCAGAAGACAATAGTTTCTTGAGTTATACTGAAATGGCCAAAGACCTTGTGGCTTATGTGAAAGAAACAGGATTTACACACGTGGAGTTTATGCCCGTTATGGAATATCCCTACGATCCTTCTTGGGGGTATCAGTTGGTTGGGTATTTTGCGCCAACTTCTCGCTTTGGAAATCCACAAGAGTTTATGTATTTGGTAGATCGTTTGCACGATGCAGGAATTGGAGTAATTTTGGATTGGGTACCGTCTCATTTTCCAGATGATGCACACGGGCTAGGTTTTTTTGATGGCTCAAATCTATTCGAACATCCTGACCGCCGAAAAGGCTATCATCCCGATTGGAAGAGTTTGGTTTTTAACTATGGGCGTAATGAGGTACGCTCTTTCTTGATAAGTAATGCTTTGTTTTGGTTGCACCACTATCATGTAGACGGATTACGCGTTGATGCTGTTGCCTCAATGTTGTATTTAGATTATTCTAGAAAAGATGGGGAATGGGAACCAAACATTTTTGGTGGACGCGAAAACCTAGATACGATAAGTTTCCTTAAAGATTTTAATGAAGCCGTTTATGCCAATTATGAAGGCGTACAAACCATAGCTGAGGAAAGCACCTCATTTCCTATGGTTTCTCGACCAACTTTTGCCGGTGGATTGGGCTTTGGAATGAAATGGATGATGGGTTGGATGCACGATACCTTGCATTATTTTCAAAAAGAGACGGTTTATAGAAAATACCATCAAAATGAGTTGACTTTTTCTATGACTTATGCTTTCTCAGAGAATTTTATGTTGCCACTTTCTCACGACGAAGTGGTCTATGGTAAACATTCAATAGCAGGAAGAATGCCTGGTGATGAATGGCAAAAGTATGCAAATCTAAGACTGTTGTATGGTTATATGTTCACACATCCCGGAACCAAGTTGCTATTTATGGGCGCAGAATTCGGACAAAGTGGGGAGTGGAATTTCGAGCAAAGTTTGGATTGGCATTTGCTACAATATCCTTTTCATAAAGGGATTCAAACAGTAATTACCGAACTGAATGCACTCTACAAATCACAACCAGCCTTGTACGAAAAGCAATTTAGTCCAGAAGGATTCGAATGGATTAATTATTCTGACCACGAGAATGCAGTTATGACCTACATCCGTAAAGGGAATGATCCAATCAACGATTTGATTGTGATTTGCAATTTCACTCCAGTAGTTCGAGAAAATTATCGCATAGGGATTCCTAGAAAAGGAGAATTAGTTGAACTATTCAATAGCGATGCCAAGTTATTTGGTGGCAGTGGCGTGCAACAAAGCGGAAAGCTAAAAGTTGAAGCCACACCTTATGATGGCAGAGATTATTCTATCGCCTTAACGTTGCCTCCTTTGGCTATTACCGTATTCAAAATGAAATGACATAACGTATTCAAAACAAAAACGTTTGTAAGACCTAGTATTTTACAAACGTTTTTTTATTTGGGCGTGCCCTCCTCTAGCCAGAAAAAGGCTAGAGGAGGTCGTGCTGTACGTTCCCGCTTTTTTTTATTTTTCCAAAAAAAGAAAAATAAAAAAAGAGCTCCACTGCCATCACTCACGCAAGTGTCTTCGTGAGAACGTTATTGGATTTATAAAAATTTTGCTTTCAATTCAGGAGTAGGCATCCAGCAGTGTTCCTGTTGACCGTACCATTTGTACCTATTTTTCGCCACATAATCATAAACGGAATTCAAAAGGGGAGTAGGAAGGATTTTAAAAACAATAGCCAAACTAAAAATTCCGCCAAGCTCCTTCGCAATGTCCAAAACCGCCTCCGATTTATACGAATACGAAACCCCAGGCGCATAAAAAACTAGACTGTCTATTTTGCGCGTGTCAATCCCAATATGTTTTTGTATGGCTATACCCATTTCACTTTGCAAAGCCACAAAACGGAAAACATCTTTTTTATCGTGTTGTATAATGGTTTGCACGGCAGTATTACACAAATTGCAAACGCCATCAAATAGGATGATTTTCTTGTTTTCAGGAAGTGATAAGGAATGTTGCATTTGTTTATTGGTATTAATTTAGGTTTCAGAATATACTTAATTACCGCAAATTACTTTATTATTGGCTATCGCTCTAGTTTTTGGTTTAGATTTAAAATTTGAATTAAATACAATTAATTTTTTGTGTTGAGGCGAACTAATTCCCCTCTTGAGAGGGGTTAGGGGTGTGTTTTAAACCTTGTAGGTATACTTGTCATTTTGAAATACCCACAAGGTCAAAAAAAGACCTTGCAGGAGTATGATGCTTATAAATTGATTCTGTATAACTTAAATTTAGAATTTGTAGTATTATTTCTTAACCGCTTCCACTAATTCTAATTCGTCTAAACTTACTTTCGAGGTGAAAATACCGTAATTGACAGTGGCTTTGTTTTTTTCAATACTATCAATCGTTCCTATTGCTTTTCCATCAGCCATGCGCACGCGGTCACCTAATTTTAAAATAGGTTTTGGTTTTTCAACAACGGGTTTCAGTTTCTTTTCTTTTTTAATTGCTCTAATTTCCTCGACCTTCACTTCAACCTCTTTGATAATCTCTTTTTTCTTTTCGGTGATGACTTTGGCTTCTTTGGCCGAAATCTTTTTACGCTTAGAATTTTCTATTTCAATAATTTTCAAAAACTCACCAATCAGTTCTTTTTTGTTTTTATTGTTGAAATACTTCTCTGAAATATCTTCTATTTTTTGGCCAATGTAAATCGTTTTTTGGTTGCTGTCATACAATTCTTGATAGCTTTCCAATTTTTGTTTGATTTTTACATTGATGCTTTCCATTTTTTTACTTTCCTCTCTGGCTTTCGATTCTTCTTCTTTTAAAACTTGAGAGGTTTTTTCGAGTTTAGAACGTTCTTTTTGCAAGGTGGCAATAGTCTTGTCAAATCGTATTTTTCCGGTTTCGATTTTCTTTTTAGCACGATTGATTAAACCAAATGGGATACCGTTTTTCTGTGCTACTTCAAAAGTAAAAGAACTTCCGGCCTGCCCCAGAACGAGTTTGTACATGGGTTCTAATGTTTTCTCGTCAAAAAGCATATTGGCATTTTGAGCACAAGGCAATTCATTGGCCAGTATCTTTAAATTGGAGTAGTGCGTTGTAATAATTCCAAAAGCTTCTCGATGGTAGAATTCTTCCAAGAAAATTTCAGCAAGCGCTCCACCTAATTCTGGGTCGGATCCTGTTCCAAATTCATCAATCAAAAACATGGTTTTTCTGTTGCATTTTTTTAGAAAATAATTCATGTTTTTTAAGCGATAACTGTACGTACTCAAATGATTTTCTATGGATTGATTGTCGCCAATGTCCGTTAGGATTCGGTCAAACAAAAAGGTTTCACTGCGTTCGTGTACCGGAATCAACATACCCGATTGCAACATTAATTGCAATAAGCCAACGGTCTTTAAGGAAATGGTTTTTCCACCCGCATTGGGTCCAGAAATAACGATGATACGGTTATCTTGGTTCAGTTCTATAGTTTGTGGATACGTAACTTCTTTTTTTTGTTTGTTGTTCAAATACAAAATAGGATGGTAAGCATCTCTAAAGAAAAGCCTTCTTTCTTCGGTAATTTGAGGTAAGATAGCATTGATTTTGTTGGCATATTTGGCTTTGGCTGCAATAACATCAATGTCACTCAAAAACTCTTGGTACTCAATAAGCAAAGGCAAATAGGGACGAATAGCGTTTGATAATTGCTTTAAGATTCGGGTGATTTCTTCTTTTTCTTCATATTCGAGATTGCTCAATTCGCGTGAATATCTTAAAGTAGCTTCGGGCTCGATATAAGCAATACTACCTGTTTTTGAGCTTCCCAAAATGGTTCCTTTCACTTTACGACGATACATTGCCAAAACGGCTAAAACTCTACGATTTTGTACAAAACTTTCTTTGATGTCATCCAAATAGCCCAAACCATTGTATTGTGACAAAGCAACGCCAAAACTTTGGTTTACCTTACCACGTACCACATTCATATTTCTTCGAATATTGAGTAAATCTGGGGATGCATTGTCTTTGATTTCTCCATATTTATCTACGACTTCGTCAATTAGTGTAATGATGTTTTTGGTGTATTCAACCTTAGTCGCTCGAGCATTCAAGTTAGGATAATAGTCTTCGAATTTTTTTAGAAAATTCAGCAAGAAATTACAGGTACTAGAGAGCGTAGCAATTTTTCTAAAACTTCCAACTTCAAGAAAGCTATCTTCAATTCCAAGAAATTTGATTTCATGAGTAATGGCGTCAAACCCGTGATTAGGAATAGCGTTGTTATTTTGAAAAGAAGAAACATATTCTGAAGTTTGCAACAAAGCTTCCATTAATGTTTCTTTCTCTCTAAAAGGCGTAATTTTTAATGCTTTCTCTTTACCAATATCGGTATTGCAAATATCCGATAAGGTTTCGAGCACGGTGGGAAATTGTAAATCTTGTAATGTTTTTTCGGTGATAGCAATCATGAAATCGTTTAATTTTGGTATGCAAAAATAAGACTATTTCAAGGAGAAACATAATGTTATTTCACGCAGCTTCACAAAGCTACTACGTTATACTGTATCTCATTTTTTCGAAGCTTTTTTCTGATTCTTAGTGTATCTTTGTAGAATAAATTTAGAATATGCTATCCAACCTTAATCCTTCTTGGCGAACCTTTTTATCCGAAGAACTTGAAAAAGACTATTTCTTGAATTTGATGCAAGAAGTTGATGAAGAATATCAAAATTACACCTGTTTTCCGCCAAAAGACTTGATTTTTTCGGCATTTAATCATTGTGCTTTCGAAGATGTAAAAGTAGTTATCATTGGTCAAGACCCTTATCATGGAGAAGGCGAGGCTAATGGTTTGAGTTTTTCGGTGAATGATGGAGTAAAAATTCCACCGTCTTTGCGCAATATTTTTAGAGAATTAACAGATGATTTGGGCGCTATTTTTATGCCTACTTCGGGAAATTTAGAGGCTTGGGCAAAACAAGGAGTTTTGTTGTTGAATGCTACTTTGAGTGTTCGAAAAGACAGTCCCAATAGCCACAAACACTTAGCTTGGAGCCGATTTACAGACGCCATTATCGAAAAATTAGCTTCTGAAAAACAACAGCTCGTTTTCTTGCTTTGGGGAAGTTTTGCGCAAAAGAAAGGTAACAAAATTGACCGAAAACAACATTTAGTTTTAGAATCTGGTCATCCATCGCCCATGAGTGCCAATCAAGGAAAATGGTTTGGAAACAAACATTTTTCACAAACCAATACCTACTTAATTTCAAATGGATTAGAACCTATTAATTGGTTGTAATTATCTTTTTTTGATATCTCTAAGCACTGCTTTATCTGGATAGTTGATTACTTCCACGGTAATTTCTTGATTTTTAGCGGTTTTTCCGTATACTGTGTAAAGTTTTCCTTTTTCAAGAGGAAGGTTGCTTTTGTCAAAATCTACATCGCCAAATTTTAAGGTATTTTTAATATCAGCGGTGTCGACCCATTTTTCATTTAAAACTTGAGAAGCTTTGTCAGAGTATTCAAAGGGTTTATTTCTTATGTCATTCAACACACGGGCGTTTGGAAAATAATTACAGCGGGTGTCTTTGCCAGAAAATATAGCAGCTACCACAAATAATCCCATCAACAAACCAATCAAATAATAAGCGAAACGATATGTAAATTTCATGAAGTATTTTTTTTGCAAAGGTAATTGAAACTTAGCTTAAAAAACAATTAAATTAATGTCGTTATCTTGAATGTCAAACCAGTCTCCAATAGCTTTATTTGTTAGTATTCCGTGGTAAAGATACACGCCATTTTTAAGCCCTTTGTTGCATCGTATCGAGCTTTCAATTCCGCCATCTTCAGCTATTTGTAACAAATAAGGAGTAATGATGTTGCTTATGGATAGAGAAGCTGTTTTGGAATAGCGTGAGGGAATATTAGGAACACAATAATGCAAAACATTACTTTTAATAAATGTTGGTTTTTCGTGAGTGGTTATTTCAGAGGTTTCAAAACAGCCTCCTGTGTCAATACTTACATCAACGATTACTGCCCCTTTTTTCATGTGTTCGACCATAGTTTCTGTAACTACAATTGGGCATCGTTCTTTACCACGCATGGCTCCAATAGCGACATCACATCTCCTTAATGCTTTTAATAAAGTTTTGGGTTGTATGGTTGAAGTAAAGATGCGTTGGTTTAAATTGTTTTGTAAACGTCTTAATTTGGTAATTGAGTTATCAAAGACCTTTACATTTGCACCAAGTCCGATTGCAGTTTTGGCTGCAAACTCACCCACAGTTCCAGCGCCCAAAATCACCACTTCGGTTGGAGGTACTCCTGTAATGTTGCCAAATAATAATCCTTTACCAAACTCGGTAGTAATCATTAATTCTGAAGCAATGAGTATCGAAGCTGTTCCAGCTATTTCACTCAATGATTTTACAGCGGGATAAGAACCGTCTTCGTCTTTAATGTATTCAAAAGCTAAAGCGGTAACTTTTTTTCTTGCCAAAGCTTCAAAATAGGCTTTTTGTCTTGTTTTTAATTGAATTGCAGAGAGAACAATCGCTTTATTGTTGAGCATTTCTATTTCTGCTAGAGTTGGTGGTTCTACTTTTAAAATCATTGGACAACTAAAGACTTTTGCGGTATCTTTAGTTACTTCGGCTCCAGCATCACAATATTCTTTGTCTGTATAGCTTGAGCTTTCTCCAGCACCTGATTCAATCATTACTCTATGTCCTTGAAAAGTCAAAGAATTAACAGCGTCTGGAGTTAAACAAATTCGTTTTTCTTGATAGCTGGTTTCTTTTGGAATCCCAATAAAAAGTTCACTTTTATGTCTTGCAACTTCCAACTTCTCTTCTTGGGGCATCAACTGTTGTTTGGTAAATGGGCTAATCGACATAATTGTTTGAAAATTTAAGTGTACAATTTACAAAAAGTATTTAAGTTTTTGGATTTAGAATGAAGGAACTCTGTTTTGCTAAGGTAAAAGGAGTTCCATTTTGATATCGGCTCTTTCGTATACGCCAGATTCTAAAGGAATTTCTTTAAAACCAAATGATTCATACAAGTGTAATGCTGTTTTTAATTGTCTGTTGGAGTATAAAATTAACTTCTGAATTCCGTGTTTTTGAGCTTCTTCTATGCAAAATTCTATTAATTGTCGCCCGATTCCTAATCCTTGAACTTTTTCGGTAACGGCCATTTTGGATAGTTCGAATGTGTTTGTGTTTATCTTTAACAACGAAACTGTGCCAATTATTTCGTCTAAATATTGCGCATAAAATATTTTCCCGCCTTTGTTTATAATTTCTTCGACAGGATTGCTGAGTACCAATTCGTCTTTTGGTTCGACCTTAAAGTATTTTTGCAGCCATTCTAAATTTAATGTTTTAATGGCTTCTTTATGGGCAATAGAAAAAGGAATGATGTTACTATTGTTTTTATGATTTTTCATTTTGGATGCCGCTTTTTATTCTAAAACCAGTTTTCGATTTCCGTCATCAAGTACTTCTATGGTAATTACGGAATGTTGCTCTGGAATGAGATTCGTGATTTTTTCGGCCCATTCAATAAAACACCAATGTCCGGAGTAGAGGTACTCATCTATTCCCATATCTAAAGCCTCGATTTCAGTTTTTAATCGGTAACAATCAAAGTGATAAATGTATTGATTATTAGTTGTGTAATATTCGTTAACTAAAGAAAAAGTTGGACTACTTGTGGGTTCGTTTACACCTAGATTCTCACATAGTTTTTTTATCAAGGTAGTTTTTCCTGCACCCATTTCTCCATTGAATAAGAGTACTTTATTTGGATTTTGTTCTAGTATTTGTTTAGCTACTTGATCTAGCTCATCAATTGAAAATAGTACAGTCATTTTTGTAAAAATTTACAGGCTATTATTAGCTATTTTGAGTTTACTTTTTAGTTTTAGTGATTTGTTATAAAACATTAAGCAACAATTATTTTGGATTGAATACCAAAAAGGGTATAATCATTTCTTCTAATGAAATGCCGCCGTGTTGATAGGTGTTTTTGTAATAGCTAACGTAATGGTTGTAATTGTTTACGTAGGCCAAAAACAAATCATTTTTTGCAAAAATATACGAACTGGTCATATTTATAGCGGGTAATCCAATTTCTTTTGGTTCTTTTACTGCATACACATCTTTTTGCTCATAGGTCAAACTTCTTCCTGTTTTGTATCTTAAATTTAAGCTGGTGTTTTTGTCACCAACTACTTTGGATGGGTTTTTTACATTGATTGTACCGTGATCGGTAGTTAAAATCAATTTGAAGCCTAATTTTTGAGCCTGTTGGATAATTTCGAGCAAAGGAGAATTTTTGAACCAACTCAAGGTTAAAGAGCGATAGGCCTTATCATCTGCGGCTAATTCTTTAACAACTTCCATTTCTGTTTTGGCATGTGAAAGCATGTCTACGAAGTTGTAAACAATAGTTACCAAGTCATTATTTTTTAGTGTTTTAAAATTTTCAACTAGTTTTTTTCCTCCAGCTATGTTGGTGATTTTGAAATAATCTTCTTTAATATCAAGTCCTAATCGTTTGAGTTGGGCGGTTAAGAATTCAGCTTCGTAAAGATTTTTGCCGCCTTCTTCGGGATCGTTTTTCCAGTATTGTGGAAACTTTTTCTCCATGTCTAGTGGTGTTAATCCAGAAAAAATAGCATTTCGAGCATATTGCGTTGCTGTAGGAAGAATCGAGTAGTAGGGGACTTCTTTTTCAAGTTTGTAATAGTTGGCTACTACATTTTCGAAGGCTTTCCACTGGTCGTATCTTAAATTGTCAATGACTATAAATAGTACTGGTTTATCTTTTTTTAGAATTTCAGGTACGACCAATTCTTTGAATAGCGTATGGGATTGTATAGGCTTATCGCTTTTAGGTGCAAACCAATCTTCGTAATTACGTTCAATGAATTTACCAAACTGCGAATTGGCTTCAACTTTTTGAGATTCTAAAATCTCGATCATACTTTGGTCATCAATGTTTTCTAATTCTAATTCCCAAAACAACAGTTTTTTGTATAGCTCAATCCAGTCTTCATAAGTATTAACCATAGCCATCTCTAGGGTAATTTTTCTGAATTCCTTTTGATAATCTAAAGTTGTTTTTTGAGAAATTAATCGAGAGTGGTCTAAGTTCTTTTTTAAACTAAGTAAGATTTGGTTTGGATTTACGGGCTTTATCAAATAATCCGCGATTTTTGAGCCAATAGCTTCTTCCATGATGTATTCTTCTTCGCTTTTGGTAATCATAATCATGGGGATAGCAGATTTTTTTTCTTTCATTTCAGAAAGGGTTTCTAAACCGCTCATTCCAGGCATGTTTTCATCCAAGAACACGATATCGAAATTATTTTCTTCAAAAATAGTTACTGCGTCAAGACCATTATTACAGGTTGTAACGCTATAATTTTTCTTTTCTAAAAACAGAATATGTGGTTTGAGCAAGTCGATTTCATCATCTACCCAAAGTATTTTTATTGTATCCATATTTGGTGGTAAAGTATCAAAATTAGTAAAACTTTTAGCCAAATTAATTAATTATCTTAGGCTTTAAAGAGGTATTGTGATTTTTTTAGCTATTTATTTGTTTTTGTGTATTGGTAAATCGACTTTCGTATTGGTTTACAGTAAGCTTACTATTTTTTACTTTGTTGAAGTAAATTGCATAAGGTCTAAATTGTTTATATTTGTCGTCCTAAAAAAAAACTAGTACAAGTGAGTCAAATCAACAAATTAAAAATATTTAATGATCCTATTTATGGGTTTATTACTATCCCCAATGCGCTCATTTACGATTTAATTCAACATTCCTATTTTCAACGTCTCCGCCGTATCTCTCAAATGGGTCTCTCTTATTTGGTTTATCCAGGCGCTAATCATACTCGTTTTCATCATGCTTTAGGATGTATGCATATCATGCAAAAGGCAGTAGAATCACTTCGTTTTAAAGGTGTTACGATTTCTTCTGAGGAGGAAAATGCATTGTATATTGCCATATTATTACATGATATAGGTCACGGACCTTTTTCTCATGCTATGGAAAGTAGTATTGTAGAAGATGTGCATCACGAAGCTATTTCTCTATTGTTTATGCAGCAACTAAATAAAGAGTTTGATGGTAAATTGAGTTTAGCAATTCAAGTTTTTAAAGGCGAATACCATCGAAAGTTTATGTTGCAATTGATCTCGAGTCAGTTGGATATGGATAGAATGGATTATTTAAAAAGGGATAGTTTCTATTCAGGAGTTTCGGAAGGTAATGTCAATTCTGAGCGAATTATCCAAATGATGAATGTGGTTGATGATGTTCTGGTTATTGAAGAAAAAGGAATTTATTCTGTCGAAAAGTTTTTGATGTCCCGAAGATTGATGTATTGGCAAGTGTATCTGCATAAAACAAGTTTGGTAGCCGAATCTATTTTGACTAAAATTTTAAAGCGAGCCAAAGAACTTACCTTGAAAGGTGAGGATTTAACGGCAAGTTTGCCCTTGTCTTTTTTTATGCATAATAAAGTTACTATGGAGACTTTTGATGCGGCAACCTTGAATTTATTCTCTAAACTAGATGATTTTGATATCATAAGCGCTTTAAAATCTTGGCAAGATCATCCCGATTTTATTTTGTCATCATTGAGTAAAATGATTATTAATCGTGATTTATTAAAAATAAAGTTGAGCAGTGACAAAGTTAGTACTGAAGAATTATTGCCGCTTAAAGAACGATTTGTGTCAGAAAATGATATTACATTGGCCGAAGCTAATTACTTTATTTTTAGAGGAAAAATTAAAAATCAAGCTTACAGCAAAGAAGCTGAACCAATTCGTATCCTTAAAAAAGACAAGACCATCGAAGATATTGTTGATGCGTCTGACCAATTGAATTTTAAATCTGTATCTAAGTTTGTTACAAAGTATTACATCTGTTTCCCAAAACAACTGTTATAATTTTTAACAATTAAAACCTATTTTTTATATTTTTGTCGCGATGAAACGAACCGGTAATTTATTTTCGAAAATAAGCAGAACATTTTATAGAGAGTTCCATCTTATTCCCATGAATAATACAATAAAATAAGATGAAATTTACAGCAGAACAAATCGCAGGTATTTTAGAAGGGGAAGTAGTTGGTAATCCAAGTGCTTCGGTTTCTAGATTATCCAAAATTGAAGAAGGTACAGATGGTTCATTGACTTTTCTGTCCAATCCCAAGTATTTGAATTATATTTATACAACTCAGGCCTCTATAACTATAGTAAATGACACTTTTGAGCCCGAGTCTCCAATATCCACTACTTTAATAAAGGTAAAAGATGCTTATGCTTCTTTCACTAAATTATTAGAATTTTATAATGAAGTCAAAAGAAATAAATCTGGAATAGAACAGCCTTCCGTTATTTCTGATGCTGTAACATATGGTTCTAATCTTTATTTAGGTAGTTTTAGTTACATCGGTCAGAATGTAGTTATTGGTGATAATGTTAAGATTTATCCGAATTGTTTTATTGGTGACAATGTTGTCATTGGTAATAATGTTACTATTTTTGCCGGCGTTAATGTTTATTCTGAGACCGTTATAGGAAATGATTGCGTCCTACATTCTGGAGTAGTTTTAGGGTCTGATGGATTTGGTTTTGCACCCAAACCAGACGGAACTTTTGATAAAATCCCACAGATTGGAAATGTCGTACTAGAAGATGGAGTAGATGTTGGAGCCAATACAACAATAGACCGAGCTACTTTGGGGTCAACAGTTATCAGACGAGGTGTAAAATTAGACAATCAAATACAAATTGCTCACAATGTAGAGATTGGAGAAAATACAGTAATTGCTGCTCAGACAGGAATTGCAGGTTCTTCAAAAGTAGGCAAGAATGCCATGTTGGGTGGTCAAGTGGGTATTGTAGGGCATCTATCTATAGGGGATAATGTTCGCATACAAGCGCAATCTGGAGTGACACGAAATGTAAAAGAGGATGAAACAATTCAAGGTACACCAGCATTTACGTATAACGATTTTAATAAATCATATATTTATTTTAAAAAGTTACCACAATTGGTAGCCGAACTAGAAGAATTAAAGAAAATAATAAATCAAAAACATGGAAATAATGGTTAAACAGAAAACCATCAAGACGGAAATTTCATTAACCGGTGTTGGATTACATACAGGAAAAGAAGTAACAATGACTTTCAAACCTGCACCAGTGAATAATGGTTTTACATTTGTAAGAGTTGATCTGGAAGGACAACCAATCATTGAGGCTGATGCTAATTATGTAGTTAACACACAAAGAGGAACAAACTTAGAAAAATTAGGAGTTAAAATTCAAACGCCTGAGCATGTTTTAGCAGCATTAGAAGGTTGTGATCTTGATAACGTGATTATCGAACTTGATGCTTCGGAATTACCTATTATGGATGGTTCTTCAAAGTACTTTGTAGAAGCTATTGAAAAAGCTGGTATTGAAGAACAAAATGCTAATCGAAATGTATATGTGGTAAAAGAAATTATTTCATTTACCGACGAAACCACTGGAAGTGAAATTTTGGTAATGCCTAACGATCATTACAGTGTAACCACTATGGTTGATTTTGGTACTAAGATTTTAGGTACTCAAAATGCAACTATGAAAAGTATTGCCGATTTCAAAACTGAAATCAGTGAATCTAGAACTTTTAGTTTTTTACATGAATTGGAATCTCTTTTAGATAATGGATTAATTAAAGGAGGAGATCTTAATAACGCTATAGTGTATGTAGATAAAGAAATTTCTGCAAGTACTATGGAAAATCTTAAAGTAGCTTTTGGTAAAGAGTCTATCTCTGTAACGCCAAATGGAATTCTAGATAATTTAACATTGCATTATCCAAACGAAGCAGCTAGACACAAACTATTAGATGTAGTGGGAGATTTGGCATTAATCGGAACAAAAATTCAAGGAAAAGTAATTGCCAATAAACCAGGACATTATGTAAATACTCAATTTGCTAAAAAAATGGCAAAATTGATAAAAATCGAGCAACGCAATTATGTACCAGTTTATGATTTGAATCAAGAACCTTTGATGGACATTCATAAAATCATGTCGGTTTTACCTCATAGACCTCCATTTTTGTTGATAGATCGCATTATTGAAATGTCTGAAAGCCATGTGGTAGGTATGAAAAATGTAACGATGAATGAGAATTTTTTTGTTGGACATTTTCCAGACGCGCCAGTTATGCCGGGTGTTTTGATAGTTGAAGCTATGGCGCAAACAGGTGGAATATTGGTTTTAAGTACGGTACCTGATCCAGAAAATTACCTGACATATTTCATGAAAATTGATAATGTGAAATTCAAACAAAAAGTATTACCAGGGGATACATTAATTTTTAAATGTGATTTGATTACACCAATTAGAAGAGGGATATGTCATATGCAGGCAAATGCTTATGCTAATGGAAGGTTAGTAGCAGAAGCAGAATTAATGGCTCAAATTTCGAGAAAACAATAATTATTTTGTTGATTTGAGTACACGAATGCTGATGTATTCAATTCAACACTAAACGTTTAAACAAAAAAAATGAATCAACCATTAGCATATGTACATCCAGGGGCGAAAATTGCCAAAAATGTAGTTATCGAACCTTTTACTACTATTCATAATAATGTGGTAATTGGTGATGGAACATGGATAGGCTCGAATGTAACCATCATGGAAGGCGCTCGAATAGGTAAGAATTGTAATATTTTTCCAGGCGCCGTGATTTCAGCAGTCCCTCAGGATTTAAAATTTGGAGGTGAAGATTCTTTGGCAATCATTGGTGATAATTGTACAATTAGAGAGTGTGTAACCATCAATAGAGGAACCATTGCTTCGGGACAGACAACATTAGGAAACAATTGTTTAGTAATGGCTACCGCACATATTGCTCACGATTGTCATATTGGAGATAATGCAATAATTGTAAATGGTGTTGCTTTAGCAGGTCATGTTATTGTTGGGAAATATGCTGTTATTGGCGGTTTAGCGGCAGTACATCAATTTATTCATATTGGTGATCATGCTATGGTTTCTGGAGGTTCTTTGGTAAGAAAAGATGTTCCTCCTTTTACAAAAGCAGCAAAAGAACCTTTATCGTATGTAGGTATTAATTCTGTAGGATTAAGAAGAAGAGGTTTTACCACCGAAAAGATTAAGGAAATTCAAGATATTTATAGAATTTTGTATCAAAAAAACTACAATACAACGCAAGCCTTAGGTATTATTGAGGCCGAAATGGAAGCTACTCCAGAGCGTGACGAAATTATTGATTTTATTCGTAACTCTTCAAGAGGAGTAATGAAAGGCTACTCAGGAAATTATTAAAAACAAACAAAAATTATTAAATAAAAAACAATGGCATCTACTTCAGATATTAAAAACGGACTTTGTATCAAACACAACCACGATATTTATAAAATCATTGAGTTTCTTCATGTAAAGCCAGGAAAAGGTCCTGCTTTTGTAAGAACTAAATTAAAATCGTTAACAAATGGTAAAGTGTTAGATAACACGTTTTCTGCTGGGCATAAAATTGATGTGGTAAGAGTAGAAACACATACTTTCCAATTTTTGTATCCAGAAGGAAATGAATTTCATTTTATGAATGCTGAAACATTCGAACAAATTACATTAAACAGAAACGTTTTGGATGCTCCAGATTTATTGAAAGAAGGTGAAAATGTAATGATTCAAATCAATACAGAGACAGATTTGCCTCTTTCTGTAGATATGGCTCCTTCTGTAGTTTTAGAAGTTACTTATACTGAACCAGGCGTAAAAGGAAATACAGCTACAAATGCTACTAAACCTGCTACTGTAGAAACTGGAGCTACGGTAAACGTTCCTCTTTTTATTAATGAAGGCGATAAAATAAAAATTGATACCGCTACTAGTTCTTACATGGAACGAGTAAAGGAATAATTTTATAAATGATAAGTTTTCAGTCCTAGTCACCAATTTGAATTTAGAATTGTGACTAAGACTGAAAACTTTTTTTAAAACAAATGATTTTATGAAGTCGCCAAGATAGATTTCGTTGTAAACTACTCTGAAATCTGGCGACACCATATGTGATCACAAACCAAAATACACATATGAAATTCCACAAAGAATATTCCTTACAAGACATAGCCTCATTAATCGACTGTACTTTTGTTGGAGATCCATCGTTTCCTGTTTTGGGAATGAATGAAATACATGTAGTTGAGCCTGGTGATATAGTTTTTGTTGATCATCCTAAATATTATGACAAGGCATTACAATCTGCTGCGACTATAGTTTTAATTAACAAAGAAGTAGTTTGTCCTGAAGGAAAAGCACTTTTGATTTCTGATGATCCTTTTAGAGATTTTAACAAGTTGACTAGGCATTTTAGTCCTTTTGTTGCTTCAAGTGTAGCAATAAGTTCATCTGCAAAGATTGGTCAAAATACGGTGATACAGCCTAACGTTTTTATTGGAAATGGTGTTGTTATTGGTGATAATTGCTTGATTCATTCAAATGTAGCTATCTACGATAATACGGTTATAGGAAACAATGTAATCATTCATGCAGGAACGGTTTTAGGAGCAGATGCTTTTTATTACAAAAAAAGAGTTTCTGGTTTTGATCAGCTTATTTCTGGAGGAAGAGTAGTTATTGAAGACAACGTGGGTATTGGTGCTCTTTGTACTATAGACAAAGGAGTTACCGGTGATACAACGATTGGTGAAGGAACTAAATTAGATAATCAAGTTCATGTAGGTCACGATACAGTGATTGGTAAAAAATGCTTGATTGCCTCTCAAACAGGAATTGCAGGTTGCGTTATTATTGAAGATGAGGTTACTTTGTGGGGTCAAGTAGGAACAACTAGCGGAATAACTATTGGTTCAAAAGCTGTAGTTATGGGCCAAACAGGGGTTACAAAATCAGTAGAAGGCGGGAAGTCTTATTTTGGAACACCAATACAAGAATCTAGAGAGAAATTAAAACAGTTAGCCAATATCAAAAAGATACCAGAAATTTTAAATAAATTAAAATAATATGTCTGCAAAAGATTTTGTTAAAGCATTTTACAAATCGGATGCTTTAATTGATAGCACAATTTTAAAGGAGTTTATACATCCAGAAATTATAATTGAATGGTATTCAACTGAAGGTTTTGTACAATTGAATTATGATGCATTAATAGATTTAGCCAATCAATTGCATAAAGCTTATGTAAGATCAAAAGCAAGAATTAGTCATATTGTAGAGGAAAACGAATTGATTTCTGTGCGATATTCCCATTATGTGAAAACGATTGAGAATCCGCGCGAAGAAATGTTATTGGCTCATTTTATGACGATTTGGGAAATCAAGGATGATAAATTATATCGTGGCTATCAAATGAGTCAATTATCGTAAATAATTTGATACTAAATGAGTTTGAAATAATTTCAAAAACCTTACTTTTGCAACACAATTTAAAAAACCACATAAAAAATATATCATGAGTGTTTTAGTTAATAAAGATTCTAAAATTATTGTTCAAGGATTCACAGGGAGCGAAGGAACTTTCCACGCATCTCAAATGATTGAATACGGAACAAATGTTGTAGGTGGTGTAACTCCAGGAAAAGGTGGTACTACACACTTAGATTTGCCAGTTTTTAATACAGTAAAAGATGCTGTAGAGCAAGCAGGAGCCGATACTACTATCATTTTTGTTCCACCTGCTTTTGCTGCTGATGCTATTATGGAAGCAGCTGATGCTGGTATTAAAGTGATTATTGCTATTACAGAAGGAATTCCTGTAGCAGATATGATCAAAGCTAACGCTTATGTTAAAGAAAGAAATGCTAGATTAATTGGACCAAACTGCCCAGGGGTAATAACTCCAGGAGAAGCTAAAGTTGGAATTATGCCAGGTTTTGTTTTCAAAAAAGGTTCTGTGGGTATAGTTTCTAAATCTGGTACTTTAACTTATGAAGCAGCTGATCAAGTTGTGAAACAAGGATTAGGTATCACAACAGCAATTGGAATTGGTGGTGATCCAATCATTGGAACCACTACTAAAGAAGCAGTAGAGTTATTGATGAATGATCCTGAAACAGAATGTATAGTTATGATTGGTGAAATTGGAGGTCAATTAGAAGCTGATGCTGCTAAATGGATCAAAGCAGACGGTAACCGTAAGCCAGTTGTTGGTTTCATTGCTGGTGAAACTGCTCCAGCAGGAAGAACAATGGGGCACGCAGGTGCTATTGTTGGAGGATCTGATGATACTGCTGCTGCCAAAAAACAAATTATGAGAGAGAACGGAATTCACGTTGTTGATTCTCCAGCTGAAATTGGTAAAAAAGTAAAAGAAGTTTTAGGATAGTTTCCTAATTTCAAAATTATAAACCTCAAAATGCCTCACGATTTTGTGAGGCATTTTGTTTAAATAAAAAGATATGTATAAAGAATTAGAAAAGTTTAAAGTAACCAACAGTTTTGTATTTTCTCCGGAAGATAATTTAGAACAAGTTTGTAATGCAACTGATGGATGTGGTGTTTTTTTGGTTTATGATTTGACTTCTGACAAAGAATTAATTATGGTTGGTTCATCTGGTACCGTACAGAATGATGGTTCCTTAAAAATTAAAAAAGGTGGTTTAGCTGAAAAGATTGTCGAAGGACATCAATTTGCAAAAACTGGTAGAAAGTATTCTTGGCCAGCACAAATGAAATTAGAAGGTATTTCATCTCTTGAAGTGGTTTGGTTTGAAACATTTAATAAAGATATAAAAGCGATTCCAACGACTGTAGAAGGACAAGTTTTGCAATTTTTTTTGGATGAAAAAGGGAAACTACCTCGATGGAATGTTGCTTTTTAACGTAGAAAAAATAAACATCTTTTCAGGTATAATCTCATAGTTTAATTTAGCTATGAGATTTTTTTTGGATGTTATTTGATATTGTTGAAACGGTTTTAGATTAAAAAAAAAATAGCTACAGTTATATTTGGATGTATAATGCTTGTAAATAGCTGAAAAAATGCGTTAATTTTGTGTTTTGAAAAAAATAGATTTATGAAAAAGTATCCTTTTTTGCTTGCAATTCTTCTCTCATTGATTGGCAATTCTTGTGCAACTAACCCAATGACTGGAAAAAAAACTTTAAATCTTGTTTCTAATAGTGAGTTGTTTCCAGCTTCATTCCAACAATATGGACAATTTTTAAAAGAAAACAAAGTAATCCAAGGTACTGCTGATGCAAAACGAGTGGAAAGCATTGGGATAAAAATCAAAGAAGCAGCAGAGAAGTATTTAACTTCTATAGGACAAAATCAATATTTAAATGATTACCGTTGGGAATATAAATTAGTGGAAAGTAAAGATTTGAATGCATGGTGTTTGCCAGGTGGAAAGATTGTCGTTTACACGGGTATACTGCCAGTTACCAAAGACGACGCTGGATTAGCAACCGTTATGGCTCATGAAGTTTCCCATGCTTTAGCTAATCATGGGGCGCAAAGAATGAGTGCAGCAAAACTACAAGGGGTTGGTGCTGTTGGTTTAGCAGTTTTGACTGGTGGTCAATCGGCTGAAAGTCAATACATGTGGCAGCAATTGTATGGTGTTGGTTCACAAGTTGGAGTAATGCTCCCTTTTAGTAGAAGTCATGAGAGTGAGGCCGACAAAATTGGTTTGACTTTAATGGCAATAGCGGGTTATAATCCACAAGAGGCAATTGCTTTTTGGAAGCGAATGGCTGCTCAATCGGGAGGTAAATCGCAACCAGAGTTTATGAGTACTCACCCTTCAGATGCGACCAGAGTTGCTAATTTACAAAACCTTGTACCTGAAGCAAAAGCGATTGCAGCTAAATTCGGAAAGGTATATTAAATTGAATATTTTGTAATTGAATAAAAGCCAAGGTTGAACTTGGTTTTTTTTTGACTATAATTTAAAGTAGTTTTATTTTCTTAATTGCAGAAAAAAGATACATTTACACCACTAAAAACGAATCTACTATTTATGACAAACTTACCCAAAGGAGATAAAAAATTATTGAATGCTTGGGCATTCTATGATTGGGCAAATTCGGTGTACACTTTAACCATTGCCTCAGCAGTTTTTCCAATATTTTATGAAGCTTTATTTACTGATAAGAGCCATTATATTGACGTTTTTGGAATGCATTTAAAAAATTCAGCGTTGATAAGTTTTATTACTGCTTTGGCTTTTTTAGTTGTGGCTTTTATTTCACCCTTGTTGTCAGGAATTGCTGATTATGTAGGAAATAAGAAAAGCTTTATGAAGTTTTTTTGTTACCTAGGTGCTTTGTCTTGTATGGGGTTGTACTGGTTCGATTTAGATTCAATTTATAGTGGTTTGTTATTCTATTTTTTGGGTTTATTAGGGTATTGGGGAAGTTTGGTTTTTTACAATTCATATTTACCAGATATTGCTTTTACTGAGCAACAAGATGCAATTAGTGCCAAAGGTTATTCTTTGGGATACATTGGGAGTGTACTTTTATTGATTATCAATTTGGCTATGATTATGAAGCCAAAATTATTTGGAATATCAGGAACTGAAGGTGAAGCTGCTATGAAAGCGATGCGCTATTCGTTTGTAATGGTTGGAGTTTGGTGGATTTTATTCAGTCAGTATACTTACTATTTTTTACCAAAAGGGAATAAAAAAACAGATGAGCCCATCAATAAAGATATTATTTTCAATGGCTTTAAAGAACTGAAAAAAGTGTGGCATATTTTGAGTGAGAATTTGCCTTTGAAACGTTATTTGTATGGTTTTTTTGTTTCTAGTATGGCGGTGCAAACGGTGATGTTAGTAGCTACTTATTTTGGAGCCCAAGAAATCGAATGGAAAACAAAGGAAGATAGTACAACAGGATTGATTTTTTGTATACTACTGATTCAATTGGTGGCTATTCTTGGTGCTTTTTTAACTTCTAAAGCTTCAGAAAAATTTGGGAATATCAAAACCCTAATTGTGATTAACAGTTTTTGGTTATTACTTTGTATAGGCGCTTTTATTATTACTTCTCCTAATCAGTTTTATTTTATGGCAGGTTTTGTTGGTTTAGTTATGGGAGGGATACAGGCTTTATCGCGTTCAACTTATTCTAAGTTTTTACCAGAAACTACCGATACCGCTTCCTTTTTTAGTTTTTATGATGTGGCTGAAAAAGTAGGTATCGTTATCGGTATGTGTGTATATGGTATAATTGACCAAGTGACAGGCAGTCCAAGATTTGCTATTGTTTTCTTGGCGCTATTCTTTCTTATTGCAGTTTTTTTATTGCAACGTGTACCACCAAAAAAAGCGTCTTAATAAAGACGCTTTTGGTTACTAAAATTAAAAATAATTATCCTTTAGATATTTCTCCAGAACCAACCACTTTAGTGTCTTTTTTGGTTGGATTTCCAAAATAAACGATATCGCCTGAACCTGATACTCTTGCATAAAGGCTTTCGGAGCAACTTACTTTCGTATCACCAGAACCCGAAATGCTGATTGAGGCTGTTTTTGATTTTAAATCAGAAGCATTAATGTCTCCTGAACCTGAAATACTGCTAGAGAAGTCATCGGCACTTCCGCTTAAAACGATGTCTCCTGAACCACTCAAACTCATATTGAATTTTTGAGTATCTACTGCCAATTTTAAATCCCCAGAGCCCGAAAGTTTGGCATCAAAAGCATCCGTTTTGATAACATCTTTACTAACAATATCGCCTGAACCGCTTAATACCAAACCATTAATCGATTCGAATGGAATGGTGATATGGACTGATTTTCCTGGAGATAACTTGAAATTATATCCTTTTTCAGTTCCAATTTTTAAGACGTTATCAACTACTTCTACATCAATATAATCCAAGATATTTTCTTCTCCTTTGATAGTGATACTGCCTTCTTTTCCAGATACTAAATCCACATCAAAAAAGCCAGAAACTTTTATGGATTCATAACTTGTAGTAGTTCGGGTTTCTGTAATCACATTGCCGTTGCCTTTAATTTGTTTTCCCATATTCCATTGTCCATAAGACAAGAAAGAGCTAAAAGTGAGTAGTAAAACACTCGCAATAGATAGATTTTTCATAGGTATTATTTTTTATAGTTATAGTTTTTTAGTTAAAGTTACATTTCCGTATTCAGAGGTAATAACGACCGTATTCACTCCTTTTTTCTTGTAATAGCCATTAAAATTTTTGGTATAATTGGTTTCAGCTTTGTTTGAGAATTCAAAATCGCTATCGTATTTGAAGTCGGCATAACGTTGGGTTACATCAAAATCAAAAGCATAATTTGGGCTAAAACCTACTTTTACTCCAGTATATCCAGCATTGATTGCAATCGAATTGGCTTTGGCTTGTACTAACCCAACATCTATACTGCTGTATTTGGTTTGTAATTTTAGCTGATTGTTCAACGTACCCACTTTTATGGTTAAATAATTTCCGATTCCTTCAAGAGAATTCACTTCTTTTATTTTTACAGTTCCGTATTTGCTGTTGTATTTTACGTCGCCGGCATCGCCAATCGTTGTGTCTGTGTAGTCAGAAATTAAATCAATTTTAGATAGGACATCAATACTAAGTCCAGAATAACGACCTGTGATATTTCCATTTTTTAAATAAGAAATGCTGGAGTTGGAGCAGTATTCGATAGTGATGTTATTTTTATTACTATTCAATCTTCCCATTGTAATTTTTCCATATTTACAAAGGATATTTGTAGGAGCATTCAAATCGGTAGTGGAGATATTTCCGTATTTGTTGTCAATCGTCACGCTACCATTTTTTGGAATTTTAATAACATAATTGATTTCAAAACTGTTGTTTCTTCCTTTAGAGCGATAATTATTATTTTCAATCTGGGTTTTGGCGGTCACCATTGATTTTAGTGCGTTGATGTCTATGGTAATATCATTTAGTTTTTGATTAACCCAGTTTTCGCTGTCTCCGCTTACTTTTATCAAAATGTCAAGTTCAATTTTATCCTCATCCCAAGTCGTTACAAACACGGTTCCATAGGTGTTGGTAATATCAATTCCCGCATCAGCGTTGACAATGAAAGCTTTTTTGATGTTTTTTTGCTTGGTAATGATTGCGTCGTCATTTGCAAAAGCAAGTATTGGAAAAAGCAAGAAAACAAGGATTGTTTTATAAAGTTTTTTCATCATTTTGAGTATTAAGTTGTTCTGTTGTTTCAATTTGGGTCAGTACCTTTTGTAAGAATGAAATTCGAGTTTGCAAATTGCTAATCATCGCATAGATAATTTGTTTGTTTTCTCCATTCGTGGCAATTTCTTTGATGATTTTTTGATAATCATTGTCTAAAATTTTCATTTGTTGTAGCGCATCAGCAATAATTTTTTGATTACGAGGCGAATTTTTCTCCTTCAATTTATTCAATTCGTGTTTAATCAAAACTGTAAAAATCGAATCCGTTTGTTTGGTTTCTTTAGAGGCAAATGTCAAGTGATTGGTCTTGGCTTCGGGCTTAAAAAAGAAAGATAAACTGAACATCACTACCAGTGATGCCGC
This sequence comes from Flavobacterium sp. UM26, assembly GCF_057922445.1. NCBI lineage: Bacteria > Pseudomonadati > Bacteroidota > Flavobacteriia > Flavobacteriales > Flavobacteriaceae > Flavobacterium > Flavobacterium myriophylli. The sequence continues at coordinate 90,025 of NZ_JBVHCY010000002.1, read as the reverse complement.
AATTGCAATCATGGTATAAATATTTCTTTTCTTTCTTTTGAGGCTTGTGTTTTCAAGCTTGTTCAAAAAACGACTCTCATGATTATTGGGCAGTGCTAAAACATCCCATTCTGAGTCGAATTTGCTAAACAATTGTTCTAATTTTTCATCTTCATTGGTCATATTCACGTAATTTATTTCTTAAACTTTCTTTAGCTCTGCTCAAAGTTGTTCTACAATTTGCATAGCTTATCTTTAGAATTTCGCTAATTTCTTCTTGGTCGTACCCTTCAATATAAAACAAAGTCAGTACTGTACTGTAACTACTTTTTAGCGATTGTATAGCTTGCAAAACCTCTTTTACTTTTATTTCATCAAAATTGATAACATCGGTAAATTCGGTCTCTTTATCTTCTATTTTATATAAATTTTTCTCGAAATCATCTACTTTTAGTTTGTTGTTCTTTTTACAAAAATCAATACTGTAATTAATTACAATACGTTTCAACCATGCGCCAAAAGCCACTTCTTTTTTATACGAGTCAATTTTGGTAAACGCCTTCAAAAAACTTTCCTGCATCACATCTTCGGCAAAATGCTCATCTTTTACCATACGAAAAGCCACATTATACATAGCCTTACAATACCTATTATAGACTTCAAATTGAGCCTTTTGGTTTTGTTGTTGGCAAAGCGTTACCAATTCTTCGATATGTAATTGTTGATAGGACAAGTAGCTATTGATCGTTTTAATGAAAGACGCCCCTTTTTAAACAGTGTTACAGTTTTTGTAAAAAAAAAAAAAGAGATTTAAAGATATCAAAATAATTAAATGAAACTGTAAATAACTCATTTTCAATATTTTTTATAGTATTCGAAGCAGTAAGATTTGGCTTATTTGCCATCAGCGTCCCGCTATCCGTTCTATCTTTGCTTTTATAAAGAAAAAAAGCAAAGGATGCCACTGCTATCGGGGCTAGGAGTTAGTATTGTTTTTCTTTTGCTGGCAAACTGTAAAATATAACGTAACCTTTTTCGTTTTAAAAGCTCTGGCACAAAGATTGTCTTTGCTATAGTGAATAATACAACGCCAAGCGGCATAAGTATTGAATTCCAGATAAATAAAAAGTATAAATCATTAACTTTGCATTGAATGATTTTTCATTTAATGACAAAATGACTTAATAAAGATATGTCAAACCATAAAATACTTACAATTGACAACTTGTCACTTCAAGAATTTGATTCCGAATCAGATTTAATTCCTCTTTTAACACGTGAAGACGAAGAGGAAATGAACAACGAAACATTGCCCGAAACTTTACCTATTTTGCCCTTACGAAATACGGTATTGTTTCCAGGAGTAGTGATTCCAATTTCAGCCGGAAGAGATAAATCCATCAAATTAATCAATGATGCCAATGCTTCTGGAAAAGTAATTGGAGTAGTAGCTCAAATCAACGAAGCCGACGAGGATCCTTCAAAAAACGATATTAACAAAATTGGAACAGTAGCCAGAATTCTACGCGTTCTAAAAATGCCTGACGGTAATGTAACGGTAATTCTTCAAGGTAAAAAACGCTTCGAAATCAATGAAGTTGTAAGTGAAGATCCTTACATTACAGCTACTATCAAAGAAGTTTCTGAAAAAAGACCTCGAAAAAACGATACAGAATTCTCTGCTATTATCGATTCTATCAAAGAATTAGCTATCAAGATTATTCAAGAAAGTCCAAATATTCCAACCGAAGCCACTTTTGCTATCAAAAATATCGAAAGTCAGTCGTTTTTGGTCAATTTTGTTTCGTCAAATATGAATCTTTCTGTAAAGGAAAAACAAGATTTATTGGCTATTAATGGATTAAAAGAGCGTGCGTTAGAAACTTTGCGATTCATGAATGTTGAATTGCAAAAATTAGAACTTAAAAACGATATTCAATCCAAAGTACGTTTTGACTTAGACCAACAACAAAGAGAATATTTCTTGCACCAACAGATGAAAACCATTCAAGAAGAACTGGGTGGCGTTTCTCAAGAGGAAGAAATGGACGAAATGAGTCAAAAGGCAAAAACCAAAAAATGGGACGAAAAAACGCAACAACACTTCGAAAAAGAGCTGTCTAAAATGCGTAGAATGAATCCACAAGCTCCAGATTTTGGTATTCAGAGAAATTACTTGGAATTGTTTTTAGAATTGCCTTGGGGCGAATTTTCAAAAGACAATTTTGATTTGAAGCACGCTCAAAAAGTTTTAGACAAAGATCATTTTGGTTTAGAAGATGTCAAAAAAAGAATGATAGAACATTTGGCGGTTCTTAAATTAAGAAACGATATGAAGTCGCCAATTATTTGTTTGACAGGACCTCCGGGTGTTGGTAAAACGTCTATTGGTCGTTCAGTTGCCGAAGCTTTAGGAAGAGAATATGTTCGTATATCTTTGGGTGGTTTGCGTGACGAAGCAGAGATTCGTGGTCACCGTAAAACCTATATTGGAGCCATGCCTGGACGAATTATTCAAAGTTTGAAAAAAGCAGGTACCTCTAATCCAGTTTTTGTTTTAGATGAAATTGATAAATTATCTAGCAGTCATAACGGAGATCCTTCTTCGGCTTTGCTAGAGGTTTTGGATCCTGAACAAAACAATGCTTTTTATGATAACTTCCTAGAAATGGGATATGATTTGTCTAAAGTAATGTTTATTGCAACTTCCAATACCATGTCTACGATACAACCTGCCTTAAAGGATCGTATGGAAGTAATCAAGATGTCGGGATATACCATTGAGGAAAAAATAGAGATTGCCAAAAAACATTTGTTTGCAAAACAATTAGAGGCTCACGGTTTGACTTCTAAAGATTTGACTATTGGTAAAAAACAACTAGAAAAAATCATTGAAGGGTATACTAGAGAATCTGGTGTTCGCGGTTTGGAGAATAAAATTGCTCAAATTGTTCGAAATGCAGCAAAATCTGTTGCTATGGAGGAGGAGTATAACAAAAAAGTTACCGACGAAGATATCGTAAAAGTACTTGGTGTGCCAAGATTGGAGCGAGATAAATACGAAAGCAACGATGTGGCTGGTGTAGTTACGGGTCTGGCTTGGACAAGTGTAGGTGGTGATATCTTATTTATTGAATCACTGATTTCTCCAGGAAAAGGTTCAATGACCATTACAGGGAATTTAGGAAATGTGATGAAAGAATCAGCGACTATAGCATTAGAATATATCAAAGCAAACGCTGAGTTATTGGGCTTGAATCCTGAAATTATTTCTAAATACAACATTCATCTTCACGTTCCTGAAGGAGCTACTCCAAAAGACGGCCCTAGTGCTGGTATTGCAATGTTGACCTCTTTGGTTTCGTTGTTTACACAAAAGCGAGTGAAGAAAAACTTAGCCATGACTGGCGAAATTACTTTGCGTGGTAAAGTATTGCCTGTAGGTGGAATCAAAGAGAAAATTTTGGCTGCCAAAAGAGCGAATATCAAAGAAATTATTCTTTGTCACGAAAATCAAAGTGATGTCGATGAAATTAAGGCAGAGTATTTAGAAGGACTTACGTTTCATTATGTGAAAGAGATGAGTGAGGTATTGGCTATTGCTATTACCAATCAGAAAGTGAAAAATGCCAAAGATTTAAAATAAAACAAAGTCATATTAGGTATTCCAAATTCCAGCTACTATTCAGGTTGGAATTTGGAATTTCTTTTTTATACGGAAAAACATATTTTTATAGGATATAATTTTATCTTCGTTTCATCGTTCTAGTTAATCAAAAAAAACACCATCTTGAGGGTAAAAAGGCTTTTAGTTGTACTCATAATATTACTTTGTTTGCCCGTTTTTGGGCAAATAGGAGGACGGTATACCTATCAGTTCTTGAATTTGGTTACTTCGCCACGCCAAGCAGCTCTTGGAGGAAAAACAATAACGATTTATGATGAAGATGTTAATCAAGCACATTTCAATCCAGCTTCGATTAATCCAGAGATGCATAATCAATTAGCATTGAATTATGGAAGTTATTTTGGAGACGTAAGTTATGGTACTGCATCCTATGCGTATACTTATGATCAGCATTTGCAAACATTTCAAGCAGGTATCAATTATATCAATTATGGTAAATTTGAAGGCTATGACGAAAACGGACAAGCTACTACTTCTTTTACAGGAAGCGAAGTGGCTATTTCGTTAGGTTATGCTTATAATATACCGTTTACGAATTTTCATGTTGGAGCCAATGCCAAAGTTATTTCTTCAATTCTAGAGAATTATAACTCTGTGGGTGGAGCACTTGATATTGGTGCTGTTTATATAGATGAACGCAATGATGTGAATTGGGCTTTGGTGATTCGAAATATTGGAACCCAGTTTACTACTTACTCTGGTCTTCGTGAAAAATTACCATTAGAGATACTACTTGGTGTTTCGCAAGAATTAGACAATGTACCTATTCGATGGCATTTGACATTAGAAAATTTGCAACAATGGAATGTTGGTTTTTCCAATCCGGTTCGGGGAGAAACGTCTATAGACGGAACAGAAACCAAGGAGAAAGTTTCTTTTGTAAACAATGCATTGCGACACGTAATTTTTGGAGTAGAATTGTTTCCCAAAAGAGCTTTTAACGTAAGGCTTGGCTATAATTTTCGACGTGGAGAAGAATTACGAGTAGTTGATAAACGTCATTTCTCAGGGATTTCTGTTGGTTTTGGTTTGAAAATGAACCGACTAAAATTTAATTATTCGTATTCTCGTTATACTTTGGCTGCCAATACAAGTTTGTTTGGTTTGACATTGAACTTGCAATAAGAGTTTACTAACTTTGCGCTTTACTAAAATCAGCAATTTTTCACGCAGAAAGATTGCAAAAAAACGCCTTCATTTTGAATACTAAAATTACTATCGCAATCGACGGATTTTCCTCTACTGGAAAAAGCACTTTAGCCAAACAATTAGCCAAACAATTAGGATATATATATGTAGATACTGGCGCTATGTATAGGGCTGTGGCTTATTTTGCTATGCAAAATGGATTCATTACATCATCAACTTTTGATCGATCGGCTTTGGTTGTTGTGCTTCCCTCGATTCAGTTGTCGTTCCAGTTTAATGAAACGTTGGGCTTTGCCGAAATGTATTTGAACAATGAAAATGTAGAAACGCAAATCAGAACCATTGAAGTCTCTAGTTATGTCAGTAAAGTGGCCGAGGTTTCGGAAGTGAGAGCAAAATTAGTTGAACAACAACAAGAAATGGGAAAAAACAAAGGGATTGTTATGGACGGTCGCGATATTGGAACTGTGGTTTTTCCAGATGCTGAATTGAAAATCTTCATGACAGCAAGCGCTGAAACCCGAGCACAACGACGTTTTGATGAATTGCAAGCTAAAGGTGATCAAGTGAGTTACGAAGAAGTGCTAAAAAATGTTGAAGAACGCGATTATATTGATACACATAGAGCCGATTCGCCTCTTGTAATTGCTGATGACGCCATAGAAATTGACAATTCAGATTTAAGTAAAGAAGAGCAATTTAAAATTGTGTTAGATTTAGTTCATGAGGTGATTAATGCCTTGTAAGTTTTGTAAATATCTTTTTAAAATAGTAGATTTACCGCTTACTTTTTTTTAATAATTCAATTCGACTGTATGGGAATTAAAATTAGATTGATTATAATGAGTTTTCTTCAATTTTTTGTTTGGGGAGCATGGCTCATTACTATTGCCAATTTTTGGTTTGGCACAAAAAGCTGGGACGGGACACAATTTGGATTAGTCTTCAGCACCATGGGAATCGCTTCTTTGTTTATGCCTACCCTTACAGGAATTATCGCCGATAGATGGATTAATGCCGAAAAGCTTTATGGTGTTTTGCATATTTTGTATGCTTTGGTTTTATTTTATTTGCCTCAAATTACAACTCCAGATAATTTTATATATGTGATGCTTTTGGCGATGTGTTGTTACATGCCAACCATAGCTTTGAGTAACTCGATTTCTTACAATGCATTAAAGTTGAATAACTGTGATGTAGTTAAAGATTTTCCTCCGATTCGTGTTTTTGGAACCGTAGGGTTTATTGTAGCGATGTGGATTACCAATTTAACCGGCAATAAGGCCTCTGCATACCAATTTTATATTGCTGGAATTGCAGCTATAGGTTTAGGATTGTATTCTTTTTCGTTGCCAAAATGTAAACCGCAGAATTTAACCAAAGAAAATGCTTCCTTTATGGAGCTGATGGGACTAGAGTCATTTAAATTGTTTGCCAATTATAAAATGGCTTTATTTTTTATTTTTTCCATGTTTTTGGGAGCAGCTTTGCAGTTAACAAATGCTTATGGGGATGTGTTTTTAGATGAGTTCAAGCACTTTCCAAAATATGCAGATTCATTTGTAGTGAAATATTCTACAATTATAATGTCTATTTCTCAAATATCTGAAACCTTATTTATTTTAGCTATTCCATTCTTCTTAAAGCGCTTTGGTATCAAACAAGTGATGTTAATTAGTATGTTGGCATGGGTGTTGCGTTTTGGGCTTTTTGCTTTTGGCGACCCAGTAAATGGTTTGTGGATGATTATTTTATCTTGTGTGGTTTACGGAATGGCGTTCGATTTCTTTAATATTTCAGGTTCTTTGTTTGTGGAAACGAATACGGATTCAAAAAATCGTGCTTCTGCTCAAGGTTTGTTCATGATGATGACTAATGGAATTGGAGCTATTTTAGGAAGTTTTACTTCGGGTTGGGCTATTGATCAGTTTTTTACGAAGTCATTTAAAACTACAACTGAATTAGCTGGTTTTTTACAAACCGAAACTACAAATCCTAAAATGATGGAGTTTATAGGTGCTCAAGGAAAAAAAGTGTCTGTTGATGGTGCATTAGATTCGGTTTTATTAATGAAGGATTGGCATCAAATCTGGTTAGCTTTTGCAATTTATTCTTTGATTATTGCTATTGCATTTGCTTTGTTGTTCAAACACGAGCACCATCCGAAAGAAGTAGAAAACGTAAGTCATTAATTTTTAGATTGCAATATAATGTAAATCCTAACAGGTGTTGACTTGTTAGGATTTTTATTATGGATGCTAGATGCTATCTGTTGTAAGTCAACTAGCCTCAATAGTTGTAAAAATCCTTTGTGTACGGGTGGGAGTCTACAAAGGTTACTTCGTTAGTTCGCTATCGCTCGGGTGTAACGAATAGTGGGATTTATGCTGACAGAAATGCTGATTCTTTCGCTTCAATATGATTTAATTGTAGCTTTTACTGATTGTGGGCTATATCTGGGGATAAATATTTTGCCATATTGATTAAATGTTTTACTTTTGCACACCTTTTGGTGAATAAGAGTTTCCTTTAGGTATCAACTATTTATGTAAAACAACTTCTGTTTTTTCTCTCGCATCAAGAAACTCAAGAAAAACAGAATACAAATTTTTTATCAGCATGTCTGAACAATTAAAATCACAAGAAGAGTTTTTAGCAAATTTTAACTGGCATAACTTCGAAGAAGGTATCGATGCAGTAGATGAGAAAAACTTATTAGAATTCGAAGAACTAGTATCAAAAACTTTCATCGCTACAGACCAAGAAGAAGTTGTTGAAGGAGTAGTTGTTAGAATTACAGATAGAGACGTTATCGTTGATATCAATGCTAAATCGGAAGGTGTTATTTCATTAAATGAATTCCGTTACAACCCAAATTTAAAAGTTGGTGACAAAGTAGAAGTATTAATTGATATCCGTGAGGACAAAACAGGTCAATTGGTATTATCTCACAGAAAAGCACGTACTATTAAATCATGGGATAGAGTTATTGCTGCAAACGAAACAGGTGAAATCGTTACTGGTTTTGTAAAATGCAGAACTAAAGGCGGTATGATCGTTGATGTTTTCGGAATTGAAGCATTCTTACCAGGATCTCAAATTGATGTTAAACCAATTAGAGATTACGATGTATACGTAAACAAAAACATGGAATTCAAAGTGGTAAAAATCAACCACGAATTCAAAAACGTTGTAGTATCTCACAAAGCGCTTATCGAAGCGGATATTGAAGTACAGAAAAAAGAAATCATCGGTCAATTACAAAAAGGACAAGTATTAGAAGGTGTGGTTAAAAACATTACTTCTTATGGTGTGTTCATTGACTTAGGTGGTGTTGATGGATTAATTCACATTACTGACCTTTCTTGGAGTAGAATCAACCACCCAAGTGAAGTTCTTGAATTAGACCAAAAATTAAACGTTGTAATCCTTGATTTCGATGATGAGAAAACAAGAATTCAATTAGGATTGAAACAATTAAACGCTCACCCATGGGATGCTTTAGATGCTAACTTAACTGTTGGTGACAAAGTGAAAGGTAAAGTAGTAGTTATTGCTGATTACGGTGCTTTCATTGAAGTAGCTGAAGGTGTTGAAGGTTTAATCCACGTTTCTGAAATGTCATGGTCTACTCACTTACGTTCTGCTCAAGATTTCGTAAAAGTAGGAGATATCGTTGAAGGAGTTATTTTAACTTTGGATAGAGATGACCGTAAAATGTCATTAGGTATCAAACAATTGACTCAAGATCCATGGACTGATATCACTGCTAAATACCCAGTAGGTTCTAAACATACAGGTATCGTTAGAAACTTTACAAACTTTGGTATTTTCGTAGAATTAGAAGAAGGAATTGATGGATTAATCTATATTTCTGACCTTTCTTGGACTAAGAAAATCAAACATCCATCTGAGTTTGTAAATGTTGGTGAAAAATTAGACGTAGTTGTATTAGAGTTAGATGTTGAAGGACGTAAATTATCTTTAGGTCACAAACAAACTACTGCTAATCCTTGGGATCAATACGAAGATTCATTCGCTGTAGGAACTATCCACAATGGTGAAATTTCTGAAATCGTTGACAAAGGAGCTACTGTAGAATTTGGAGATGATATCGTTGCTTTCATTCCTACTCGTCACCTTGAAAAAGAAGACGGTAAGAAATTGAAAAAAGGTGAATCTGCAGATTTCAAAGTAATTGAATTCAACAAAGAATTCAAAAGAGTAGTTGCTTCTCACACTGCTATCTTCCGTGAAGAAGAAGAGAAAAATGTGAAAGCTGCTGTTGAAAATAATGCATCTGCTTCTACTAATGCACCAGCTGCAACTTTAGGAGATAACAATGATGTGTTAGCTGCATTGAAAGCTAAAATGGAAAAATCAGAGAAAAAATAATTTCTAGATTTTTTATATATAAAAGCCTCGCAATTGCGAGGCTTTTTTTTGGGAATTGTTAGCGGTTGTTTGAGGTAATTTTGAACGACGGATTTATTTAAAATCTAGTAAAAAATGGAGTAGTTTAGATAAAAACAATTTTATTTTTTATGGCATACAATACTAATCCAATTCTGGTTTTGATTTCTAATTTTTCAAATAGGGATTCCCTGTAGCCATCGATTGTTTTTGGGCTTAGACACATTTCGTCAGCGATTTCCTTATATGTTTTTTCGCTACAAGCTAGTTTTAAGAAAATAAGCTCTTTTTCTTTTAAGATGATTTTTTTGCTATCACTATCAATTCGATTTATTAAAATAGATGAAACTAGCTCCGTAAAATAATAGCCTTTTTCGATTACCGCAATGATGGCTTCTTGAAAAATTTTAGGACTAGTATCTTTTAATAAGTATCCTTTGGCTCCATTGGTAATCATTTTGATAATGGTTTCATCATCATTGTTTACTGAGAGTGCTATAACGTTAAGATTGGGCTGGTTTTCCTTTATCCATTTAATGGTGCTTAATCCATCCAAAATAGGCATATTCACATCCAAAAGCACTAAATCGACTAAAGTATCGGGGTTTTCTTGAAGATGATTTATAAATTCTTTACCATTTTCGAAGCTGTTTACTACTTCAAAATCTTCAAAACTGTTTATCAATAGTTTTAGTGATTGGGAAAACAGTAGATGATCATCTACAATAATTATTTTATTGGTAGTCTTCATGGTTTGGGGTTAAAGGATAGATTAACTTAATTGAGGTTCCATTACTGTTAGAATTTATTGCTATTGTAGCTCCAATAAGCTGTGCTCTTAGTTTCATGTTATTCAATCCAGATCCGGAAGACAATTCATTGGTATCATAGCCAATTCCAAAATCAGTTAAGGTTAATAGAAAGTATTCGTCTGAGGTTTGAACTGTGATCTCAAAGGTTTCACTATGAGAATGTTTTAAACTATTATGAATAGCTTCTTGAAAAATTCGGTAAATAAACAATTCGTGTTCAAAATTTATTTGAGGTGAAATACCGTCCCAGTTCAAGATGCACTTGATTTTTTTTAGCTTTTTAATTTTGTCTAAATCTAATTGTATAGCCTCAATAAAATTACATTGTAAGGTATTCTCTTTATTAATTATTCTCGATAATATTCTAATTTCATCTAACGCGTTGGCAATAATATCTTTTAAATCATTAAGTTCTTTGGGTTTGACAATTTTTTTTTCATCTTGTAAGAATAAGTTGAGCTGCATTATGGCAACCGATAAAATTTGTCCAATATTATCATGAAGTTCTTTGCTAATTTCTGACAGGGTTTGATCTTTGATTTCTATCCTTGTTTTTACTAGTTCGGATTGAAAGTAGTGTTTGGACTTCATTTGTTCAATCAAAAAAGAATTTTTTTTCTTTGAAAAATAGAAGAACAACGTAAGCAGTATTACAATTAAAGTAAAGAATACTATGCTTAGTGAAATAATTAATAATTGTATCTCTTTTCGCTCCATAAAAATCCGATGATAAAACAGCTGTTCATTAAAAGATTCAATATAAACAGCACTAGACTAAATATTGATTCATCATTCTTTATTAAAAACCATTTTATGGCTAGCATAAAAGGTAGGAAAGGGACATGAAAAAGTAAAACTCCAAGGATGAACCAAAAGTAAATGGATTTCTTGAAATTGAGGATTTTTTCGGAGTTAAAGATTTCTACGAAGTAACAACACGATAGAAGTAAAACAAAAATTACCCCAAGCGCGAAACTATTGGTGAATACGGTATCGTTTTGATATTGAAAATAATAAAGATTAAAAAAGTAGAATAAATGAAAGATGATTAAAAAACCAATTGCGATTCTTTTGCATGTTGATTTTTGTAAGAGTGCATACAGTAAAATGATAAAGGCACTAAAACTAGCAAGCATGTAGAAATTAAAGACAGAAAAATTGATTAATCCTGTCCATGAAGTGAAATATTTGCCTACAAATTCTGTCAGAAACGAAAATACAATAATATACAATAAAGATTTAGCTTTATTATTTGGTAATTTATTATAGAAACGAATTCCTATTATACTAGATAATAAAGCTAAATAAATAATATAAAATCTTAAATCTTCAAACATCTATTAGATATAAGTGATTGGAGGAGGATTACCAATTGAGCCATAATTTAATGGGGCAATATTTAAGGAGTCATCATTTTCAGTTGATTTTTCCATCTTGGCGATCTCTGTTGTTTTTTTGATTTTCTTTTTCCCAGTTGGTGCTAAAAAAATAGTTGTTAATCCTGCTTTTTCAGCATATGCCTTGTCTTCGGGATAGGCGCCAAAATGAAAGCGTATTCCGTCGATTTCACCTTTTTGCTTTTTTGCTTCAGCTTTGATATAAGCAATATAGTTTTCTAATTCCTCGATTGAAAACCAAATAGCATTTGCATCTTCTTTTTTAATTGCTTCTTTTATCAAAGGGTATCTGGTTTTGTTATAGTTTTCATTGAGCAATTTAGCAAATTCCTTGGTAATAAGTTGTTTTGGTTTTCGTTGTTTTTGTTCCATAATGATTTTTTAGTTAAGGTTAATTTTTTATTAAAGGTAATAAGGCAAAACTATCTCAATTCAAAGGATAGGGCAAGGGGAAATTTCCCCTTTTTTTTGGGGTAAATTCAAAACTAAAAAAGGGTGTGTTTACTCTTTTGTACCAACTTGTTATGACTCAACTTTGTATCAATCCATTTGGTGCACAAAATGGAGAGGTGGAATCTGAAAAACCTTCATAATAGAGTAGGAGTTAAATTTTTAAATAATAACAAGTATGTCAAATTTAGTCGCAGAATTGAATAGTTTAGATTTTAGTGTTTACATTGGTGGACCATTGCAAGCAGCTGTTCAAGCACAAAACGCAGCCTCTATGGCTCAAGTTAGTTTTATTCAATCTATTGGTTTTGAGGATGGTGCTAATGCATCAGATCCAAAGAAACTTCGCTATGTAGATTTTAACTATTCAAAATCAGTTCCCAATCCAGATTATGATCCTACGGCAACATCGGGTCCTAATAGTATTAAGTTTTTAGATAAAGAAGTGGAAATTAAAGTTCCATTCTTAACCATGTTGTCTATTCCAAGCATCAGAATCGAGGAAATGACAATTGATTTTAATGCTAAACTTACTTCTACAGAAACTAAGAGTGTTTCTAGTGAGTTTGCGGCAAGTGCTGAATTAGGAATTAATTACAAAATTGTCAATTTCAAAGCTTCTGCTTCTTACAAAAGAACTTCGGTTACAGGTTCCAATGTAGAGAAAACTTATAATTTAGGGGTTCACGTTCGTGCTGTAAATGATGAAATTCCTGCAGGATTAGATCGAATCTTAACTATGCTAGAAGATAGCATTACGAGTGTAAACGAGTAATAATATTAAAATAGATTGGCTGTCTTGTTGGGGTAGCCAATCTATTTAAAAATAAAATAACTATGATAAAATTGAATGATTACCTAGGAAGTATTGTGGCTAGTTTTACCAATGCTAAAATAATGTCTGACCTTCAAACTGTGAAATTGGCTGAAGAATATGCAAAACATGATTATTTAAAACATTTTTCAATTCCAAGAATGCGAATTGATGATGTCGAAATGACAATTCCTATTGCCTTAGATGAAATTGAAGCCGTTTCTAAACCTCCTGTAATTAGTTTTGATAGCATTAAGATTAACACTTTGGTATATAGTTTTCTTTTAGAAAAATTTGGAGTCTTAAAAATAACAAAAGAACCCTCTAAATTACTGCAAACAGAAACAGCCAAGCAAGTAGCTCTTTTGGAAAAGCAAATCAAATTAGTTAACAGTTACGATCCTGTTTCGGGTTTTTCAAAAGAAATCGTAGTATATTTTTTAAGAATAATCGAAAAATATGCTTTGGTAAATAAAGAAGTATTAGCCAAAATGAATTATGATTTGATTGTTAGAGACTTGATTACCGTTTTAACCAAAGAAATTACTATTAGCAAAGAAGTTGAGGCTTTGGCGAATCTTAATGTAGTTGTTGAAGCTAATAAATTAAGAGAACTTAAATCTGAAAACTTAATCTTCATTAAATTAAAAATTTCTGAGAATGGTATGGAGTGGAGTAGGTCCGAAAATGCTAAAGGAGAAATTGAATCAAAATTATTACCAGAATAGCGATGAAAAAATCAACATTGAATCTAGTTAGTGTTCTGAAAAACAATTTATTAGAGTTTCCAAAAATAACAAGAAGCTTAGAAAATAAAGATCCTTTTTTTGTAGAAAAGTTAGCGGCATGGATTCAAAAAAACGAAGAAATTTTTAGTACTTATTCGATCAGTGAAGTTTCGGAATTGTCGGGTTTGTATAGTAAATTGTTGATTCCAAGATTTTCTGACAATAAAAGCATTTCTTTTAAGAAAGCGCAATTGAAAGCTGCTTCAGAAATATTGTACGACTTGCAGAGTTTAGTTTTGACTGTATTGAAACCTTTCGAATTAAAAGTTGATGAGTGTAGAGAATTGGTAAAGCAACTATTACTGATTATTAGTCAGGCACAAGTGATAAAATACGACGCCAATCAACCATTCGAAAATTTTGTAGATACCATCTGGAAATTTACACTGTCGAATGAACAATTGAAGGCAGGAGCAATAAAATTAAAAACGATGCTAATTATGTCTGATATTCAAATGCTTATTGCAGAGGAAATTAATCTTGAAGATTTTTGATCGAAATTTAATTTTTTTTAGAAAGGAATGAAAAAGAAGATACTACATAAGTTTGTAAAAGTTATACAACCCCAAAGTGAAAACTATTTTGGGGTTGTCTTTTTTTCTTTCGCAAATTTGATTTTTTTATTTGCTATTGTTGATGTAAAAAAAATGAGCCCGATATTTTCGAGCTCATTGATGAAGAATAGTATGATTTTGTTAGATTTTTTGCTTTTTTTGGTTTTCAGCTTTAGCTTTTTCTATTTCTTTTTTGGCTTTTAGGATCTCTTGTTTGGCTTTTTCAATTTCGGCTTTTGCCTTTTGCATTTCAATTTTTGATAATTCCATTTCCTTTCTAGCACGTTCCATTTCGGCCTGCATATTTTCTCTTTCGTTAAAAGATCGCTCTACATCTGCTTGAGCTCTTTTGATTATTTTGTCAACATTGACTTCAGTTCTTCCGTCTTTAGTTGTAATTGCGATAACGCCGTTTTTGCCATCGTCTCCGTATTTTTCAATGGATATGTCGCCTTTATAAACATCCATTCTTTCAATTGAATTAGGGTCTAATTTATAATTTAATTCTTCCATATTGACATCTACTTTTTTTCCATTGATATAGATAATTGGTTTATCCATAGTTTTACTGTTCTTTATGGAAATTGTCTTTTTTACAACAGCATAGGGTGTATTTGGAGATGTTGGGTTATAAGGGGAATGAATAGAAGGTGGCACTTTTTGATAAATAGAAGTTGGAGCTTCATTAAGCGGATCAAGCGCATCAGGAATACTTGGTGCATCAGGTGGAGTTAAATCATCCTCGTCACCACTAAAAGAAAAAGCAAAGTTTGATTCTTCGTCGTCTGAAGAATTTATAACAATTCTTTTATTTATTTTTCCATTAGGATTGGCTTTTCCAGTATAAAATCCGATACTTGATTTTCCGTTGCTATCGGTACTTTTTATGAAAGTGATAGGTGAAATCGGACGGTCGCTGTCTACTTGATTGGTTCCTTTGTTACCGTTTTTGTCATCAAATTGCACTTTGATTCCTGTAATTTCTTGATTAGCATTACGCTTAACTTTAGAAACTTTTAGGTTAATGCCGTGCAGGTCTTTTAGTAATTGTGCTTCTTGCTTTAACTTGGCATCAGTAGTGTTTTTATCAATAACCAAGATGATATCTTCAGTTGTTGTTTTGGATGATGTAGTGTGTGTTACTGTTTTTTCCTGTGCCAAAACCTTGATTTGGAAGATAAACACAAAAGCGATTAAAGCAGGAAGTATCAGCACATACTTCCAAGAATTCCATTTTTTTGATTGATTTTTGTTTAACATAACGATTCGTTTTTTGATTAATGATTGATAAAAATGATTGGTAAGGGCAACACAATTTTCGTGTGTTGTTATTTTTACAAGTGCCATTTGATAGGCCTTTTTGTCGTTAAGTCGTTTAGTCGCCTCGCTATCAGCAATGAACTCAAGGTTTTGTAGTATGGCTCTTTGGTACAGCCAAATAAAAGGATTGAACCAAAATACGATACTAAAAAAGCGAATAATCAAAACATCTATGGTGTGATGCTGTTCGCTATGCACTTTTTCGTGTTCTAAAATACTTTGCAATTCTGATGGCGAATACAAAGAAGAGTTGAAAACAATCGTGTTGAAATACGAAAACGGTGCTATTTTCTCCTGAACATCAATCAGTTTGAAGTCGGCTTGTTGTTGTGCTTTCGTTTTATATAACACGCGATTCAAACTCCAATAATCCATTCCGAATTTGATAAAAAACAAAGCAGAGCCTACTATGTAAATGGCAATAGCAGTCAAATACCAATTTATTTCAAAGGTTTCCTCAGGAGCGGCTTGCTGTAGTGGCAGTTCTGAAATAGGAAAAGTGAGTGGAGTAGGGGTTACCCAAACAATTTTGGTAATGTAAAACAGTGGAAGTACCACAGCTGTTCCAAGTCCAGCGAGTAAGAAAAAGCGATTGGCTGTAAAAAAGGTTTCTTTTCGAAGCAAGAAATAGTAAGCCAAATAAAATAAGGCAATCAAACCGCTTGCTTTTAGTAAGTAGATATAGATGGTTTCCATAACGCTTATTTTTGTTCAATCATCGCTAATATTTCTCGTAACTCGTCAGCAGATATTTTTTCTTCTTTCGCGAATTGCGATACCATATTCTTGTAGGAACTGCCAAAAAATGTTTCTATGGC
Organism: Flavobacterium sp. UM26; assembly: GCF_057922445.1. Classification (NCBI taxonomy): domain Bacteria; kingdom Pseudomonadati; phylum Bacteroidota; class Flavobacteriia; order Flavobacteriales; family Flavobacteriaceae; genus Flavobacterium; species Flavobacterium myriophylli. The sequence goes on along the minus strand of NZ_JBVHCY010000002.1, from coordinate 73,843 downwards.
ATTCGACATAAATTTCTTGCGATAATCTTCAATCTTAACGACAGGGAAATATTGATGCGTATTTCCAAAAGCGTTGTGCGATACATATCCTTTCTCTTCTAGATTTCTGACAATGGTAGAAAGGGTGTTGTAGTGGGGTTGTTCTTCGGTGATTTCTGCTTGTATTTCTTTTACAAAAGCTTTTTTAAGCTTCCATAAAATGTGCATAATTTCTTCTTCCTTGTTGGTTAATTTTTGCATCTTGATTAGGTTTGATGTATTGACAAAACAAACCTACAACTATTTTTGTAGTTAACAAACTAAAAATATAGTTATTTAACTAAATTTTAAGTTAGTTAAAAAAAAAACTATCGCAAAATGCAGTAAAATAAGGAGTTATTGGTTTTCTTTGCGAACCAATCGCATCACCCAAACACAACCAAAAATGGATATCGCACCCAAGAAAGCCATAAAAACCCAATTGTTTTGGTAGCCAAATCGACTGATAATATCCATTCCTGTTTTGGAACTAACGATATGCGCCAAACTAAAACTCATCGTAAAAAGTGCCATATAACGACCTTCGTGTCCCTTGGGAGCTCGACTCAAAGCAAAAGAATTCGAGAAAGGAAAAATGAACATTTCTCCAAAAGTGACAAACAGTAAACTAATCACTAAAAAGCCCACCCAAAAATTGAACAACAACGCTAAGAAACTAAATGACATACAAACGCAGCCCCAAAGAATGATTTTGAGTTTGTTCACGTTTTTGCGTTGGGAAGCGCTTACGATAGGCATTTCTAGAAAAAAGATAATCAATCCATTCAACGACAATAGCAATCCGCTTTGAAATTCAGTCAACCCAAATTGTTCTTTGTGGTACAAAGGCAAAGTAGTAAATAGTTGAAAAAATAAGACCGCCGTGATGAAACACACAAACAAGAAAATCCAAAAAACCGTGTCTTTAAACACAGATATTCTTGTAGCATTGATTTCTTTCAGTTTGTCTTTGTCGATAGTGCTTTTCTTTTCTTTTACCAAAAGGGCAAAAATTAAAATAGAAACAATACACGAAGCACCATCTACCCAAAATAATCCTTGATACCCCATTCCCATAATTATCAAACCACCAAGTGCTGGTCCAGCTGCAAAACCAAGATTAACAGCCAATCGCACCAATGTCAAGGCTCTTGTTCTGTTTTCTGGTTTGGCATAGGTTCCCAACGAAACAAACATTGCAGGTCGAAACATATCGGCTATAGACATAATAAAAAACATACTGAAACACAATCCCCAAAAGGAGGTTACATATTGCACAATAAAAAACAATATTCCAGTAGTAAATAAACTGAAAATCATTATTTTGTAAAACCCTATTTTGTCAGAGAGTTTGCCACCTAACCAAGAACCCAACATAGAGCCAAACCCAAAACAAACCATAATCCAACCGACTTGTTCAAACGAAAAACCAAGGTCTTCTTTCAAGTATTTGGACAAAAAAGGCAACACCATTGTTCCAGCTCGATTGATAAAAGTCATCAAAGTTAGTATCCAAATTTCTCTCGAAAATCCTCGGTAATTATCAAAATAGCGTTGAATGGCAGTGGTCAGCATCTTTTTTTTCGTTTTGCCAAAGGTAGTAACTTTGATTGGAAGCGCTTTGCTGGCTGATAACTTTAAGTTATTTTTGCCAAAAACGAATTAAAGATGAAAAAAGCACTTCTGGTATTGATGATTATTTGCTCAAATTGGACTTTCGGACAAGCTCAAAAAGGTCTTGAAGCCGTCGAAAAATTCCAAAAAGAACTCAATGCAGAATATGCTTCCCCCGAAAAAAGTCCTTTACTCAAAGAGGATTTAGCCGTTTTCAAGAGTTTAGATTTTTTTCCTTACAATCCCAACTTGCAAATTGAAGCTCGTTTCGTTCGTACGCCGAATGAGAAGGTGTTCGAAATGAAAACCTCTACGTCAAGAAAGCCTTTGTATGTTAAATTTGGAGAAGCGCATTTCACAATCGACGGAAAAGCTTTGGTGCTCAATATTTATCAAAACATCGAACTTTCTAAAAAGAAAGAATATGTAGACTACTTGTTTTTACCTTTTTCTGACCTGACTTGCGGTAAAGAAAGTTACATAGGCGGACGCTACATCGATTTGAAAATCCCAACAACTGAAACCATTTTTATTGATTTCAATACGGCTTACAATCCATATTGTGCCTATAATCACAAATATTCTTGTCCCATAGTGCCGCTTGAAAATGATTTGCCAGTAGCCATAAATGCAGGAGTAAAAAAGTTTCACGACTAAATGAAGTATTTCAATTTACATACGCACAAAGCCACCCAAAATCACAACCGAATCGAGTTGGTTAATCAGTATCCAAACGAGTTCAAGAACTCTTTTTCCTATTATTCCATAGGCATTCATCCTTGGTATATTGTGGAGGAACGGGTAGCAAGCGATTTAGAAATCATCGAGCAACAACTCCAAGATTCTAATTGTTTGGCTTTGGGTGAGTGCGGTTTAGACAAGCGAATTACCATTCCGTTCGAGTTACAACAAGCCGTTTTTGAGCAACAATTGCATCTGGCACAAAAGTACAACAAACCCGTGGTGATTCATTGCGTGGCGGCCTATCAGGAAGTAATAGCTAGTAGCAAGAAACTAAAAATCAGCGTTCCGCTACTCATTCACGGATTCTCAAAGAACGAAACCGTGGCGCAATCATTACTCAACAACGGATTTTATCTGTCCTTTGGGAAGTATTTGGTTCAAAATCCAGCCTTGGCAAGCGTTTTTCAAAACGTTCCAGACCATCAGTTCTTTTTAGAAACCGATACTATCGAAAACGGAATCGAAGAAGTCTACGCTTTGGCCGCCCAATACAAAAACATAACCGTTGAAACCATACAGCAACAAATCAACGCAAATAGTAAGCGAGTTTTTGGACTAACTCTCGATTGATTTTAGAATAAAATGATTTTTTAGGAGCAGAAAAAATAGGCATTTTAGCCAGCAAAGTCCCGTTATCCGCTATATCTTTGCTTTTTTAAAGAAAAAAAGCAAAGGATGCCGCTCCTACCGGGGCTAGAAGGGAAGATTGGGGATTTCAAATATTTTTATTTCCTTCAAGGTTTTCAAAACCTTGTAGGTATATTTCTGGAATTCAAATATCTTTAAGGTCAGAAAAAGGCCTTGCAGGAGAATAGCATTTTTTATTTCCTGCAAAGTTTTCAAAATTTTGTAGGTCTGTTTTTTGGTTTCAAATACCTATCAAGGTCAGAAAAAGACCTTGCAGGAGAATAACATTTTTTACTTCCTGCAAGGTTTTCAAAACCTTGTAGGTATATTTCTTGAATGCAAATACCTACAAGGTCAGAAAAAGACCTTGCAGGAGAATAGCATTTTTTACTTCCTGACAGGTTTTCAAAGCCTTGTAGGTATGTTATATAAATTTAAAATAAATACTAAGTAATAAAAATACTTTGTAGGAAAACTATAAAAATAACAAAGAATAACTTTAAACAAAGAATATGGCAGAGTGGACAGAAAGAGCCGAGCTTTTATTTAAAGCCGAAGGATTACAAAAATTACAAAACGCTAAGGTATTAGTCGTAGGACTAGGAGGAGTAGGCTCGTTTGCCGCCGAGTTTTTGGCAAGAGCAGGCGTAGGAAATATGACCATTGTTGATGGAGACGTGGTAGACATTACCAATATCAATCGTCAATTACCAGCTTTACATTCCACTGTAGGGCAACCCAAAGTAACTGTGGTTGGCGACCGATTAATGGACATCAATCCAGCACTCAATCTTACCAGAGTGCAAGAATTTCTATCACCTGAGAGAGCCTTCGAAATTGTAAACAACGACTATGACTATGTTTTAGATTGTATTGATAGCGTTACTCCAAAAATCAATTTAATTTTAGGTGCTCGAAGATATAGAGTAAAAATTATAAGCAGTATGGGTGCTGGTGGCAAAATGGAGGCATCAAAAGTAAAAGTAGCAGATATTTCAAATACCATCAATTGTAGTTTTGCTCGTACCATCAAAAGACGTCTGAAAGAACATAAGCTATTCAAATTGAAAGTCGTTTTCTCTTCAGAGATTCAAGACCCTACAAGCTTGAAATTAACAGATGGCTCCAATTTTAAAAAATCATTTTACGGAACCAATAGCTATATGCCAGGTCTTTTTGGATTGCACGCTGCCGAGACTGTTATTCGTTATTTACTGAAGAATTAGTCCTAGTACTTAGTACTTAGTAATTAGTAATTAGTTCAATACAAACAAAGCGACTCAGAAACATAGCTACTTAGAAACTTAAAAAAATATGATACAAACTGTAATTTTTGATATGGATGGTGTAATTGTAGATACAGAGCCTGTTCATCGTTATGCCTATTATCAATTATTTGACGAATTAAATATTACCGTTCCCGAGGAAATGTATACCTCTTTTACTGGTTTTTCGACTCGCAATACATTTCAATTTTTGAAAAATCAGTTTAATCTACAACAAGAAGTAGAACATTTGATTCAAGAAAAACGCAACCGTTTCAATGACGCCTTTGATACCAAAGAAGATTTGACTTTATTGGATGGTGTTGAAAATTTGATTAAAGATTTGCATCAAAACGGAATGCAATTAATTGTTGCTTCATCAGCTTCAAAAGTTACGATTGATAGAGTGTTTACTCGTTTCAATTTACATCAATATTTTTCTCATATTGTGAGTGGTGAAGATTTTCCACAATCCAAACCGCATCCAGCTATTTTTGAGCACGCTGCGAGTTTGTCAACTGCTCCAAAGGAAAATTGTATTGTAATCGAAGACAGTACCAATGGAGTGAAAGCAGCCAATGCCGCTGGCATTTTCTGTGTTGGTTATCAGAGTTTTCATTCTAAAGACCAAGATTTGGTGACAGCAGATATTGTGATAAACGATTTTAATGCAATTGATGCAAAAACAGTATCGAATTTCGGTTTCAAATTATAATAAAATTAACAAATCAAAAGCTTCTTATTTGTAAATTTGAGGCACTAACTTAATTTAAAAAGATGAAAAAAATTATTATTGCTTTAGCGATTTTTATTGCGAATTTCACGATTGAAGCACAAGTAAAAACCCCAGCAGCAAGCCCGAAAGCTACTATTACCCAAACGGTGGGCTTAACGGATGTAGAAGTGGTGTATTCAAGACCTGCCGCCAAAGGAAGACCAGTTTTTGGAAATCTAGTTCCTTTTGGAAAATTATGGAGAACAGGTGCAAATGCTAATACTACGATTTCATTTTCTGATGATGTAGTGATTGATGGTAAAACCTTGAAAAAAGGAAAATATGCTTTGTATACAATTCCAAAAATCGAAAGCTGGGAAATTATTTTCTACACAACTACAGACAACTGGGGATTACCAGAAGAATTCAAAGAAGCGAATGTAGCTTTGAGAACTACTGTAAAAGAAGAAGCTTTGCCAAAAGCAGTAGAATCTTTCACTATCGGAATCAACAATCTAGATTTGAATTCTGGACATTTGGATATGGCTTGGGAAAACTCTTCAGTTTCTATGAAGTTTGAAGTACCAACTCAAAAAATTGCTACAGCCAGTATAGAAAAAGTGTTAGCAGGTCCAACAGCGAATGATTATTTTTCGGCTGCTCAATACTTATTCCAAGCGAATGGTGATGTAACAAAATCAAGAACGTATGTGGACAAAGCTTTAGAATTAAGCCCAGAAAAACCATTTTGGTTCTTGCGTTTGAAATCATTGATACAAGCCAAACAAGGAGATAAAGCGGGTGCTATCGAAACTGCAAAACAATCTCTAGCAGCAGCTGAGGCGGCTAAAAATCAAGATTACGTAAAAATGAACAAAGACAGTATTGCTGAGTGGAGTAAAAAATAACTTGCAATTGTAAACTTAAAAAATCCCGTTCTTATCATAAGAACGGGATTTTTTTTCTTTAAGGGATATTATAAAAACTCATTTTTTATCTTTTACTGCTGCTGCAATAAGGTCGACATCTATGAGTTCTAATGATTGTACCATATCTTTTACAGTAGTTTTATACTTTTTAAAATGAACGGTTTCAATATGAGATTGGTAAGCAATTGTGTCAGCGTAGATTTCTAAAATGGTAATGTTAGTTGGTGCATTCTTATCCGAAACTGCGTAGTAAGTGAGTACACCTGGCTCAAGTAGAATCGCAGCATTCATTTGCTCTTTTAAGGCTTTGTTATAGGCATCAAGATGGGTTGGATGCACTTTTATTTTTGCAATTCGAACCATTTGTTTTTCCTGTGCTCTAGTGTTTTCAGCCATAGCCCAAAACAGTACGACTAAGCTTATTCCTAATAGTTTCTTTTTTTTGATAGCCTTCATCTGTATTGTATTTGTTTTATGAAAAAGTATAGTTTTAATGATTTTTTTATCATTTAGCTATTCAACCTCAATGGCTATTTCCTTTTTTGGTACTAGCATTTGAATCACAATAGATAGAACAATAGTTAGTAATGCACCAATAAAATTCAGCCACAAATACCCTAATTTTTCTTCACCACTCGGATAGATGAAAATCGCAAAATAGTAAATGATAAAAATGGTTATTTGACTGATTACTGCACTATAAAACACGGCTTGTGATTGTACTTTTTTGAGATAAAAACCAACTAAGAATATCCCTAAAACAGTACCGTAAAATATTGAACCAATAATGTTTACTAATTGAATTAAGTTCTCGAATAAGGTACCAATACAAGCAAATAGAATAGCGATTACTCCCCACATCAAAGTGAAAAACTTCGTTGCATTCAAATAATGAGTTTCTGATTTTTCGGTCTTGAGATTACGTTTGTATATATCAATTGCTGTGGTTGAGGCCAAAGCACTCAATCCAGAAGCAGTCGAAGACATAGCTGCCGAAAGGATTACTGCTAATAATAAACCAATTAAACCTTTGGGAAGATAATTGAGTACGAAATGGAAAAAAACATAATCTTTATCATTGGTTTCGCTATCGGGGTCGGCTTTTGAAATAATGTCTTTGGCACGGTCGCGTAAATCCTTTTCTTTGTTTGATAAAGCTACCAATTCCTTGCGCAAAGTCGGATTGTCATAATCCTGATTCAATTGGTCTATGTACAATAAATTGATAACTTTTTTGTCTTCTGATAAAGCATTGAGCTTGTTTTCTAAGGCTTGATATTCCTTTTTGTATTTCGAATTTTCAATTACCGTTTTGTTATTCGGATTGAAGTTAAGCGGAACAGGATTGAATTGGAAAAAGACAAAAACCATAACACCAGTCAATAAGATAAAGAATTGCATCGGTACTTTGAGCAGTCCGTTCATAATCAATCCCATCTGACTTTCTCGAACCGATTTTCCAGACAAATAGCGTCCTACTTGTGATTGGTCCGTTCCAAAATAAGCTAAAGCCAAGAAAAAGCCTCCTGTAATCCCACTCCAAAACGTATATTTTTGTTCTGGGTCAAAAGAAAAATCTACAATGTTCATTTTGTCATTGGCTCCTGCAATGTGCAAGGCACTAGAGAAAGTCATATCGTTGGGCAAATAGTGTAAAATCAGGAAAAAAGTGATGAACATACCAGACATAATCACAAACATCTGTTGTTTTTGCGTCACGTTTACGGCCTTGGTTCCTCCAGAAAAAGTATAAATAATCACCGAAATCCCAATGAAAATGTTCATATAGGTCAAATTCCAACCCAATATAGCCGATAAAATAATAGCTGGAGCATAGATGGTCAATCCTGTACCTAATCCGCGTTGTACTAAAAACAAAACCGCAGCTAAGGAACGTGTTTTTAAATCAAATCGTTTTTCTAAATATTCGTAGGCTGTATAGACTTTGTATTTGTGATAAATAGGAATGAAAGTCGCGCATATTAACACCATTGCAATAGGTAACCCAAAATAGAACTGTACGAAACCCATACCATCGTGATACGCTTGCCCGGGAGTGGATAAAAATGTGATTGCACTGGCTTGAGTTGCCATCACAGAAAGACCAACAACATGCCAAGGTGTTTCGTTGTTACCCAAAATGAAATCTTCAACGTTTTTACTTCCTTTGGTTTTCCAAACGCCATAAATGACAATGAATAAAAGGGTGGTCAATAAAATAATCCAATCAAATAATTGCATAAGCTAGGCGTATAATTTCATAATGAGACAAAAAATCAATATGTAGACAATATTGGCCACCAATACATAGGTGTAGTCCTTTTTCCAAATTTTTTCTTTCTTGGGTTCCATAGTGTGGGGTTAGTTGTTAATTTTTGGAGCAGGCATTTTGGTTTCTGATTTTACAGAAATGGTATTGGCCATCAATTTAAAAGCGCCAAGAACGCCTTCAGGTAGTTCTCTAAAAAAGCTTAAGCCAGTGTAAATATAGTTGCCTTTTCCGTATGGTGCTACTAACAAAGCTCCGTTTTTTGGAGTTTCGCCTTTGTCATTAGAGGATAAGATAGGAGTGAAGGCAGCATCAAACGTATTAGGATAATACAATCCTTGTTCTTGTTTCCAGCCTTTGAAATCATTGGCTGTAATCTTATTAGGATAATTCAAAATCGGATGGTTAGGAGCCAAGAAACGAACTTCGGCATCTTCTTCTGTTACTCGGTCACGAGAAACTTTTAGCGGATAAGGAGCAAGGTTGGGTGTCACCAAATCATCCGTGGTGTTATACTGAACAATCATTGTTTTGCCTTCTTTGACGAATTCAAATAAAAGCGCTTGTTTGTTGGCCAAAGCCTGAACAGTATTGTAAGCTCGAACTCCTGTCATCACTACATCAAACGTAGCCAAACGCTCAGGTGTGATTTCTTCGGGTTTCAAAATAGTTACTTGATAGCCCATTTGCTCTAAGCTCGAGGGAACTTCATCGCCAGCGCCCATAATGTAGGCGATTTTTTCATTATTGGTTTTCAAATCTACACGCAAGAACTTAGCCTCGGCGTTTTTAAGAACTTGTTGTTTAGTGATATGATTAAAATCGATATTGATTTGGCTTTTGTTCAATTGTTTGTCACCAATAACCACTATACTTTTGGCTACAATCTCTTGATTATTTTTAGGTGGAGTCACGGTAAAATAAACGGTTTTTTCGTTCCCTTTTTTATCCAAATTTACTTCTATAAAAGCGGGATATATTTTCCAATCTTTTCCTAACTCCAACTGAACGATTCCTTTTACCGCATCTTTGCCAGCTTTGATTTTCACGCCAACGGTTTTGCTTTTTTCATTGGTAAATAACAAAACTTTCTCTGTAAAGGATGATGTGGCTTCCGGAACGATATCCAAGAAATTGTACATTTCGCCTTTTACATCGTCATTATGTTTGTAAACAACTGTACGTTCAAAGGGAATCTCAACACCTTCAATGCTTACGGTAAACACCACTTTGACATCTCTTTCTTTTTCAGGCAGTCCAATTTCAGTTGGGTTACTAACAGTATACATTCCCACAGTAGCTTCTTCAGCCAACCAATAGGGTTGCGTGTAAGCAATTGTTTCTGGTAATTGCAAATCAAGAGCAAAGTTGAGTAGTTTGTTTGCTTGTAGAGTTGCATTCTGTACCGTTGTGCTTTGGTTAGGCAATGTGGTCACACTTTTTAAAACCATTGGAATTGTAGAGCGATTGATGGCTTCTATCTTTAATTTTAAACTACTTCCGGGCGTCGTTTCTTGTGTTGGAGCAACGGCCTCTAGATATAATCCAGCGCAAGCTGCAATAATTTTTTTGGTTTCGGCTGCTTTTTGTTTTGACCAATGATTTTCGTCTAATTGCAACATCATTTGGTAGGCTTTAACTAGTTTTGGAATGCTAGCCGAAGGATTGTTATGATTGAATTCTTTGCTTATCAAATTTAGGATTTCGCCAATGGCTTTTCCTCCTTTAACACGATTCCAGCTCGTATCAATTCCGTCAAAAAGAGAACCATTTGTAGGGACTCTTTCACCATTTAAAAATTCTAAGTATTCCGTTTCTTCACCTCGAGTTCCTGTGCTTCCAAATCCTTGTGATTGATGAGAACTTCTGCTCAATGCAGCAATTTCTTGGTTGGATTTCCCGATGTTTGGGTAATAAACTCCAGTTTGCATCGCAATTAGATTGGTTTTGTCTGCGGCATTAAATTTTTCTTGCGAACCATAAAACCACCATGAGGTATTAAAGAATTGGCGTTTGGCTTGCCAAGGCTGAACGTATTTAAGTTGTTCCGGATAAACAGAAGGATTATTGGTTAGATTAAAACTTTCGACACTCAACATTGCTGATGCGGTGTGATGTCCGTGAGTCGTTCCTGGAGAGCGATGGTCAAAACGGTTAATGATTACATCGGGTTGGAATTTACGAATCGCCCAAACTACATCGGCAAGGACTTTGTCTTTGTCCCAAATTGCCAAAGTTTCGGTAGGGTTTTTAGAAAATCCAAAATCATTGGCTCTAGAGAAAAGTTGCTCTCCACCATCAATTTTTCGTGCTTCGATAAGTTCTTGCGTACGAATAACCCCAAGCAGTTCGCGCAGTTGTGCACCAATTAGATTTTGACCTCCATCACCTCGAGTTAAAGATAAATAGGCGGTTCTAGCTTTGGTCTCGTTGGCTAAATAGGAAATCAATCGGGTATTTTCATCATCTGGATGAGCCGCTACATAAAGTACGGAACCCAGAAAATTGATTTTTTGAATTTGGTTATAAATTTCTACCGAGTTCGGTTTTGAAGGTTTTTGTGCAAAAGTAAGTGTAGAGGATAGTAATAAAAGGAATGCCGTTTTAACTATTGACTGCTGCATAGAATTTTTTGTTATTGATACGATTCAAAAATAGTAATTAAGAGTTGGTAATTTTTGTTAATTTTTGTTAATGCTAATTATTTATGATTTTATAAGCTACACTGATGTTTTTACTTATAAATTACTACTTTAGAGTCACTTCTTATTTATGCTATGAAAAAAATAACGTATCAATCAGATTATTTAGGAAATGGATTTGAGTTTGCAACTATTAACCAACCCGATGATTATGAAGGTAAAGTTGTTGCTACTGTAATCAGAAAACAGTGCAGTATGCCTAGCAACAAAGCGGTGTTATATGTTCATGGTTTTAATGATTATTTCTTTCAGTCGGATATGGCTCATAGATTTAATGAAAAGGAGTATCATTTTTATGCAATTGATTTACGCAAATACGGCCGTTCAACTTTGCCCCATCAAAAGAGTAATAACATGCGTAGCTTAACAGAATATTTTGCTGATTTGGATGAAGCTTTAGATATAATTCGACAAGAAGGCAACGAAAAAGTTTTGTTATCGGGCCATTCCACAGGTGGGTTGTTGGTTACCTTGTATGCTTCTGAACGAGTTGGAAATGAAAAATTTGATGCTATTTTTTGCAATAGTCCGTTCTATGATATGAATATGCCTAGCTATCAAAAGCGCTTGCTAGTTCCAATGGTTGCACTTTTCGGAAAGTATTTTCCAGATGTGTTACTTCCTGGAAAGATATCAGAATGGTATGGTCATAGCTTGCATGTTGAAAAGAAAGGAGAGTGGAATTACAATTTGGTATGGAAACCGCATTTGGTTCCAGCTTTAAATTCAGGTTGGATTAGTGCAATTCATCAAGGGCATACTAAAATTAAAAAAGGAATAATTCTCACCCGACCTATTTTGGTGATGCATTCTCACCAATCGATTTATAGTAATGATTGGAATGCTTCTTTTTTTGAAGGCGATGCTATTTTGAATGTAAAAGACATTAAAGAAGGAGCTGAGAGGATTCTTGCTCCAAAACGCACTATCATAGAAATAGAAGGCGGAATGCATGATTTGATTTTGTCACCCCTTCAGGTTCGGGAACAAGTATATTTTTCTTTGTTTGAGTGGTTAAAGCAAATTATGAAATGATTTTACTTTACTTGTAAATTACTGTTCGAGGTTTATTCAACTCAAAATCAAGTAAGCCAAAATCACTGGTTTCAAATGCATTCGTTCTGAAATTTTTATCATCGGGACCAAATGTAGTGGGATAGTAAGCAAACGATAACTGGAAGGAGCTAAACACCAAATAGTCGTTGTTAATGATAAAACCCAATCCAATACTCGAGTAGGTTTGATTCTTTAAGTTTGTCTTTTTATCATTTCCGATGACTCCAATGGTATAATTAAAAAATGGATTCAAACGAAAACCCCAGAGATTCCATGGAGAATAACTTTGTGTTTGCGCACTAAAAACCATTTTTTTGGTTCCATATAACGCATTATTGAATCCGGGAATTCCATATTCGCCATTTAAAGTGATTCGGTCTCCAGTTGAAGCCAATCGGTGACTACCTATAACGACTCGTTGTTTTAAGAACTGTCTGATTTTCCAATCGCCAATCTCGTATAATTTGGTAAAATAATTGGCTTGAAATGTAAATGCAGATTGAGATGTTTTGGAATTCTGAAAAAACGCTCCCCATTCGGCATTTAAACTAAAGAATCCCCAGCGGTAGTAATTCCCAAACGAAGCTCTTGTGCCTACATACAACTGCCCAATATGATTTTTTCTTTGATAGCCCGTGGTTAGACTATATGTTTTTCCAATCGGGACATCTTCTATTATTCCGTTGTTGAACAGATAGCGTTCTTGGATAAAGTTTCTTGCATTGATACCCACGCTCGTGAGCAGTAGTTTTTCGTCTGTATAGAATCCGATGCTATCATAAGTTTCAAGAGGATTTTCTAAAAAATTGAGGTTCAAAAAACGCCCAGCTACAATCAAGTTGGTAATTTTGTTTTTCTCAGAATTGTCATTATCCAACGAGAAAGCATGTCCGAGCCAATAATCATCGGTATTGTATTTAAAGGGCTGCTGGGCAAAAACGCCGTTTTTATCAGCCAAAGTATCTTGTCTGAAACGTTGTTCATAGAGAATACCGCCTCCCCATTTAGTCAAAGGCGAAACAAATAATCTAGAAGCTTCCAAACTTCTGTTGTAATTATTTGTGACTTCTTTCTGGTTAGTAGCTTGTAATTTGATGAACGTTTTTCTGAAATTATTTACTGTGTATTGCAACAAATGGCCGTTTTGACCATCTTTGAAACGATTAGTATATTCGCCCCGAATTTCGTGACCTTGCCCTAGAAAATTACGTTCTTTGAGTTTTAGTGTTGTTTCGGTATTGCTAAAAGAAGCATTTGGAATTAAACTCCATGAATCCAAAACCTGAATAAAAACATCAACAAAGTCGGGGTTCTCAGGAACAATTTCCATATGTATCGCTACACTATTAACAAAGCGTTGTGTTCGAATCAAACGCATACTTTCTTTAACCATTAAAGAATCCAAAAGTTCATTTTCTTTGATCAGCAATACTTTGCGAATTGTATAGTCTTTGGATTTTATATGTAATTGGTTACCCAATTTTTCTGCCGTGTTGAGTGTTTTTGAGGAAATAGTGTTATCCATGTTTTGCACTCTTTTGCCAAACGGATCAAAAGTAGTTATTGTGATGCTTCTAATGGTTTTGTCTTGGTAGGGACCAAAATCGATTTTAGCAACTTTTTTTTGAGGTAGTTTGGGTTTTATGGGTCTAAAGATTAAGCGATGCAAAAAACTTGTTGCTTTTTTCTTTTCAGAAAATTGTTGGATGTTTTTGTAGATTTTGGCACTATCCGCTTTTGGTTTTTCTTGTTGCGAATAGCTTAACTGATACAAAAAAAACAGTACCACTAATAAAGCAAATTTTTTTGTTTGGTTCATAGTTAGTACTGTTTTTAAATTCATTAGATGAAAAAAGGGTTAATCTCTTCCTTTTCCGTGATTTCCTTTATCATGATGTTTTCCATGACCTCTTTCATGATGTTCATCACGTCTATTGTCATGACGCTCTTCATAACGCTCTTCATAACGCTCTTCATTTTTGTAATGTCCTCTTGTTTTTTGAGGTTTTCCTTTATAACCTTTATAATACTTTACTTTGTGGGTATTGTAATAAACATAAGGAGTGTTTCCTCTATAGTTGGTTAAAGGTACTTTATATCCTCGATATAAATCATAATTTCTACAATGTCTTGGTAATCTGCGAGAACGAATCCAGCGTCCGTTATCAAAATAAATGTATTCCGATTTGCGAATGTCAAAGTAAATTTGAATATCTGGTAAAAAATAATAAGCTACATCGTCATAACCCACAGGACCCCATGCTGGTGGAGTACCAATGTTTACATTGATAGAAACTTGTGCCTTGGTAGTAGGTGCTCCAAGGAGTAGCATTCCAATAAGGAATAATTTAATTGTTTTCATTGTATATAGATTTGGTTAATATTCATTATAATTTAATCTGTAAATTCATTATTGGTATCGGAGGAACTCTTTTTTACGATTGAAATTCCTTTTTGGAAAAATAAATTATTGGGATAAATAACCATTTCACCGTCTTTGGAGCGGATAGTTACGTGAAAAGCACCAATATCTTCAATTTCTCCCTCAACGAGATATTCTTTGTCGTGTATTAAAATAATATCACCAATTTTGAACGGAAACGAAAAGAACAAAATAATTCCCGCAGTGATGTTGCTCAAAATAGACCATTGTGCAAACATAGCGACACCAATAACCGTTGCTACTGATGAAATGGTAATAAAAATATCTTTGGGTTGTACTCCCCAAATTAATATTAAGGTAATAACCGCTAAAATATTAATCAATATGTTAATGTACTTGATGACCAAGTTAGTTCTTCTCTCTATTATTTCGCTCGTTTTTGCATACTTTCTTATTAGTTTTGCAATCAACGTTCGAGCTAGAAAAACAAGGAGTAAAAGTATTCCTGTACTAATTTCTTCTTTAAGATATTGATTAAAAAAGTCCATAATTTTCAGCTTAAAGTTTGTTTAGATAATCAAATACTTTATCGGTTGGCATTCCCATTACGTTAGTATATGACCCTTCTATTTTTGAAACCCCAATAAATCCAATCCATTCTTGAATTCCATAGGCTCCAGCCTTATCAAAAGGTTGGTAATTGTCTAAATAATATTGAATGGCTTCGTCACTCAATGCATTAAATGTTACTTTCGTGGTCTCAGAAATGATATCTGTTTTATTTTTTGTTTTGAAACATACAGAAGTGATGACCTCATGTGTGTTGTTTGATAACGACTTCAAGATTTCAAAGGCATCTTGGGTATCTTTCGGCTTCCCTAACGGACAATTTTTGTGCCAAACAATAGTGTCACTTGTAATCAGAAGGTCATTATCTTGTAATTCATCCTCGAATGCATTGGCTTTCAGTATAGATAGATAACTTGTTATTTCTTCACCTTTTAAAGTATCTGGAAAAACTTCTGCGACTTCTTTGAGACGAATTTCGAAATCTAAATCCAGATCTTTAAAAAACTGTTGTCTTCTTGGTGATCCCGAAGCCAAAATAATTCGATATTGCGCTAGTTTATTTTTAAGCATGGTGTTGAATATTGTACGTTAGAATGGGCAATAGAAAGAGTCCGAAAAACACAATCCATTTGAGAACAATGCTCAAGTGATGAAACTCAGTTTTGGTTTTAGCAGTTGCTATTTTGATGGTAAAATACAAAAAAGGAGCAATGATAAAAATTAAACTGTAAATAGTAATAAAATGTAAGTCATTCAAAACAAAGTATCGATACATATAAGTGAGGTATAAGCCGATGGGGATAAGACTCAAAACCGCTATCAATTTGGTAGTTTTTGAAATTCCTAAACGAATGGGCAAAGTGTTCATACCTTGATGGTCATCACCTTCAATATCCTCTAAATCTTTGGTTAGCTCACGAATCAAATGAAGCATAAAAGCAAAAAAGGCATAGTCAATTAGTATGCTGAAAATTTGTATCATTTGTTGCTGATTCTCTGCATTAGTCACTGGAAACAAATCAAAAATTCCAATAATCAATACGCTTAGGGCTAGTAGTAAGGCGACAATGATATTGCCAATCAGCAACATTTGCTTTAGTGTGGTTGCATAAAAGTAGAGAGCTGCTGCTATCAAAATAAATAATGCCGCAAAATTGGGTTTGTCAATAGCATTCGAAAGGTAAAAACCAATGCATACACCAATAATGGTTAAACCTGCATACAAGTTATATGCTTGCCCCTCTTTGATGGTTTTACCAATGATTACTTTTTCGGGTTTGTTGATGGCGTCAGTATCTTGGTCAAAAATATCGTTGATAACATAACCGCCAGCTGCAATAAAAAGTGTGGCTAAAACCAACATTACATACTGGAAGTCGGATAAAGCCAAGCTACAATTTTGTTCTTTCAAAAAACTGAATCGCAAAATCAACTGCATCAGGGCTAATAAAAGTAAGTTTTGATAACGTACTACTTGGAGGTATTTCATTGTTTTTGGACGGGTTTAGTTTTATAATCTGGGATTGGATTTTGATTCTGAAACTCAAGGATTATTTTTTATAGCTTCTATTTTCTAACTTATTACATCACGCTTCTAATCGTGTTTTCCATCAAAACTTTCCATCCATTTTCCTTGTACTTTCATCACTTGCTCAATGACGTCTCTAACGGCTCCCTTACCGCCATTTTTATGCGAAATATATTTTGAAATGGCTTTTATTTCTGGACTTGCGTCTTGCGGACAAGTTGGTAATCCTACCAATTGCATCACGTGATAATCAGGAATATCGTCTCCCATGTACAGAACGTTTTCGGGTGCGATACCATAAACATCGGTATATTCATCAAAAGTCGCTACTTTGTCAGGGGTGCCTAAATGAATGTCGGTAATGCCTAGATTTCTCAGGCGTACTCGAACACCTTCATTGCTTCCGCCAGAAATAATACAAACATTATAGCCGTTATCTACTGCTGCTTTTAGTGCGTAACCATCACGAATGTTCATCGTTCTTAGCATTTCGCCTGCGTTATTTACAAATACAGAACCATCAGTAAGTACGCCGTCTACGTCAAACACAAACGTAGTAATATCATTCATTATTTCTTTATAACTTTTTGCCATGATTTTGTATAGATTGGGTTAAGATTTTATATATAGTCGATTGATTTTCATTGGATAAAAAAGATTCATGCGCCGCTATGGTCGAAATATCATTGCGTTTGGCAGGTCCTGTTTGAGCTTCTTTTGGAGATAATGTCAGAAGTTTTTCGGCTGTTTCGAGGATTAAAGGTTTTAAAATGTCAAACGGAACGTGGTTTTCGTTACAGATGTCATTTCCTAGTTGGTATAAATAGTTGGTGAAATTATTTACAAAAACTGCTGCCACATGTAATGCTTTTCGTTGATGAGAGTTGATGGCGTGAACATTATCTGAAATGGCAGTTGCGACTTTCTCCAAAATGGGATAGTCCTCAGGTATAGAAGTTTCTAGACACATGGGAATTACTTTAAAGTTTACAGGTTTCCCTTTAGTGAACGTTTGCAGGGGATAAAAAACTCCTTTTCTATTTTTATCGTGCAAAAAGTCTAAAGGAGCCGCTCCAGAAGTATGAACAACCAAGCGGTTTTCAAATGGTAATTGTGCCGATACATGGGCAATAGCATCATCAGAAACGGCAATGATATAGACATCGGCCTCTTTCAAGTCGCTAAAATTTGAGATGATTTTTTTTGAATCCAATTGAGGGATTACTGTAGTTGTACTTCGGGCATAAACCTGTACAATTTCTATATCCGTTGTGGTTAGAAATGTCGAAATAAGATGTTGTGCTACGTTGCCAGCGCCAATAAGTGTTACTTTGATCATCTCGCAAAAATAGTGATTTTTTTATAGTGATAAAAGGGATTGTTTTGCTCAATATTTGACTTTTGGGTCGACATTTTTAGCGTTTTTTCGGAGTAATTCGAAGGCTTAATTTTAGATTAAATTAACAAGTGCGTTCGTTTCAAATCAACAATATTTAAGTACTTTTGCGACACTTTTACAAAATCAATTCATAATATAAATGGATAAAAAATACTACTCCTTTTTATTTTCAACTCGTTTGATGGCCGTTTTATTTATTGTCTACGCAGTGGCCATGGCAACAGGAACTTTTATCGAAAGTAAATACAATACTGATACAGCCAAAATATGGATTTACAATGCTTGGTGGTTTGAAGCAATTCATGTGTTTTTCTTGATTAACTTCTTCGGAAATATCAAAAGATATCAGTTGTTAAAGAAAGAAAAATGGGCGACGTTATTGCTGCATTTGGCTTTTATTTTCATTATCATTGGTGCGTTTATCACGCGTTACATTAGTTACGAAGGGATGATGCCTATCCGTGAAGGTGCTACAGAAAGTCGCATTTTTTCAGATAAGACTTTTGTTACCGTTTTTGTCGATGGTGAATACAAAGGAGAACCAAGACGTCGTACTTTTGAAGAACCGGTTTTGTTATCTCCGGTAACTGATAATAATTTTTCGATTTCTGATGAATTTGCCGATATTCCTTTTGAAGTCAACTACGAGAACTTTATCATGGGAGCCAAAGAATATATCAAACCCGATCCTAAAGGAGTTTTGTATCTAAAAATCGTAGAAGCTGGTGAAGGTGGGCGAGAAGAGCATTTCTTGAAAGAGGGCGAAGTACAAAATATTCACAACGTCTTATATGCTTTAAATAAATATACCGAAGGGGCGATCAATATTACAACTACGGGAAAAGAGTACACTATCCAAACCCCTTTTGAAGGTAACTTTATGCGTATGGCCGATAAGTTGCAAGGAAAAGTAAGCAAAGATGTGGTACAACCCTTGATGATGCGTTCCCTATATTCTATTGGCGAAAAGCGTATTGTATTTCCAGAGCCTGCAGTTAAAGGAATAATAGCTTATGAATCGAATAATGATTTTAAAGCAAAAAACCACGAAGATGCTTTAGAATTGAGTATTACTTCGCAAGGAAAGACTGAGAAACTAACTATTTTGGGTTCTAAAGGTAAAGTGGGCGAGCCTAAAACGGTTAAAATTGGAAAATTAGATTTTGCCATTTTTTATGGTAGTAAAGAATATCAATTGCCTTTCAAAGTAAAACTGAATGATTTTATAGCGACCAAATATCCTGGAACAGAAAAGAGTTATTCGGCTTTTGAGAGCCAAGTCACTGTTTTGGATGGCAAAGAAAATTTTGACGCACGTATTTATATGAATCATGTCTTGGACCATAAACAGTATCGCTTCTTTCAATCCTCTTTTGATCCTGATGAAAAAGGTACAGTCCTTTCAGTAAATCATGATTTTTGGGGAACCAACATCACTTATCTAGGATACTTTTTGTTGTATTTTGCTATGATGGCCATTTTATTTACCAAACATTCTCGTTTTGGTGATTTGAAAAGAAAACTAGATATAGTTAAGAACAAGAAAGCGAAACTTCTATCAATCTTCTTCTTGTTGTTTGGATTGCATGGTTTTGCACAAAATCACGACGGACATAATCATACAGATGGTGACGGTCATAATCACGAACAATCCGTGATGCATACCCGAAAAGCACCAACCGAAGCTGAATTGGATGCGCTGTTGAAAACCAATACAATCAAAGCAGAACATGCAGCTAAATTTGGACGATTGATTATTCAAGATGCTGGAGGAAGGATGAAACCTATCAATACGTTTTCATCTGAATTGTTGCGAAAAGTGAGCCATTCAGACACTTTTAAAGGAATGAATTCTGATCAGGTGTTTTTGTCTATGACACAATTTGCGAATATTTGGTTGGAAGTGCCTCTGATTTATATCACACCCAAAAACGATAGTATTCGCAAAATTATCGGAATTGATAGCAAAGATAAATTTGCTCCATTCATCAAATTTTTTGATGAAAAAGGAAATTATAAATTATCTCCTTATTTAGATGCAGCCTACAAAGCTGCTAACCCGAATCAGTTTGAAAAAGATTTTATCGAAACCGATAAAAAAGTTAACTTGATGGAATCGGCATTGAGTGGACGCATCTTGAAAATTTTCCCAATACCTAATCATGAAAATTCAAAATGGGTTTCTTACTTAGAGTTGAATGAAGCGGGATTGAAAGGTATGGATTCAACTTATACCAAAAGCATTTTGCCTTTGTATTTTGGTACGTTGAATAACGCCATTAAAACTCAATCTTATGACACCTCCGATGAATTGTTGGAAAGTATCAATGGATATCAAAAGAAGTTTGGCGCAAAAGTAAGACCTACCGAAGAAAAAATTGACCTTGAAATTGCATATAACAAGTATGATGTTTTTCAAAAATTACCGTATTTGTATTTATTTGCCGCAGTTATGATGTTAATTTTTACCATCATTCAAATATTTAAAGATAGAAAAGCGTTGCGCATCATAATTAATGGATTTCATGTTTTTATTGGAGTTTTGTTTGCTTTGCATACTGTAGGATTGATAGCTAGATGGTATATTTCTGGTCACGCACCATGGAGTAATGCATACGAATCCATTATCTATATTGCATGGGCTACCATGTTCTTTGGATTGGCTTTTGATCGAAAATCAAAACTAACTGTGGCTTCGTCGGCTTTCGTTACGGCAATGATTTTAGCAGCTGCTTATGCCAATTGGATTGATCCTGAAATTGCAAACTTACAACCAGTTTTGAATTCCTACTGGTTAATGATACACGTGGCAGTTATTGTTGCGAGTTATGGACCATTTGCGCTAGGTATGATTCTAGGATTTGTTTCTTTGTTACTGATTTTCTTTACTAATGACAAGAACAAAGCCAAAATGGATTTGAATATACAAGAGTTGTCCTATATCAATGAAATGGCATTAACTATTGGATTAGTAATGTTAACGATAGGAAACTTTTTGGGTGGCCAGTGGGCTAACGAAAGTTGGGGACGTTATTGGGGCTGGGATCCAAAAGAAACTTGGGCTTTAATCAGTATTATGGTGTATGCTTTTGTAATTCACATGCGATTCGTTCCTTCATTACGAGGAAAATGGGTGTTTAATTTGATGAGCATGTATGCGTTTCTTTCGATTTTATTCACATATTATGGGGTAAATTTTCACTTGGTAGGTTTGCATTCTTATGCGAGTGGAGAAGCAAAATCCTTGAGTTGGATTTGGTATTCTTTAGGAACGATTACATTCCTCGGAGCTTTAGCTTATCCAAAATATAAGAAGTATTACAAAAAGTAACGGTAAACAGTAACTTATTCTCAAAATCAGCTAATCGAAACATTAGCTGATTTTTTTTTTGTAAAAAATTAACTTTTGTTGATTTAATTTCGATGGTTTTGAAAACAAATAAATAGTTATTTTTATAAAAAAATTACAGTATGAAAAATTTAGTTTCAATAGTAAGCCTCGCATTACTATTTTTTAGTTGTCAAAATCAAGCACAAACCTCAAAAGTTAATTCTACAGTTATGACTACCAATCTTGCCAAAGAAACCATCTATCAATTTAAAGTAACTGATTTATATGGCGAAACCTTTGATTTTGCTACTTTAAAAGGCAAAAAAATCATGATTGTCAACACTGCTTCTAAGTGTGGTTTGACACCTCAATACAAAGATTTAGAAGCATTATATAAAGAGTATAGCAGCAAAGGATTTGTAATTGTAGGTTTTCCTGCCAATAATTTTGCTTCTCAAGAGCCTGGCACTAAAGAAGAAATTGCTACCTTCTGTCAGCAAAATTATGGCGTAACTTTCCCTATGATGGATAAAGTATCGGTTAAAGGAAGTGATATGTGTGCTGTGTACCAATTTTTGACTCAAAAAGCAAAAAACGGACTTAAAGATTCTGAAGTAGAATGGAATTTTCAGAAATACTTATTAAACGAAAAAGGGGAGTTAGTAGATGTTATTTCACCTAGAACTTTACCTACCGACCCAAAAATTGTAAATTGGATAAAAAGTTAGTTTGTTATTATAAATCTGTTTTTAGTAATTTAATTTGGAAAAGAGAGTTTGCTTTGCAAGCTCTTTTTTTTTGAAAGGTCAATCTTTTGGTGGTAAAAAAGAACCGCAGATTCACAAAATTTATTTTGCTAAAGCTGCGTTTCAATTCAAAACGATTAAAAAAATAATTTGTGACCCGAGCGATAGCGAATAGACAAAGTAATTTGCGGTAAAAATTACGATTCTTTGGCTATAACTTCTTTTACTGTAGCTTCATAATTTTTAATGCTTTTGGCTTTTTTGATATGCTTATGCACTTTATGCGGATTGGAAAAAAGTACCGAAAAGTACTCCCACAAATGATGCATTTTCAATAAAATATGAGTCGCACCAGATAAGGATTCGCTGTAGCCTTCGTATAGTGTGTCGTGAAACTGACGAAACACTTCCATTTTATTTTTTGGATATTCAAAAGTGTTGTTTTTGATCATATTGGGAAGAAATGGGTCTGCAATCAACCCGCGACCAATCATCCAGTGGTCGATACTCGGGAAACGTTGCTGCATCTTTTGAAATTGTGTCACCGAAGTGATGTCTCCGTTATAATATAGTTTATGTTTTGTATTGTCAATGCAGTTTTGAAACCCTTCCAAATCGACACCTCCTTTGTATACTTGTTTTCCTAAACGCGCATGAATGGCAATGTTTTTTATGGGATACTGATCCAAAATTGGAAGGACGTCCAATATTTCCTGTGGCGATTCGTAGCCTAAACGCATTTTCATCGAAACAATGATGTCTGTTTCGGTGTGCGCTCTGTCGAGTATATGATTGATTTTTTCGGTATTACTGATCAGTCCTGAACCCATACCAGATTTGGTGACCATCGGGTAGGGACAACCTAGGTTCCAATTGAGTTCTTTGTAACCCAATTCTTTTACATAGCGGGCAACAAATAAAAATTCTTCGGCATCGTTTGTGATTACTTGCGGAATTACTTCAAGTGTATTATTGTTTTCGGGGAGTAAATCTCTGTGATAGGAGTTTTTGATAACCAATTTTCCATTCAATCGAATGTAAGGTGAATAGAAAGTGTCGATACCGCCAAAATATTTTTGTTGTGCATTTCGAAATCGGTAATCGGTGAATCCTTGCAGAGGTGAAGAAAGCAATGTAAATCTCATAGTTGTAATAAAGCTGCAAAGATAAGTCATTCTAGTGGAAGGCGACTCATTAATTGTTTTTCTGTTTTAGCCACGAATTCACGAATTAATAAAATAAAGAGAAGCCGACAGATTACTCTAATTGTAATTATTCAGTTATTTTTTTAGAGATTAATTGCCTCCAACTTTAGTTGGAGGGGTTAAAATTTGAATGTTTCAATGGCTTTAGCCAAAATTAGTAGCTTTTATTTGGCTAAAGCCGATGCAATCAATCCTTTTAACTCCAGCTAAAGCTGGAGTCAATTGAAACTAGATGATACAACAATCTTAATAACTCCAGCTAAATTTAGAGTCAATTGAAAGGAAGAAAAAAAAATAGTCAATAGCCTTTAAATCAGTAAAGTAAAATTTGATTCGTGAATTCGTGGCTACACAAAATTGCTTTATTCCAAAATCAATTGCATGAATACCGAATGCAACCAACGATCAAATTTATAACCCGATTCTTTGATGATGCCCACAGTTTTGAATCCGAATTTTTCATGAAACAACACGCTACCTTGATTTTCTGCGTCGATAACCGCAATCATTGTGTGGAGTTTTTGGGCTTTGGCTAAAGTAATTAATTCTGCTAAGAGTAGGTTTCCAATTCCTTTTCCGTGGAATTCATTGGCAACATAAACAGAATGTTCGACAGTAAATTTATAGGCTTCTCTAAAACGAAACTCGCTGTACATTCCAAAACCAACCACTTGACCATTTGCTTCGGCTACGATTACAGGGAAGTTTTTGGCCAATTTATCCTCCAAAATCGCTTTTTGTTGTTCATATGTTCTGATGTTGTAATCATACAAAGCGGTTGAATGCAAAATATTATAGTTGATGATATCCAATATGACTTGAGTATCTTCGGTATGGTATGGGCGTATTGCTATTTTCATCTTAAAAATATTTCTATCCAAAAATAGCAAAAAATGATGCTATTTGAAGGAATTGGGCAGTCAAGTTTGTAACTTTGTACTTCAAGTTGAAGTAGTATAACTTCTAACTTTTTAACATCTAATTTCCAACTTCAAAAATGGTTTATCCCAAAATACCTTTAGCACAAAGCATACTTCAGATTTTTTTAGCCAAAGGAATTCAAACAATAGTTATCTCTCCAGGTTCTCGAAATGCCCCTCTAACGATTGGTTTTGCGGGTCATCCTGATTTTACTTGTTATAGCATTGCCGATGAGCGTTGCGCTGCATTTTTTGCCATGGGAATTGCCCAACAAACACAAAAACCTGTGGCTGTGGTGTGTACTTCTGGTTCGGCAGTACTGAATTATTATCCTGCATTTGCCGAGGCTTTTTATAGTCAGATTCCGTTGATTGTACTTTCTGCAGACCGTCCACAAAGCAAGATAGACATTGGTGACGGACAAACGATTCGTCAAGAAAATGTTTTCCTGAATCATTCGTTATACAATGCCAATTTAACCGAAGAGGCTTCTTTCGAGAATGATGTAAAAATCAACGAAGCGATTAACGCTTCTATTACTCAAAAAGGTCCCGTTCATATCAATGCGCCATTCGAAGAGCCATTGTATGAAACTGTTGAAACTTTTACAGTAAACGCTCATGTAGACGCAACCATTCCCGCTACAGTTGATAAGCCTTTGGGCGATTTGACACCTTTTGCGGAGATTTGGAATGCCTCCAAAAAGAAAATGATTTTGGTAGGCGTGAGTGGTTTGGATGCCAATGCGAAGTCGATTAATGTGATTGCGAATGACGATTCGATTATCGTGATGACTGAAACGACTTCGAATATTCATCATCCGAGTTTTGTCAATAATATTGATACAATCATTACGCCCTTTACAAAAGAAGATTTTGAGGAGTTTCAACCCGATATTTTGGTGACTTTTGGAGGAATGGTGGTTTCTAAACGCATCAAAGCTTTTTTACGAAACTACAAACCCAAACATCATTGGCACATCGATCCTTTGAGGGCTTATGATACTTTTGGTGCTTTGACGCATCATTTTGAAGTGCATCCGAATACCTTTTTTAGCGCATTTTATCCTTTGGCACAAAAGGTAAAGAGCACGTATTCTTCTCAATTGGCACACGTGAAATATTTGCGTAAGCAAAAACACGATTGGTATGTGTCCAAAATGCCGTTTTGTGATTTTATGGTTTTTGATAAAGTAATTTCGAATTTGCCTAAAAATTCACAGTTGCAAATCAGTAACAGTTCGGCCATTCGATACGCTCAGTTGATAGATATTGACCCATCAATTGAAGTTTTTTGTAACCGAGGAACCAGTGGCATCGACGGAAGTACGTCTACTGCTATTGGTGCGGCTGTTGCTAATGGAAAAACAACGGTTTTTATGGGTGGTGATATTGGTTTTTTCTATGATAGTAATGCCCTTTGGAACAATTATATTCCGAACGATTTTAAAATCATTCTCATCAATAATGGAGGAGGAGGCATCTTTAGAATCTTACCAGGACATAATGAAACTCCGGTTTTTAATACTTTCTTCGAAACCACACATCATTTAACAGCAGAGCATTTAGCCAAAATGTATGGTTTAGCATACAGCAAAGCAACGGATGCTGCAAGTTTAGATGAGGCAATTGCTACTTTGTTTCAACAAAATGAAAAACCTCAACTACTAGAAATTTTCACCCCAACAGTTGAAAACGATAAAATCTTATTGCAATATTTCAAAGAGTTGATTTAAAGAATTTTATAATGTTTATCTGTAGATATTGAAAATAAGTTCAAATTTTGATGATACAGAATATTTACATCACACCTGACAGGTTTCTAAAACCTGTCAGGCGTAAGTAAGACTTAGTATTTCAAAGTTTAATTAAAAAGAAGCATTGCAAAACGATGCTTCTTTTTTTTGTTTATGAAAACCTAACGTTCTATGCTAGCCCCGATGGCAGCGGCATCCTTGCTGTGCGGGGTTCGCACAGCAAGATATAGCGTACAGCGGGACGACTCGTGTGGTGCGCAAAAAACGAACTGCTCCTAGAAAACAGCAAGCTTATTGTATGAAAACGAAAGTGAATTAACCAAAAATCGAGGTTAGTACTGCGGCTAGTCTAAGTCCTGCATTGAGTAATTGTTTTTTGATGATTGGGGCTTGGGTGTCTACATAGGTTTCGGGAATGACATTGCTTTTGTAATCGTAGATGGTAGGTAAGTAGCTTCGAGATTCTTTGGCCCATTTTACAGTATTGATTTTGCCTAAGCGTTTGATTTGGTGTTTGGAATAAGTGTTGAGTGACAAGCAATCGCTTAGCGAAATGTTTCGGGCATTGATGATGCCGCTATCAAAAAAAGAATGCAGGTTGGTACCTTTTCCGTTGTAGTTTATTTGTTGGGTATTGCCGCCTTTGTCAGTACCAAAACCCACATGCAGCGGTTGGTGCAAATCGCCCACTAAGTGAAAAATGATGCAGATTTTCATTTTTACGTCTTCGTCGGAGAGGTTTTTGTAGTTTTTTAGTTCCTGTATGGTTTGTGTCAATCGGAAAATGATATTGTCACCTTCGTGGTTGACTACTTTTACACCTTTGTCAAAATTGACATAATGATAGGGCTTTAGATAGTCGTAAGAGTGGTCGTCGCGAAGTTCGTCCATCCAATTGGCGGCATCCTGAATAGAGCGTCCATTAAGGTATTTTGTCACTATGGCTTGAACGGAAGGGTCTAAATAGGTAAAGGCAATTTCGGCCACTAAGGCGTGCCCTTTTTTGCCCCAAGCAAAGCTCGATTGCGTGATGAATAAAGCGGTTAGTACTAGGAGTGTAATTTGTTTCTTCATGGGTTAAAATAATTTGGACGACAAAAGTAAGGTATTGCATCAAGTTTTTTCACGAATCCTATGGTTAGAAACGCTAAGATTTAGTTAAGAAATTCGGAACTTTTGATTCGTAAAGCGTATTCTGTTCCCAAATAACGTGGGTCGCCGTGTTTTTCAGACCAAAAACCGTCCAATACGTCTTTGGTAATGCATTGATAGACCGCAACGCCTTTGTAAGTGACTTTGTCGGCTCCCTTATACTTAAAATTGATGACTAAAATATTGTTTTTGAAAAATCCAGAACCGGTCTGCACTTGTTCATCGTTAATCAACCAATGGGCTTGTACGCGGTCATACTCATCAAGTGTTAGCGTTAAAACGCCTTGATAAGTAATGGTGTTGTTTGCTTCCTGATTGCTTCCTGAAATGGAGTAGCTTCCAATGATATCTTGTGGGGTCATTTATTTGCCGATACAGAAATTAGCAAATATATTCCCCAACAATTCGTCATTCGTGACTTGTCCTGTAATCAATCCGAATTGGTACAAAGCTTCCCGAATATCCAAAGCCATAAGGTCACTAGACAGATTAGTTTCTAGCCCGAATTTTACTTTCTGAATTTCTTCTAAGGCTTTAAGTAACGAATCATAATGTCTTGTATTGGTGACTATTGTTTCGTTGTTTCGGAGGGCGCCAGTATTGACGAACGAAAGCAATTGATTCTTTAAATCTTCGATACCTTCTTTGTTTTTGGCGGAAATCAAAAGGATATTTGGAATTTGATTTTGTATGTTTTGAATTTCAGTTTCGGATAGTAAATCTTTTTTATTCATAATTACTACCAAAGGTTTTAATGGATACTGATTCTTTATTTTTTCAAGTTCCAATTTTACGTTATCCAAAGTTCCTCCTTTGGGTGTTAGGGGGCTTATATAGATTACAACTTGCGCTTGCTCAATTTTTTCAAACGTCTTTTGGATACCAATGCTTTCTACATAATCTTTGGTCTCGCGAATTCCAGCTGTGTCTATAAATCGGAAGCCAATGCCGCCAATGACCAATTCGTCTTCGATAGTATCACGAGTGGTACCCGCAATTTCAGAAACGATAGCGCGTTCTTCGTTGAGTAAAGCGTTGAGTAAAGTTGATTTTCCCACATTGGGTTCGCCAACAATGGCTACGGGAATTCCGTTTTTGATTACATTTCCAACTGCAAAAGAATCAATCAAGCGTTTCAACACAAATTCGATTCGGTTAACCAATTCGTGAAATTGAGTTCTATCAGCAAATTCTACATCTTCTTCGGCAAAATCCAATTCGAGTTCGATGAGTGAAGCAAAATTTAATAATTCTTCACGTAGTTTGGCAATCTCGTTAGAGAAACCTCCACGCATTTGTTGCATGGCAATTTGGTGGCTTGCTTCATTGTCTGACGAAATCAAATCGGCAACGGCTTCGGCTTGGGACAAATCCAATTTTCCATTCAAAAAGGCTCTGAGGGTAAATTCACCGGCATCAGCCATTCGGCATCCTTTACGCAATAACAACTGAATAATTTGCTGCTGGATATACGTAGAACCGTGACACGAAATTTCAATCGTATTTTCTCCCGTATAAGAATTAGGTCCTTTGAAAATCGAAACCAATACTTGGTCCAAGGTCTTCTCTCCATCCATAATATGTCCCAAATGCAAGGTATGTGTTTTTTGGGTAGTCAAGTCTTTGTTTTTGATAGAACGAAAAACAGCATTGCCAATTTGAATGGCATCTTGACCAGAAATACGAATGATGGCAATGGCTCCAGCACCAGAAGGTGTAGCTAAAGCAACTATAGAATCGTTTGGAATCATGTGAGTTGTCTATTTGTTTGCAAAAGTAAGCAAAAGTATTGGCTTTGCAATTACTACTGACAAGCCTTGGTACTTGTTAGTGAAGTATTATCTTATAGTTAAATATATGGTAAACTGACAAATATCAGCCGATATAGACTAAACATTTCTTAAATTTAAACTGTATTTAAAAGGTAATTTCTAAAACTGTATTTACTATGAAAAAGATATTATTCCCAACAGATTTCTCAGAAGTGGCTACGAATGCCTTTGTTCATGCCCTGCATTTGGCTGATGTAGTCGATGGAGAATTAGTGCTATTGCATACTTTTCAGCTTCCTATAGTAGACAGCCAGTTCACACCGGATAACTACTACATGATTTACGAATCGTTACAGCTAGCAGAGTTTGATACTTTCAAAGACGAAATTCCCAAGCTGAGAGCTATAGCCGAAAAAGAAGGTTTGGCAAATGTCAAGATTACCCATCGCTTGATGGATGGGGATTTGGTCACTACGATTCAAAAAGCTATCAAAGAAGAAAACATAAATTTTGTGGTGATGGGAACCGCCGGAGCTACAGGCTGGGAAACCTTTTTTGTGGGTACCAATACTGGTTCTGTTTTGTCTGCTGTTTCAGTTCCTGTTTTAAGTGTACCGATTACGGCTACTTATCATAAAATAAAAACCATTGGTTTCACTACCAAGTTTAGAGAAAAAGATAAAAAAGCCTTAGAATTAGTTTGTAGTATTGCCAAAAAAACAAAGGCACAAGTAAAATGCTTGTACGTAAAAACAAGCCACTCTGATGTAAAACCTGAGACAATCAAAGAATGGGAAATCCATTTTGCCAACGAACCAGTACAGTTTACCATTCTTCCACTAGACGATGTACAAGGCACAATCATCGATTTCATCTCCCAAAAAAGTATTGATGTTCTGGCTATGGTCACCTACAAGCGCAACTTTTTTGTTGAATTGTTTAGCCCAAGTCTTACGAGAAAGTTTTCAGATTATGCAGAAATTCCAATTTTGGCACTTCAAAGCGAAACGACTTCATCATAGCACTTAGATAATCATAATAAAGAAAGTATTTTTTATTTGGGCGTGCCCCTCCCGAAAAGGTCGGGTCGGGCTTTACGCTCCCGCTTCCCGATGAAAAATCGGGAGAGCTTCACTTCAATCCCTCACGCATACCACCACACGATTAATTATAATTCGAAGTTTTTTTTAGCATGAAGCACACAAAGATTTATCTGTGTCAATCTGTCTAATCTGTGTCTGTTTTTTTTCTTCTTCCATAAGTTTTGAAAACACTTATATTTGCTTTTCATACTACAATATTCTAATGGAAATTTACATACACAAAAAAGCGCTTTACGAAGCCCAAGTAGAACAATTACAACAACAATACAATCGCATAAGTCTTGGGCGTTTGGTAGCTGTTTTGTTAGTGATTTTGGCTGTTTACGGATATCAAAAAAACGATAGAAGTAGTTTAGTTATTTTGGGTAGTATAGCTGTTGTAGCTTTTTTTGTTTTAATGCGTTGGCATACACGTGTCGCGTACCAAAAGAAAATCGCTCAAGCATTAGTTGCCATAAATACTGATGAAATTGATTTTTTAGAACGTAAAACAATCCCTTTCGAAGACGGCATAGGGTTCAATGATTTTCATCATCCGTATGCGTATGATTTAGATATTTTTGGTCAACAGTCTTTATTCCAAAGTCTGAATCGCACCGGAACTTACATGGGGAAAAAAACATTAGCCTCTCATTTGTTAAAGGGTAATACCATCACGATAATTGAGCAAATTCAAGAAGCAACAAAAGAGTTACGTGAAAAAATAGATTGGCGTCAACATTTTTTGGCTACAGCCAAAGTTGGCAAGGATAGCGAAGTTATGTATCAAAAGTTATTGCGATGGAGTGTTTTCAATAGTGAATCAGTGCCTCAATTAGCTATGATTTTTGCGTATGTTTCACCTGTAGTTTTAATGATTTTGGGTATTAGTTACGGACTGACTTCCAATTTGGTTTTAGCTAAGTTTTTTGGACTATTGTTTATGGTCAATTTAGCAACCGCTGGGGTTTTTCTAAAACGGATTTTGTCTGAGACGGCACATTCATCAGAAATCAATACGATTGTTTATAACTATAGCTTACTGATTGAAAAAATAGAAAACGAAAAATTCAGTAGCCAGAAAGCAATTCATTTGCAACAACAATTGGTTCAAGAAAGTCAACCAGTAAGTGTACAGTTAAAGCAATTATCCAATTTGTTTTCAAAAATGGATACTACTAGTAATTTTTTGGTTTCTATACTATTCAATGGTTTTTTTCTATATAACCTTCACCTATTGAAAGCCATTGTAAATTGGAAGAAAAATCATGCGATCAATTTGGAACAAAGCTTAGTCGTAATTGGTGAATTTGAAATGCTTAATAGTTTGGCCAATTTTTCATTTAATAATCCTGATTTTGCTTATCCAAAATTGAATAAGGAATATAAAATTGCTTTTGAAAATTTGAGTCATCCTTTACTGAATCCAAAAACTAGAGTAGGGAATACAGTAACTTTTTATCCTCAATCCTTTATAATTTTGACAGGTTCCAATATGTCGGGCAAAAGTACTTTTTTGCGAAGCTTGGGAGTCAATATGGTTTTGGCGGGAATGGGTGCGCCTGTTTGTGCTACCCAAGCGAATGTGCATCCTATGCCGGTGTTAGTATCGATGCGATTATCGGATTCGTTATCGGATAGTGAATCCTACTTTTTTGTCGAAATCAAGCGCCTCAAGCAAATTATGGATGGATTGGACGAAAGTCCTGCTTTTGTTTTATTAGATGAAATTTTGCGTGGCACGAATTCCGATGACAAGCGTAGCGGAACGATTGAGGTAGTCAAAAAAGTAATTGCCAAAAAAGCAATAGGAGCAATTGCAACCCACGATATTGAAGTGTGTTTGACTACCAACGAATTCCCACAAATATTGACCAATAAATGTTTCGAAGTCGAAATTAAAAATGACGAATTACATTTTGATTATCAATTACGAGAAGGTATTTGCCAAAACAAGAGTGCTACCTTTTTGATGAAAAAGATGGGGGTCATTTAATCAATAGTTTTCTTTTGGATTTCCTGCAAGGTCTTTTTTTTGACCTTGTAGGTATTTCGGAAAGTATAGTTATAGATTAAGACCTACAAGGTTTTAAAAACCTTGCAGGTGGTGTAGAGTGCATTGGTTTTTTTGAGATTTCCTGCAAGGTCTTTTTTTGACCTTGTAGGTATTTCGAAAGTTATGGTTAGAGATTAGACCTACAAGGTTTTAAAAACCTTGTAGGTCGTATAGAGTGAATTAGTTTTTTTGAGATTTCCTGCAAGGTATTTTTTTGACCTTGTAGGTATATTGGAAAGCATGGTTATAGATTAAGACCTACAAGGTTTTAAAAATCTTGCAGGTGGTGTAGAGTTTATTGGTTTTTAAGAGATTTCCTGCAAGTTCTTTTTTTGACCTTGTAGGTATTTCGGAAAGTATAGTTATAGATTAAGACCTGCAAGGTTTTAAAAATCTCGCAGGTCGTATAGATTAAAATAACAGTTTTCTGAAGTGATGAAAGTAGCCAAATCATTACTTTTAGCCCCGACCGTAGTGGAAATCCTTTGTTGCTGGGGTTCGGTAACAAAGATTACTTCGTCAATTCGCTAGCGCTCGGGTGTAACGGAGTGCGGGACGGATGTTTCTAGAAAATCCCATTCTTTCTGCTCCAAAAAAAAATAAATCCGTAAAACTGGTTAGGAATTACGGATTCAAGAAAAAGTATTGGTTTTGGTTAGTTTAAAAACATGTAGATTAGCTATTAAGCATTACTGGCATTACAAGCATAGTAACGGTTTCACCTTCTTCTAAACCATCTACCGGGGTTAAAATTCCAGCGCGGTTTGGTAAAGACATTTCAAGCATAATCATATCAGATTGAAGATTGGTCAACATCTCGGTTAAGAAGCGAGAGTTGTAGCCAATTTGCATATCGTCTCCTTGATAATCACAAGTCAAACGCTCTTCGGCTTTGTTGGAGTAATCAATATCTTCTGCAGATACGTTTAATTCGGCACCAGCGATTTTTAGACGAATTTGATGTGTTGTTTTGTTAGAAAAGATCGCCACACGACGCACTGAACTTAGGAACAAAGTGCGATCGATGATAAGCTTGTTTGGGTTCTCTTTTGGAATAACTGCTTCGTAATTTGGGTATTTTCCGTCAATTAAACGACACATCAAAATATAATTGTCAAAAGAGAAAGTGGCATTGCTATCATTGTATTCAATTTTAACTTCAGCATCTGAAGCAGAAAGAATACTTTTTAAAATAGTCAATGGTTTTTTGGGCATTATAAAGTCTGCTACTTCAGAAGCGGTAACGTCTGTACGAGCATATTTTACTAATTTATGGGCATCTGTTGCTACAAAAATCAATCCTTGTGGCGAGAACTGAAAAAATACTCCAGACATTACCGGACGTAAATCATCGTTACCCGCTGCAAAAATAGTCTTGCTTATGGCAGTTGCTAGAACATCAGCAGGAACTAGGGTTACAGAAGGTTCGTCAAGGCTAACAGCTTTCGGGAATTCATCACCAGGGGCATAAGCCAAGGCATATTTTCCAGAATTAGAACTAATTTCTATAGTACTATTTTCTTCTACAGTAAATGTTAGAGGTTGTTCTGGGAATGTTTTTAAGATTTCTAAAAGTAATTTAGCTGGTACTGCAACACTGCCTTTGCTGGTAGAATCAATTGCTAATGTAGCAGACATGGTAGTTTCTAAATCAGAAGCAGAAACCGTCAATTGGTTATTGTCTAATTCAAATAGAAAGTTGTCTAAAATAGGTAAAGTATTGCTACTATTGATTACGCTACCTAATACTTGCAATTGTTTTAATAAGTACGAACTCGATACTATAAATTTCATCTGTATTGTTTTATTTTTGGATTCTATAAATAACTAGGGTAGAATACCTGATTACAAATATATCTTAAACTAGTTTACATTTTCATTTTTTTTATTAACACTTAGCGAGCATATTTACGTTTACGAAGATAAGTAAACAAAAGACCAAAAACTCCTAAAATTAGAATTGGAAGCCCGATAGTTAGGACTTGTATGTAAGTGTAATTGGCATATACTTTTTCTTTATCTAATAAAGGAAGATCTAAATCTTTACTTCTAATGTTAATAAGTCCACTATCGTCTAATAAGTAATTTATACTATTCATCAGAAAATCTTTGTTATCGTAGAGATTTCCTGAGCGTTGATCGTAGCCTAGTTCTACAGGTAATTGATTTTTATCGAGTTGGTTGCGAAGAATATCACCATCTGAGACAACAATCATTTTGGTAGGCTTACTAGTGGATTGAAAATTAGCTTGTTCGAAAGCTTTTATTCTATTCTCAAAAGCAGAATGGAACGAACCTTCTAATAAAACGGCCATTGGAATATTACCAGTATTGGGATAGTCTGCAGGGCTGGTGCTTTCGGAAACCATAGATAAGTTAATGGCTGTAGGGGTTCCTATACGTTTAGAATAGGGAGACGATTGCAATAAAACTGTTTTTTTGATTTTGTTTTTGAGCGTATCAATAGAGTTGGCAAAATCAAATTTGATACCACCTAAATTTTTCACAATGGGATGCTTGCTTGTTGGAGTCACTAATGGCGCGTATTTCCAATTGAATTGTTGAAAGCGGGTAGCACTTCCTGGTTCTCCTGAAGCCAATTGTATCGGGCTCCCTTGCTCGTCTTTTATAAGATCTGGGTTGATACGTATGCCATATTTAAAAAACAAATCATTGACATTCAAGTCTCTTGGAAAAGCAAGACTAGCACCTGAAGGATTGTATAAACTATCCATTTCAGCAACTACTTGATCAACTAACCAGATGGTTTTTCCGCCATGCATTAGGAATTGATCTAAAACTTGTTTTTCGCTTTCGCTAAATGCTTCTGTTGGTTTAGCAATTACGGCTAAATCATATTCTTTTAAAGCTTGTAAGCTTCCCTCAGGATTCGTTGCTACTGAGTCGAGTGTAAATGGAGCAATAAAGTAACTCTCTCTTACTTGCAATAAAAATTTAGCAATAAAGGCCTCTTTTAATTCTCCATTTCCTTTAATAATGGCAACTTTTTTCTGTTTGGCTTTGGTAATTTTATTGAAAGCATCCGAAAGCGAATACTCTAAATGTTGAACCGAACCTATCACTTTTTGAGTAGTAGAGGTTCCCATTTGGTTTTTAAGCAAAGGAATTGCCACTTCTCTGTTGTCATAAGTAGCAATTGCCCAAGGAAAAACTAAGGCTTGAGATTGTTTACCTTTATCATCTACTGTGATGTTAATGGGAGTTAAGCCTTTTCTGTACAAATCTTTAATGAGATCCATACTTTCTTCCTGATTTTCCATAGGGTCAACAAACTCAAACACAATATTGCTATTGTAAGCCTGGAATTCTTCTAGAATTTGTTTGGTTTCTTGTTGTAAACGCTTGAATTCTGCGGGTAAATCTCCTTGCATGTAGACTTTCACTGCCAAAGGATTTTTAACTTCTTGCAGTATGTTTAATGAAGTAGTAGAGAGGGTATATCTTTTATCTTTAGTCAAATCAAAACGATAAAAGAAAAAAGAGCCTATAACCTGTAATGCAACTAATACCAAAAAAATATAAAGAAGCTGGGTAAGATTGTTTTTTTTAGAGGTCTTCATTACGCTTTAAAAGATTTTAGGTTAAAAACAGTAAAGGATAAAAATAAAATAGTAAGGCTTATAAAATAAAGAATGTCACGAGTATCCAAAACGCCTCGACTCATACTTTTAAAGTGATCTTGCATACCAAAAAAGGTGATATAGGAGCTCCATCCCTTAAATACATTGGCTAATCCATCAAAGCCAAAATAAAACACAAAACACAAAAACACAGCAATAATAAACGCTACAATTTGGTTTTCAGAAAGTGTAGAAGTATAAATGCCAATTGAAGTGTAGCCTCCAATTAAGAAAAGTAATCCAAAATAAGAGCCAATGGTGCTTCCCATATCAATATTGCCTTCTGGGAATCCTAAACTTGAGATGATGTACACATAAAACAAAGTGGGTAAGATAGCAAGTGCAATCAAGAGTACTGCTCCTAAAAATTTACCGCTTGCAATTTCCCAAATACTCAAGGGCTTGGTTAATAATAATTCCAAAGTACCTTGTTTTTTTTCGTCCGAAAAACTTCTCATTGTAACTGCAGGAATTAAAAAAAGTAGAATCCACGGGGATACGGTAAATAAAGGAGTCATATCTGCAAAGCCGGAATTGAGAATGTTGTAATCTCCTTCAAATACCCATAAGAATAAACCATTTATGAGTAAAAACAAGGCGATGACCAAATAGCCCACAGGAGAGCCAAAAAAAGATTTTATTTCTCTAATTACGATTGATTTCATATTTTTAATATTTTTTATGTCTAGGGGTTAACGGTAAAAGTGTTTGTTACTGTTGATTCAAAACAGCAAATTTAAGCCAAACTTACTATTTTATCCACGCTCCAAGCCTCGGGTTTGGCGTTGAATAATTTTTTGGTAAAACTCCACACCTCATTAAACAAAGCAGATTGTCTGTAATTTTCTAAGTCGGCCTCTGATTCCCAATAACTGTAAGTGAAAAATATGTTTTCATTGGATTTGTCCTGATATAATTCTAATAAACAGTTACCAGGTGCATTTCGAATTTGGTGTTTCATTACTTCAAAATTGGCTAAAAATGCAGCTCTGTGCTCTGGATGAAAACTCAATTTTACGATTCGTACAAACATGTAGTTTTAAGTATTTATAATGTATTGATTTTTGTAAGGAATTTGTTTTATGAAAACTTGATAGTTATAGTGTCTCTATAATTCAATCCCAATAAACTATGTGCCGAACCAACTTTTGAGGGATTACTGCGATAAATGGCAATTTCTAAATAACCTGCTTCGTTAAAAAGTGCCAGTTTTTCTCCTTCATAATATTTGATTGGATATTTGTCAGAAACAGCAATGGCTGAATAATTTGGTACAATGGTTTTGATGCTTTTGGTTTTTAAAACTATCTCAAAGGCTCTTCCTTTGGCGGCTTCTGTGAATTGAGTTTTGGTAATATTGGTCACCACATTACCAAAATGATCGATGTACATTACTGAACCAGATAGTTGTGTGCCTTGATCGTTTAAGGAAACTTGCATTTCAGTTACTTCTTTAATGGATTGTATTTCCTTGCCAATCACATTGAGAAGTCCACCGTTAGCCAAATGACAGGCCACTTGTACAAAAACATCTAAATCGGATGCGCCATGATGTAAACGATCATGTATGTTGATGGCAACCATTTTTTGAGGGACTATTTTTTGACATAACATACTCAAAATGCCATTATCTGCTGCAATAAAGTAATGGTCGTTCCACTGTATGGCAATATGTTGATTCTCTTTATTTAATTCGATATCTACACCAATCAAATGGACGGTTCCTTTTGGGAAACTAGCATAAGCAGCACTTAGAATGTAACTTGCTTCAACAATATTGAAAGGATCAATTTCATGTGAGATATCGACTATGGTAAGATCTGGATTTGTCGTTAATATCTTACCCTTAAGAGCGCCTACAAAGTAGTCTTTTAAGCCGTAATCGGTAGTAAGAGTAATTATTGACATAATTTTGTTTATAACTATTTCGGGCAATTTAAAGCTATTTTGCTTAAATTTGAGATATGCAAAGCTACTAATTTAAGCTATTATTTTTAATTAAAAACTACTCCATTTTGAACGAAAGAACCATCGAGCTTGTTGATATTGCTCCAAAAGACTTTTGGGGCGCTCAAGATTCTCATCTTGAAATGATTAAAAAATATTATCCCAAGCTTAAAATTGTGGCTCGTGGGTCTACTTTAAAAGCTTTTGGAGAAAAAGATGTCTTAGATGAATTTGAAAAACAATTCCAAAGACTCATGCTACATTTTACAAGATACAACAATATCGACTTAAATGTGATTGAAAGAGTGATTATGAATGATGCTCAGGACAATCGAAAAATGGCCGATTACGACAAAATTTTAGTACATGGAGTAGGAGGTAAAATAATCAAAGCCATGACGCCAAACCAGCAATTGTTGGTGGATACTTTGAATAAAAACGATATGGTGTTTGCTGTAGGACCGGCTGGAACAGGAAAAACCTATACTGGAGTAGCGATGGCCGTAAAGGCCCTAAAAGAAAAACAAGTCAAAAAAATCATATTGACCAGACCAGCAGTCGAAGCTGGAGAAAATTTAGGTTTTTTGCCTGGAGATATGAAAGAAAAGCTTGATCCGTATATGCAACCTTTATATGATGCGCTTCGGGATATGATACCTAATGAAAAATTAGAAGACTACATCTCTAAAGGGATTATTCAAATTGCACCTTTGGCTTTCATGAGGGGACGCACCTTAGATCATGCATTTGTTATTCTAGATGAAGCTCAAAACACCACACATTCTCAAATGAAAATGTTCCTGACTCGTATGGGAAAATGTGCGAAGTTCATGATTACTGGAGATCCAGGTCAGGTAGATTTACCAAGACGGACCATTTCAGGACTCAAAGAAGCCTTATTGGTTCTAAAGGATATAGAAGGAATTGGAATTATTTATTTAGATGATAAAGATATTGTTCGTCATCGCTTGGTCAAAAAAGTAATCGATGCTTACAAACAGATTGAAAACAATGATTATTAGTTTTTAAATTTAGTTAGATAAGCGAAAAGAATTAGCCAGTTTCAAGCGGTTCTTTTCGCTTTATTATTTATGAAAAAAAACAAGAAGGAGAGGGGTTATAATGAAGGATATACACTCAAACATCAAAGTAATTGTCTCAGATTTAGACGGTACCTTACTTAATTCAAATCATCAAATCACACCAGAGACCAAAGCTGTATTCCGTCAGTTGTACAGAAATGGATATACTATTGTCATTGCTACAGGGAGACATCATATAGATGCCCAAGCAATCATCAAAGAATTAGAAATTCCTCTATATTTAGTAACTTCAAATGGTGCAAGGATACATTCTCCAAATCAGGAACTTTTATTTGCATTTGATATTAAGAGTGATGTTATTGCATCTGTTTTTCAATTGGATATTGATCCTACAATTACAACTGTACTTTTCAAAGAAAATGTCTGGCTAACATCTAAAACAAATAAGAAAATCAACAGTTTTCAGCGTGATTTATCTTATCCTCCAGAAGTAGTTGATTTTGGTAGTTTGACAGATTATAGCGCTATAAAACTTTTTTTTACTCATGATAGCCATGAAGTTTTACAAGCCTTAAAAGATCAAATTCTGGAGACTCACTCAGAGCATCTTTGTCATGCTTTTAGTTTGCCTTTTTGCTTGGAGTTTATGGATAAGTCGGTAGATAAGAGTTTTGCCATCGAAAGAATATTGCATGAACAAGGGTTTACTTTTGAAAACGCCATTGCCTTTGGAGATGGATTTAATGATGAAAGAATGCTCAATGCAGTGGCAAAAGGATTGATTATGCAGAATGCTCCAGACACTTTGAAAAATAAATTACAGCATTTGGAAGTGATAGCTTCTAATAATGACAATGCAGTTGCAGATTATATCACTCAAAATATTTTAAAAGAAAAATGATAATTAAGGCAATTTAATTTATGTATTAACCAATTCTTTATGACATGGAAAAACGTATAGATGATTTTAAAAACAATGTAATTGCTGGGGTTTTATTTTTATTACCCCTATATGTTTTATTGATTATTGTTCAAAAAACTTTTGGTTTCTTTGCTAAGTTTGGTAGCGGAATGGCTAAGTTTTTAGGTTTGGATACTATTTTAGGCAATAATATGGCCAATGTTTTTGGGGTTGTTCTTCTTTTTTCTTTTTTGCTTATTTGTGGTTTTTTAGTGCGATTGAGTTTCTTTAGACGTATTAGTGATTCAATTGATGATAAATTAAAAACATATTTGCCAGGCTATGAAAAACACAAAGAATTAGCAAAGCAAAAGTTAATAAATGATGGTAAAAAGGAAGAAATACCCATTATTCCTCCTAAAATCCCTGTATTGTTGCAATATAATGGATGTTGGATACCAGCATTTTTAAAAGAAAAAAATGATAAAGGAGATGCAATCGTATATTTTTTAAATACCAATTCTATACTCGAAGCAAGTTTTTGCCTTACTTCAATGGAAAATATTAGAATGCTAGATACCATTACCGAAGAAGAATTTATAAAATCAATTGATAACAACGGAGAAGGATTTTTAAACTTAATTAAATAAATACAAATGATAAAAAACAAATGGCCCCTTTTTTTACTTTTAACCGCTTTCATTGGTTATAACCAATCGCTTAAACTAGAGGAAATCATGAAAGGAAATGATTTCATTGGTTGGCAACCTGAAAATCCTCGCTGGTCGGTTGATGGACAGAAAGTTTTTTTTGAATGGAATCCCAACAAAGAATGGGGAGCAAGTACGTATTTTTGGCAAAAAGGCGCGACATCACCAAAATTAGCCACACCCGAAGAAGCAGCTTTTTCGAGATATAACATCAAAGTTAACAAGAGTGGGACTATAGGTTATTATAGTAACAAAGGGGCAATTTTTTCTTATGTGATAAAAGACAAAGTGGCCAAAAAGCTATATGCTAGCAATGCATCTATTACTAATTTAGAATTAGGAAGCAAGGATGGTGTTTTGTTTTTTGAACAGAATGATAATTTGATGCAGTTTGATACCAAAGCAGGTACATTACTTCAAGTGACTAATTTCAAAAAAGGCACTTCAAAAGCTAAAAAGGAAGAGGAAAAATCATTTTTGAAAACACAACAAACCGAGCTATTTCAATTTATTAGAGACCAAGAAGCCAAAAAGAAATGGAATGCAGATCGAGCTAAGGCAATTAAGTCTGATTTTCCAAAAGAGTATTGGTACGGAGAGGATGAATTGGGAGCTCTTAAAATGAGTCCTGATGGAAGGTTTGCTACATTTAGACTGACACAAGAAGCGAAAAACAGAAGTGAAAAAATGGAAGTGTTCATCACTGCTGATGGATACAATCAGTCACCAGATACAAAAGAGAAAGTGTCTGTCAAAAACTTAGTAAATTCTAAAATGGGTATCTATAATGTTGCCAAAGACACGGTATACATGATTAATTTTTCAAAATTATCACATATCAAAGACCAGCCAGAATATTATGCGTTATATGATAATCTGAAAAAGAAAGACAAAGAGGAAAAATTAATTATTGCTCAAGACCCAGTCTACAACGAAACGGGGTCCTTTGCGGTGGTAGAAATCCGAAGCCAAGACAACAAAGAGCGTTGGTTAGTAAATCTCAATCTAGAAAACGGTACTTTAGAAGAATTAGACCACCAACATGACGAGGCTTGGATTGGCGGACCTGGCATTCCTTCCTATTCATTTGGTTCCGGGAATTTGGGCTTTTTGTATGACAATGAAACCATTTATTTCCAATCTGAAGCTACGGGTTTTTCTCATTTGTATACCTATAATTTGAAGACAAAAAAGAAAACACAAGTAACTACTGGTAACTGGGAAGTGCGAGACGTTACCTTGTCAAAAGATAAGAAAACATTCTATTTGTCAACCAATACTACGCATCCTGGAAATCGTGAGTTTTATAAGTTGAATGTTAGTGGTGGAGTTTTACAACCAATATTAACTTCGGATGGTGCACATGAAGTGAGTATATCGCCGGATGAAACAACATTATTAGTTCGTTATTCGTATAAAGACAAGCCATGGGAATTATACATAGCCTCTAATGTGAAAAATGCAAAGCTTAATCCTATTACAAACTCTACTTCAGAAGCATTCAAAAGCTACAAATGGAGAAAGCCAGAAGTGATTACTTATAAAGCACAAGATGGAGCAAGCGTTTACGCGAGATTATACCAACCAGAAGAGAATAAATCAAATAAGGCTGCGGTTATTTTTGTACATGGGGCGGGATATTTACAAAATGCCCACAATTATTGGAGCAATTACCATAGAGAATACATGTTTCATAACTTGTTGACGGATTTAGGTTATACCGTACTAGATATTGACTACAGGGGTAGTGATGGGTATGGAAGAGATGTAAGAACGGGTATTTATCGTTTTATGGGAGGAAAAGACCTTTCAGATCATATAGATGGAAAAAAAGTATTGGTAGACAAATACGGAATTGACCCAAACAGGGTAGGGATTTATGGCGGATCTTATGGTGGTTTTATTACTTTGATGGCTATGCTCACCACGCCAAAAGAATTTGCCTCTGGTGCAGCCCTTCGTTCTGTAACCGATTGGGCACACTACAATCATGGTTACACAGGTAATATTTTGAATTTCCCTGAAACGGATCCCATTGCTTTTCAAAAAAGCTCTCCAATATATTACGCAGATAAATTGGAAGGAAATCTGTTGATGCTTCACGGAATGGTTGATGATAATGTAGAATACAAAGATATTG
Organism: Flavobacterium sp. UM26; assembly: GCF_057922445.1. Taxonomy (NCBI): domain Bacteria; kingdom Pseudomonadati; phylum Bacteroidota; class Flavobacteriia; order Flavobacteriales; family Flavobacteriaceae; genus Flavobacterium; species Flavobacterium myriophylli. The sequence continues at coordinate 31,621 of NZ_JBVHCY010000002.1, read as the reverse complement.
TTCGTATTTCGCAACGATTTATTGAACTTGGGAAGAAAAATTGGAGTTTAGCTTCGTTCCCTGTAGAAGCCCATGGTTTCAGAGAAACCTATTCATGGGTGGATGAATACAGTAGAATTTTGCAATTGTTTGAATCAACTATCGGAAAAAAAGAGCCTAAATAAATTATACCAACGCTTTTCTTTGCTTGCTCCTATAAATAGTTTTAAATTTGCGTTCTTTAAAAAACACACACAACATACAACACAATGAGTACAACGATTACAACTACCAATTTTAATTTTCCAAATCAAAAATCTGTATACCGCGGAAAAGTTCGTGAGGTTTATAATATCAATGATGAACTTTTAGTGATGGTGGCAACTGATAGACTATCTGCGTTTGACGTAGTTTTGCCCAAAGGCATTCCTTATAAAGGGCAAATTTTAAATCAAATTGCAACCAAGTTTATGGAATTGACAAAGGATATTGTTCCAAATTGGTTAGTGGCTACACCAGATCCAAGCGTTGCTGTGGGCCATTTGTGTACTCCTTTTAAAGTAGAAATGGTGATTCGTGGCTATCTTTCAGGCCATGCAGCTCGAGAGTATGCTGCGGGTAAAAGAACACTTTGTGGTGTAACCATGCCTGAAGGATTAAAAGAAAATGATAAATTTCCTGAACCAATTATTACACCTACCACTAAAGCCGACAACGGTGAACATGATGCTGATATATCGAGAGAAGCTATTTTGTCTAAAGGTATTGTTACAGAAGAAGATTATCTTGTACTAGAAAAGTATACACGTGCTTTGTTTCAACGTGGTACCGAAATCGCAGCGAGTCGTGGATTGATTTTGGTAGATACCAAATATGAGTTTGGTAAAACCAAAGAAGGACAAATTGTTTTAATAGATGAAATTCATACACCAGATTCGTCTCGCTATTTTTATTCAGAAGGATATCAGGAACGACAAGAAAAGGGTGAAGAGCAAAAACAATTGTCTAAAGAGTTTGTACGCAGATGGTTGATTGAGAATGGTTTTCAAGGTAAGGAAGGACAGCAAATCCCAGAAATGACAGAGGAATACATCGAATCAGTTTCTGATCGTTATATTGAATTGTATGAAAATATAATTGGGGAAAAGTTCGTGAAAGCTGATATTACAAATATTAATGAACGTATCGAAAACAATGTTTTGGAGTATCTAAAAGGATAAACCACTACTAAAACATATTCTTTAAAGCCTCTTACTATGAAAATAGTAGGAGGCTTTTTCGTTTGTAAATACTTCAATTCCCTTGTTTTAGTGGTTTATTTCTTGTGTTTTGTTAATTATTTGTTAAAAATAAGTACTATGTAAAACAAGATACTGTTTAAAAGATATATATTTGCATAGGATATTATTATTTAAAACAACAAATCAAAAACTAAAAAAATAAAATTATGAAAGCATCAATTATTTACACAGTAGCAGTATCAGTAGTATTAATTTCAACTTTAGAAATTCGTTTGGACAAAAATCATTTGAGTGGCGTAGGAAGTAGACAAGACATCAAAATGAATTCAGTTTTCAAATCAAATGAAAACAAAAAAGGAATGGTTGATTATGCAAAAGTAGCATTGACAAAATACAATTCCGATGATAAAAAGAAAGGTACTTTAATACTTGAAAAGCCAGAACTTGTCTTAGAAGAAACACCTGTAGTTTTTAATTTTACACCAACAAATTATAGAATTTGGTCTTTTGAAAGTGCAATCATCGAAGAAAATGAAATTGAGCAAGTACAAAATCTAAATGATTATGAGGAGAGCACATTTTCAACTACAGACGAATTAATTGAGGTGCCTTTTTTATGCAAAAAAGAGACTTCATTTGAAACTATCGTACGATTAGAGAATACAATCATCGATGAAACTGAGGTAAATGAAACTAATTCATTAGATTTTAATTGGATTGATACCTTAGCAATGTTTGATGAAGTTATTGTCGTGCCTTCTAAAACAACAGTTGACGAAACAATAGATTTTAGTGTAGTAGGTGAGGATACTGTTTTATTAGAGCAGCCACTCGACTATAAGTGGATTGAAACCTTGCAAATATTTGACGAACCAATCATGACCCCACCTCATATTTTAACGGAAAAGAATCTTGTAATTACAGATTACTTAAATGATGTGATTATCGAATCCAATCAATACGTTGAAAAGTAAAATAAAAGTTAATTTGTTTAATGTGCTGTAACATTAACCATGGGGTAACGTCTATTGTTGTAGGTTCGTTTATTTTTGAGTGGTTTAAAAACCAGCAATTTAAAAAACAAGTTAATTATTAGTTAATAAATAGTACCTTGTAATACATGTATATAAAAAAAGCTTACTTTTGAATAGAATTTAAATCATCAATCAACAATCCAAAAACACAATCATCATGAAAAAATCAATCATTTATTTAGGACTAGCAGTAGTATTATCAAGTTTTGCAACAACAGTTGAAGCTGCAAACCTTAGACCTGTAACAACACTTGAAAACAAAGTTCCAAATTATGGAGAGGCGACACCTTTGCATGTAGCAATCTATAAAGGGGATTTGGAATTTATCAAAAAATTAATCGACTTTGGAGCTGATGTTAATGAAAAATCATACGGTTTAACACCTTTAATGATTGCAGCTCGCTACAATAAAGTTGAAATCATGAAATTGCTAATTGCCAAAGGTGCAAAAGTGGAAGAAAAAAATAGTTTTGGTGCAGATGCATTACAATATGCTCAATTATCGAATGCAAAAGAAGCTTATGTTTTTCTTCAATTGAATAAAGAAAATGCTTTGGCTCAGCGTTAATAGCATCAATCATCAATCAAAAAAAGAAGCGGTCTAAACAGGCCGCTTCTTTGCTTTTACTTATAATCGACCTATGATTTTAACTGATGACACTTGCAACCAGAAAAAGTACGATTAATACAATAACTACTACTTTTAAGTATTTTGAATTTCTCATGATGTATTTTTTAAGATTCCAAAAATATAGATTCTTTTTGATTTTGAACTATGCTACTATATTTTTAACGAATTGGAATTGGAAAAACGGGTAAACTAGCATGCCCTAAAGCGTCTACAGTTTGTACTGCAAAGAAGTAATTGTCTTTTGAATAAGGAATTTCGACTTTGGTATCTTTAACAAAAATAGTTTTTTGCCAATGGGAAGCGCTTGTTTCACGAATTAGTATGGTATATCCATATACCGGTTTTCCTTGTGGGGCTTGCCAAACTAATACGGATGAATTGGTTAGCTCTTTAACTTCAATTCCCACGTTTTCTGGTGGTTTAGGTGACCATGCTAAATTGCTGAAAGTAGCCAGATTAGAACAAGTTACCTTACGCATATATTCAAAGTCCATGAACTCAGGTAAATCGCCATATTGAATGTTGTTCTCTTTACGAACGTTTTGATGTTGATGATCATAATTCTCATTCATTTCACAAAAACGTATCGCTGTAAATCCATTTTGGCTAAAGGGTGTATGGTCACCACCTCTTAAAAAACGATCGTTTCTGTATACCAATTGAATGTCTAATTGAGGGACATATTGTTGGGTGACTGTTTTGATGTAACGAGCCAACTGTCGGGATGGACTATCATTGTCACGATTGGTAGCTTTTCTCATTTTGGCTTCGGCCTCCGTTTCGGTATAAGGAATCGTTTCGCTAAATACGCGTACTTGGGTATTATCGCGCAGTTGGGTGCCGCTTGATAAACTATTGCCAATCATGTCATTATTGAGCATGGCAATTAAGTTCCATTTTTGTTCTTTGGCAATGTCGGCCAAATGTTTTGCTCCATATAAGCCTTGTTCTTCACCCACTACGGCTACAAATATGAGGGTAAACGGGAATTCCCTTTGACTCATAATTCTCGCCAATTCCATCACACAAGCTACTCCCGAACCATCATCATTAGCGCCAGGCGCATCCGATTTGGCATCCATTACATCCGAAGCACGAGAATCTAAATGACCACTAATTATTAGCACTCGATCATCGGTTGGATCTGTTCCTTTTAACGTTGCCATAACGTTGCCTAGTTCACTGTCGACAGCGATTCTTTTGCCATCAGCTTTAATGGTGAAGTAGTCAATTTTAGAAGTCAATCGTCCATTGGAAGCTAATGCGTATTTGTCAAATTCTGATTTTACCCAGCGCTGAGCTGCACCTATTCCGCGTGTGTTACTTTTAGTATCACTTAAAGTATGGCGCGTACCAAAAGACACTAGTTTTTTTACTATCGCTTCAAGATTTTCTGTTTTGACTTCCGATACCATTTTGGAAATTTCTGGATCATAAGTTGTATTTTGTGCTTGTAGATTTGGAGTTAGTACTAGTAAAACAATGAGGTAAAAAAATGTAGATGATTTCATATAGTTTTGTTTGATTTCTTCAAATTTAAACAAATAAAAAACTTTTTACTCTTTTGATGTTGAGATTAACACTTGTACAATGATGAACTTTACACGATGCATAGAAGAATCTCAACGCTTAGCTGTAGAATAAAGTAAAGTCTTCGTACCTTTGCGCTTTAGAAATGATATGAAAATGATTCAAATAGGAAAATACAATACCTTAACCATATTAAGAGATACCAAAGTAGGTTTGTTTTTGGGCAATCCTGAGCAAGATCCAGAAGGTAAATATGATATTCTTTTACCAAACAAATATGTTCCAAACGAATTTGAAATTGGAGAGGAATTGGTTGTTTTTGTGTATTTAGACCATGAGCAACGTCCGATAGCTACTACCTTAGAACCTTATATTTTATTGAATGAATTTGCTTTGTTAAGAGTGAACTACATTAATCAAGTAGGAGCTTTTATGGATTGGGGAATGGAAAAAGATATTTTGGTTCCTTTCAAAGAGCAAGCGCGTCCTATGGAAAAAGGAAAACGCTATTTGGTGTATTTGTATATGGATGAAAAAACGAATCGTTTGGTCGCTTCTAGTAAAACAAATCAATTTTTGAGTAATGATGTGCTTACAGTTGAAAAAGGAGAAGAAGTAGATTTAATCGTTTCTCATATTACAGAAATTGGAATTAACGTAATCATCAACGAAAAACATAAAGGATTACTTTATAAAGATGAAGTGTATGATGATGCTATTCGAACTGGGGACAGAATGAGAGGCTACATCAAAAATATTCGACCTGATAATAAGATTGATGTATCACTGCAAATTCAAGGCTATCAAAACATTGAACCCAATGCTGAAAAGATTTTGAATGAATTAAGAGCAAGTCGCGGTTTTTTGCGTTTGAATGATAATTCTCATCCCGAAGACATTAAAACGGTTTTGAAGATGAGTAAAAAAACATTCAAAAAGGCTATTGGGGCGTTGTATAAAGAAAAAGTAATTGAGATTAAAGATGATGGAATTTATCTTGTTCAAGAATAATCCCAATAATAGAAGATAAAAAAAAGGCTAATCGATATACGGTTAGCCTTTTCTCTTTTGATGACACGTTTGTCTTCAAAAAGGATGCATTCTTGAGGTATTAGTATCACCTGAAAAACAACAGTTTTTAACATAAATAAACTGCTTATAATAGATTAACTTAAGTGTAAAATACCTGTTGAATGTTTTGTCTTTAAATGGAATTTTCGATTGGTTCAGAATAATAGAATTAACCTTGCAATAAAACCATTAGTCTTTATATATATTGTAAGGATTCGATTTCAGTTAAACTCCCTTATTTCTTTTAGGCAACCGAATTGAAAACACTTAGTGTTGACTGTAGGTGCTACTATTATGTTCTAATATACTTTGCAAACGAATCAACCATTTGCTCATTCTTAGTTGAAGTTGATTTCACAATCTTTTCCATCAAAAAATGAGCGACATTTTTTTTAAATAATTTCAAAAGTTTTCATTTTTTAAGGTTAATAATTCAGTGAAAAAACTCGTGCTAATCCAAACTCAAAAAAAGAAGTACAACCTTGATTAGCAATGACTAAAAGTACTCATTTTTTTAGTTAGTGTTTGTTAAAAAACTGAATTTCTAAACAAATTTAACACTTCAAAAAGATTCGTCAGATTAGGATTATCAAAGCTTATTCAATAAGAATAGTTTAAAATAGAAAAATGCTTTATTTTTACACTAAAATTTAAAATTGTAACTAATGGAATGGATTACCGCTAGAGAATTTGAAGATATCACGTATAAAAAATGTAATGGTGTAGCCAGAATTGCTTTCAACAGACCTAATGTTCGCAACGCTTTCAGGCCCAAAACAACTTCCGAATTATATCAAGCCTTTTATGATGCACAAGAAGATACTTCTATTGGAGTAGTCTTGTTATCTGCTGAAGGTCCTTCTACTAAAGATGGAGTATATTCGTTTTGCAGTGGAGGAGACCAAAATGCAAGAGGTCATCAGGGCTATGTGGGAGATGATGGTCAACATCGTTTGAACATTCTAGAAGTACAACGTCTAATCCGTTTTATGCCAAAAGTTGTTATTGCGGTAGTACCAGGATGGGCAGTTGGTGGAGGACACAGTTTACACGTAGTTTGCGATATGACTTTAGCTAGTAAAGAACATGCTATTTTCAAACAAACGGATGCCGATGTAACGAGTTTTGATGGCGGTTATGGTTCAGCGTACTTAGCCAAAATGGTAGGACAGAAAAAGGCCCGTGAAATATTCTTTTTAGGACGCAATTATTCTGCTCAAGAAGCTTTTGAAATGGGAATGGTCAATGCTGTGATTCCTCACGACGAATTAGAAGAAACGGCTTATCAATGGGCACAGGAGGTATTAGCAAAATCACCAATGGCTATCAAAATGCTAAAATTTGCTATGAATCTAACCGATGATGGTATGGTGGGACAACAAGTCTTTGCAGGAGAAGCCACTCGTTTAGCCTATATGACCGAAGAAGCAAAAGAAGGTAGAAATGCATTCCTAGAAAAACGCAAACCAAATTTCGAAAAAAAATGGTTGCCTTAAAAGTTTATAGTTGTTCAATGGTTTAAATTTGTTTGAAATAGTTTAAGGTTGTTTAAAATTGTTTAATAGAGAAGATTTTACATTATTTTTTAAACCTTTAAACAACTTTAAACCTTGTAAACTATCTTAAACTTTTAAACATTTTAAAAACAAAAAATAAAAAATGAAACACTGGATTCAAGCCGCACGATTAAGAACTTTACCATTATCCGTATCGGGAATAATTGTGGGGAGTATGTATGCCTTAGCGCATCCAACAGAAGCTATTTTAACACCAACCGAAGTATTCAATTGGTCTATTTTAGGCTTTGCTTTGCTTACTACTTTGGGCTTACAAGTTTTATCAAATTTTGCCAACGATTATGGAGATGGCGTAAAAGGCACTGATAACGAAGATAGAGTAGGGCCAAAACGAGCTATTCAAAGCGGAGTGATTTCTGCCCCAGCGATGAAACGTGCTATAATCATCACTTCAATACTAACGCTTTTATCAGCTATCACTTTAATTTTTATTGCTTTTGGAGATACCAATTTTGTGTATTCCTTGTTCTATTTAGTACTTGGGATTTTGGCTATTGCCTCAGCTATCAAATATACGGTGGGAACTTCGGCTTATGGGTATCGCGGATACGGAGATGTTTTTGTGTTTATATTCTTCGGTTTGGTAAGTACGCTTGGGGTCAACTTTTTGTATTCTAAACAATTTGATTTCGATTTGTTTTTGCCCGCAATTGGCATCGGATTATTGAGTGTTGCAGTGCTTAACTTAAACAATATGCGAGACGAAGCCTCGGATAGAAAATCTGGAAAGAATACAATCGTGGTACAAATGGGCGGTGAGAAAGCCAAAAAATACCATTATTTCCTAATTATCTCTGCAATGTTAGCGTTTGTTGTCTTTGCTTTGCTCAATAATTTTAATATCGATCAATACTTGTTTTTAGTAGCCTATTACCCTTTGCTAAAACATTTGGATACGGTGAAAAAAAACACCAACCCTAAAGAATTAGATCCTGAATTAAAAAAAGTAGCCTTAAGCACGTTTTTACTTTCTGTGCTTTTTTCATTGTGTATGATTTATTTCTTTTCAGACGTTATTGTGAATACTTTTATGGGTGGCCGATAAAAGGCTTCTTCCAATCTTTCAATTTTTAATTATTAAATTATTAAATTATGAAATGAGCATGATGCAATATTGGTCGCAAAAACCAATGATGATATGCGAATTACATACGACCGATAAAAAACAATAAATATCAACTTATGAAAATTACATTCTACGGACACGCTTGTATCGGAATTGAAGTGGCAGGAAAACATATTTTGGTAGATCCATTTATCACCGGAAATCCCAAAGCTAGCCATATAAATATAAATGAACTAAAAGCAGATTACATTTTGATTACCCATGCTCATTTTGATCATATACAAGATGTAGAGGCTATTGCTAAGCGCACGGACGCTGTGATTGTCTCTAATTGGGAAATTGCTAATTATTATGGTGCTAAAGAACTAAAATTCCACCCTATGAATCACGGTGGAAGCTGGACTTTCGATTTCGGAAAAGTAAAGTACGTGGCAGCGGTTCACTCAAGCGCCTTCCCAGACGGAACTTACGGAGGCAATCCTGGTGGATTTGTAATCGAAGGAGAACACAAAAACATCTACATCTCTGGCGATACAGCACTAACTATGGATATGAAATTAATCCCAATGCGCACCAAACTAGATTTGGCGATTTTCCCAATTGGTGATTGCTTCACGATGGATATAGAAGACGCCATTATTGCTTCAGATTTTGTAGAATGTGATAAAGTCTTAGGCTGTCATTTTGATACTTTTGGTTTCATCGAAATCAATCACGAACAAGCCATCAAGAAGTTTTTCGACAAAGGAAAAGACCTGATGCTTTTATCCATTGGCGAGTCGATAGAATTATAGTTATTTGATATAGTAAGAGTTAGGAGCTGTTTCCTGCTGTCCACTATATCTTTACTGCCGAACCCCGGCAGTAAAGGATGCCGTTCCCATCAGGGCTAGGGTCTAGTGCATTCATCACGCTTTGTTTTTATATTTTAATACTATTTGCTCGTTGAGTGAAATTCTAATAAAAAATAATATGATTGTCCGTAACTTATACCAACCAACAGTCTAAATATTGACAATATACTTTGCGTCTCTGCGCCTTTGCGTGAAATTGGGCTCGCAAAGTCGCGAAGACGCAAAGATCAGAAAGGATTATATTTGTGAAAAACATTCAACAACTAATTTATTCTGTGAAATGGTACTAGTCACGGATAGTCATAAATAATAAACCACATAGGATCATAGAAAAATGCTAATCCGCTAAAGAATCAATAGAAATAGGATAATTTTTCGCATAGAATAGCTATGTGAAGAGTAAAACGGCTATTGATTACTTTTAAAAAGAATAATAAATTCTATGTTTCTATGTGGTTAAAAAATATGCCATTGGATTATGATTAAAAAAACATTCCTTTTACTTTTTACAGTACTTTGTTGTTCTCCCTCACTTCTAGCTCAAAAAACGGGCTATTGGGACAAAGAAAGAGCTACTTCCAAAGAAATTATCGTTTCCGCAAGAGACCGAATTATCATCAAAACAGAAGACTTACCTACTGGAACAACCGAAGTCGTGTATCGCATTACTTTACTAGACGAAAACCAACAAATGGCGGGAAGTTTGGTTTCGGTACTAAAATCCATTCCAGACCCTACTGGAATTAGTCAAGGTTCTGCGGGTGCGGTATTTATCTTGTCCAAAATCTCTGGCGATGATAAATGCCAATACGCTATTTTTTCTTCAAATAGTGCTGCTACAACCTATCAAAAAACAGGAAGTACCACAGAGGCTTGCTTCATACAAGAAACCCCTTTGAGTAAAGACGCCAAACGTTTATCGACCGACAAATCAACTTGCTTGCAATCCAATGCCATTTGGTTTGGCTTCGAAAGCAAGAATTGGATTATGAAGCAAAAAATAGTGTTAGAGGTTGTGCCTTGGGTCGATTATAAATTGAGCCGTGGCTGGAGCGCAAGCAACCGAAAAAACATTATCGAGCAATGCAAAACTTCCACAATGGCTCAAAAAATGACCAATTCGGACGACTTTTGTGTTTGTGTTTTAGACAAAATCCAAAACAAATACACCCACACTGAGTTTCAAAAGCTATTAAAAGAAGAACGTAACAAAGCCTATAAAGATTTTGGCAACAGTTGTTTTGGTGAATCTAGCGTGTCTAATACAACCTATGCTGACGCAAGAAAGCAGGCGAGCCTATTAGCCAAACAAGGGAAACACGGCGAAGCTATCACCAAACTTAAAATGATTATCAATGATGGCAAAGGCAAAGTGCAAGATTATAATGCCATTGGAACCAGTTATTTGCTAACCAAGCAATACGGCAAAGCCATTAAATTTTTGCAAGACGGCGAGCGCTTAGACGATACTGAGTTGTTGATTAAGTTGAATTTAGCCCACGCTTATTTATTAAACGACAACTACAAATCTGCCAAAGCGATTTACAAGAAGTACCAAAATCAAAATGTCACCGATAGTTTGAGTTGGGTTGAAAAGACCAAAGTAGATTTCGAAACCTTTCAAAAACTAGGAATTAAATCTGATGATTTTGATAAAGTATTGAGTTTATATGATTAAAAATATTCTATTGTTGGAACTCGGATGACACGGATTAAAGGGATTTTTAAATTAAAACAAGTGGAAATTAGCGGAGTACCTTTTATTTGTTTTTCATCATCAAAATTGAAGCTAGTAAGATTGTAAAAGAATAATTCTACAAACTTTTTATAACATACCATTTTGAAAGCAACCTATCACAAATACTTACTTGATTTTAAACGTCCCTCAGGAACGTCACGAGGCGTTATGACCACTAAGGAAACTTGGTTTCTGTTGTTGGAAGAAGATGGAAAATGGGGAATAGGAGAGTGCGGGATTCTTAGAGGTTTAAGTGCCGATGACCGTCCTGATTATGAAACCAAATTGCAGTGGGTTTGCGAAAATATTCATTTAGGAGAGCGCGCTTTGTGGGAAGCTTTATTGGAATTTCCTTCTATTCAATTTGGGGTCGAAATGGCTTTTTTGTCGCTCAAAAGCGAAAATCCATTTTTACTTTTTCCATCAGATTTCACCAATGGTTCTCAATCTATAGTGATAAATGGACTTGTTTGGATGGGCGAACCTTCGTTTATGAAAGCCCAAATCGAAGAAAAAATTGCACAAGGTTTTAGTTGTATAAAACTCAAAATAGGAGCTATTGATTTTGAAAAAGAGTTGGAATTATTAGCATATATACGTACTCATTTTTCACAAGATCAAATAGAAATTAGGGTTGATGCTAATGGTGCTTTTTGTTTAAATGAAGCTTTATCTAAACTAATTCAACTCACTGGTTTTGAATTACATAGTATTGAGCAGCCAATAGCTAAAAACAACCATGACACTATGGCAGAGCTATGTAAAATCACTCCATTTTCTATTGCTTTAGACGAAGAATTAATTGGTGTGTTTTCTCTTAATGATAAAGAGCAATTGTTGCAAAAAATTCAACCACAGTACATCATTTTGAAGCCTAGTTTTATAGGTGGTTTTAGAGGAACTCTAGAATGGATAACTTTGGCTGATAAATATAAGATTGGCTGGTGGATTACCTCGGCTTTAGAAAGTAACATTGGCTTGAATGCGATTGCGCAATGGACATACCTTCAAAATTCAAAAATGCCTCAAGGTTTAGGAACTGGAGCTTTGTATACCAATAATTTTGATTGTCCTTTGGAAGTCGAAAAGGGGCAGCTTTGGTATAGAAAAGATTCAGTTTGGTATTTTGATAAAGCTATTTTTTCATAACTAAATACTTCAAATGATAGAAATCGAAAGAAAATTTTTGGTAACCTCCACTGATTTTATAACACAAGCTTTTGCTCAAAATAGAATTGCACAAGGCTATATTAGTAAAAATCCTGAGCGAACCGTTCGTGTGAGAATAAAAGGAGATAAAGGTTTTTTGACCATCAAAGGAAAAGGCAATGAAAGTGGTTTGTCTCGTTTTGAATGGGAAAAGGAAATTCCAGTACAAGAAGCACAGCAATTGATGCATTTGTGCGAGAAAGGTACAATTGATAAAACACGCTATGAAATACAATCCGGAAATCACGTCATTGAAGTTGATGTTTTTTATGGGGACAATGAAGGCTTAATAATAGCGGAAATAGAATTATCATCTGAAACAGAAACTTTTCTTAAACCTGAATGGTTAGGAGATGAAGTTACTAATGATGCTCGCTATTACAACGGTTATCTGAGTGAGCATCCGTTTAAAAACTGGTAATTTAATTGGAATTATTTTATGTAGGAACTACCCCTCTTTAAGGGGTAGTTTTTTGTTTTTATAGTTGTTGTTTTTCGTTAATATGGTCAAAAGTGGTTGTTTTTTAGGTGTTTGAAAATTTATCAACAATTTTTACAACTACAACGTTTAAGTTGAGTATAATATAAAAATATTGCTTAAAAAAAGGGAGTTGTGTAAAAAACTATGTTAAAAATTAGTAATTTCATAAAAAATACACACTTATTAACCAAAAATTAACCTACAAAATGAAAACAAAAATTACTTTACTTTTAGTACTGTTTTCTTGTTTTATTACCAGTCTTTTTGCGCAGAACGTCGCAAATGGAAGAGAGGTAATGATACAAGGATTTCATTGGACAACCGATGCGTCGACCACGAAATGGTATGACGTAGTAAAAAACAACGCAGGCAATTTGCAAAGTGCAGGTTTTGATGCTATTTGGCTTCCTCCTCCAAGTAAATCAACAGGCGGGATGGGCTATATTCCAACCGTTTGGTATGATTTGAATAATGCTCAAGGGACACAAGCCCAATTAGTTGCTTTGATTACTGAACTACACAATAAGAATATAAAAGTTCTTGCTGATATCGTGGTTAATCACCGAGGAGGAACTTTAGGATGGTATGATTTTTCTACTCCTTCTTGGAATACCCCAGCCGAAACTTGGTCTATTTGCAATAATTCTAATATTAGTGCCTCTGGTCAAAAAGGAACTGGAAATCCAGATTATGATCCTGTTCAAGCGGGTTTAAAATCTCCTGGAACAACAGGTTTATTTTCAGCAGCAAGAGATTTGGATCATTCCAATGTGGAAGTGAGAAACGGAATCAAAACTTGGATGCTTTGGTTGAAAAATCAAATTGGTTTTGATGGCTGGCGATATGACTTTGTTCACGGCTATGATGGAAAATACATTAAAGAATACAACGATGCAACCTCACCTTATTTTTCTGTTGGGGAATTGTTAGAAGGTGACCGAAATAGAATTGTGAAATGGTTGGATTACACAAAAGGAGGTACCAATACAGCTTCTTCTACTGCATTTGATTTTGCGACTAAAAAAGCTTTACAAGACGCCTTCAATGATAATAATTTAAGTTATTTAAAAGATGGGGCTGGTAAGGCTTCTGGTTTAATTGGGGTTTGGCCAGATAAAGCGGTTACTATGTTGGATAATCACGACACAGGACCAGTACCTTATGGTCAGGATTTATGGATTTTTCCAGGATCTAAAGTGTTGAATGGTTATGCCTATATTTTAACACACCCTGGAACGCCTATGGTTTGGTGGCCACATTATTTCGATTGGGGTATCAGAACAGAAATCGACAAAATGATTAAGTTGAGAAAAGACAATTTATTAAGTAGTACTTCTACTTTGAATATTGTTGCTGCAACTAACAATCTTTATGCTGCTATTATTGACGATAAAGTAGCAATGAAATTAGGTTCTGATAATTGGTCTCCTTCAGGGACAGGTTGGACATTAAAGATTTCTGGTAATAATTTTGCTATTTGGGATAAATTGGGAGCTGTTGATGTACCAAGCCTTACGGTAAGTCAAGTTGGAGGATTTTTTACAACAGGAACAACAGTTACTACTACTTTAACAGCTAACAATCCGACCTCTACAATATACTACACACTAGATGGTACAACACCAACAACCGCATCGCCATCAGCTGTTGGTTCGATTACACTTTCAATAAATGCTACTAAAACGCTTAACGCTTTTGTTAGAAATACTGCGGGAGTTAACTCTGCAATTAGAACAGAGACTTATACTTTTGGTACGTTACCAACATTTACAGTATATTTCAAAAAACCAGCAAATTGGAATGCTGCTGTAAAAGTATATTATTGGTCTCCAACAGGAACAGCACCAGCAGTGATTTGGCCAGGTATTGCTATGACCAAAGATTGTGGAGATTGGTACAGCTATACATTCCCATCAACAGTTAGTGCTTCTAATTTATTATTCAATGATGGAACATTAAAAACAGCTGATTTAACGGCAACAGCAGGAATCAGATATTATGACGGTGCTTGGTTAGCAGGAGAACCAGCGAATCGTTGTCCAAGTATTGCCCCAGATGTAACTATTTCGCCTGTTGGAGGAACTTTTACAACAGGTTCTACTGTGAATGTAGAAGTTAAGGCTAATGAAACCACATCTACTGTGTATTATACGTTAGATGGAACTACGCCAACTACAGCTTCTGCATCGGCAATTGGGACAAAATCACTTGCGATTACAGCCAATACGACTTTAAAAGCAATCGCGGTTAATACAACTGGAGTTAGTTCCACTGTCAAAACAGAGACTTATACTTTTGTTACACCAACTACATTTACAGTATATTTTAAAAAACCAGCTAACTGGAATGCTGCTGTAAAAGTATATTATTGGTCTCCAACGGGTACAGCACCTACAGTGACTTGGCCAGGTATTGCTATGACCAAAGATTGTGGGGATTGGTACAGCTATACATTCCCATCAACAGTTAGTGCTTCTAATTTATTATTCAATGATGGAACATTAAAAACTGCTGATTTAACGGCAACAGCAGGAATCAGATATTATGATGGTGCTTGGTTAGCAGGAGAACCAGCGAATCGTTGTCCAAGTATTGCCCCAGACGTAACTATTTCGCCTGTTGGAGGAACTTTTACAACAGGTTCTACTGTGAATGTAGAAGTTAAGGCTAATGAAACAACTTCTACTGTATATTATACGTTAGATGGAACTACCCCAACTACAGCTTCTGCATCGGCTATTGGAACAAAAACACTTGCGATTACAGCCAATACGACTTTAAAGGCAATTGCGGTTAATACAACTGGAGTTAGTTCCGCTGTCAAAACGGAAACCTATACTTTTGTTACGCCAACAACGTTTACAGTTTATTTCAAAAAGCCAGCAAGTTGGAATGCCGCTGTAAAAGTATACTATTGGGGTACAACAGGAACAGCACCAACAGTTGCTTGGCCAGGAGTTGCTATGACCAAAGATTGTGGAGATTGGTATAGTTATACTTTCCCATCAACAGTTAGTGCTTCTAATTTATTGTTCAATGATGGAACGCTAAAAACAGCTGATTTAACTGCAACCGCAGGAATTAGATATTATGATGGTGCTTGGTTGGCTGGAGAGCCAGCGAATCGTTGTCCTGTTCAAACAACGTTGACCGTTTATTTTAAACCTCCAACAAATTGGACAACAACACCAAAAATTCATTATTGGAATGCTGTACCTGCTGGAAGTGTTACAAATACAACTTGGCCAGGACTTAATATGACTTTGGATGCTAATGGTTTCTATAAATATACAATTGTTGGACCTACATCAGTAAATATTATTTTTAATAATGGCTCTAGTGGAACAGCAAATCAAACACCAGATTTGTTAAACAAGACGGATGGGTTTAGTTATGTTTGGGGTTCAACCCAAAAAACACCAACAGTAAAAAATACAAGTACTACTAATGAAATTATAGTTTATCCAAATCCAGTGCAACAAACATTACAACTGTCTTCTGCATCAAGTGTTTTAAGATATAGCGTGATTTCTACTCAAGGGTCTGTAGTATTAGAGGGAACTTTAAAAGACAGTACTATAGATATGACAAGTTTAAGTGCCGGAATGTATTTTGTGAAATTACAGCTTGATAATGGTGAAGAGGTATTTCATAAAGTTGTAAAAAAATAGTTTGCCTTATTTTTTTATGCAAAGAGCTCAAAGTTAGTATAACGATGAGCTCTTTTTTTTGTTTGTCTTATGAAAGTAATTTTCTTAGCCAAAATCCAACCAATAGTCCTATTCCAATTAGAAGCGAGAATAAATAGAAGATTGTGATTTCATGGGTTAACCCCAAAAGTATTGGGCCAGCAAAAGCTGCAGCAGACCATGCGGTTAAAATATAACCAAAAACCTGCCCATAATTATCGGCTCCGTAGATTGATTTTACAAATGATGGCATCGTTGAAAAACCAGCACCATAACCAGCTATTATGATATAAGTGACAATTTGAAAGGAGGTGCTATTGGCGGCCACAAAAGGAATAAGTGCAAAACAAATCATATTGACAGTCAAAAAGATCATGAAGGTGGACCAACAACCAATTCTGTCTGAAATACTAGACCAAAACAGACGGCCTAAGCCATTGAATAGTCCTATGATAGCAACAAATAAAGTAGCTTGAGTAGTTGTCATTCCAATAACTTCTTCTCCTAATATTGCTGCTTTTGAAATTATAGCAATGCCACCACAAACATTTAAAAAGAGTAGTAACCATAGTGCAATAAAACGCTTGTCTTGAATGATTTCTCTTGCTGTCAATATTGTAGAATGTTCTTTTGAATTGTTTTCTATTGAGGGGTTTGCTAAATAAAAAGCGCTTAATAACATACAGATTCCATATACAATGCCTAAAATTAAAAAAGCATTCGATAAACCAACGGAGGTATACAATGGGGTTATGATAAAAGAAGCCAACAAAGATCCTAATGCAAATGACATAATTATTATTCCAGATGCTAGTCCGGGTCGATCTGGGAACCATTTTACTACAGTATACACCGGCACCACATACCCAAATCCTAAGCCTATACCTTGTAGCACACCAAAAGTTAAGTAGAATAGTTCAATAGAAGCCCATTTTACAGCGAAACTGCTTCCAATCAAACCGATTATCATAAAGATTGCTCCAATGCTACCTGCTTTGGATGGGCCAATTTTCTGAGCAAATTTACCCATAAATGCTGCGGTAAGTCCAAGGAAACAAATGGCTAAACTAAAAGAGGTTTTGGTATCGTGAGCATCCCAATTCAATTCTTTGGATAAAGGTTCTATCCATTTACTGTAGGCATAGATTGAGCCTATTGACAGTTGCATAATCATTCCTGCAACTACCATTAAGTATTTATTATTTGACATTGTATATAATTGTTTTTGAAAATTTTATTGCTATTTTACCACAACATTTTTGAAGTATTGTTGGAAAATAGCAGTGGTTTTTTGAATAATTTCTTCTGAAGGAGAAGGTACATCAGCGAAAGCGTATTCGAATTGTAATAAATCCCATTTGTGTTTTCCCATTTGATGGAACGGGATGATTTCTACTCTTTCCACTGTTTTATAGTCTGAGAAGTAGTGTCCCCATTCATGTAAATATTCTTCTTGATCAGTCCAACCAGGTACCAAGACATAGCGCAACCACATGGGTTTCCCCGTTTGTTCTCGGTATTTAGCAACTTTTAGTGTGGTTTTATTTTTTAATCCCGTTAGTTTTTTATGCCAATCATTGTTGATATGTTTGACATCTAGTAGTAGAATATCGGTCTTGTCTAGTAATTCTTTTGTTTGTTCGTCTAATACACGACCATTAGTATCTAAACAAGTTGAAATTCCATTGCTATGAAGTTTTTCAAAAAAAGGAATCAATTTAGCTCTTTGAAGTAAAGGTTCTCCTCCAGAAACGGTTACGCCTCCATTTTCTGCAAAAAATAGTTTTTGGTTGATTGCTTTTTGAACCAATTCGTCTATTGGAACAAAAGTGCCACCATGAACATCTAATGTGTCTGGATTTTGACAATACAAACATCTAAATTGGCAACCTTGAACAAAAATCACCATTCGAATTCCAGGGCCATCATGTGTGCCAAAAGTTTCCAACGAGTGTATGCGTAGCAAATCAATATCGGCATTATTTAAGGCTTCATCATGTTGGGACTGTTCAGGAAAATACATAGGCAAAAAGAAATTTATTAAAAAAACCTGTTTAGAGTATAGGTTCTAAACAGGTTTTAAAGTTAATCATTCATATTGAATTTAATGCTTAATTACATTCTATCGTGGAAAGTTCTGCTAATTACTTCCAATTGATGTGCTTTAGACAAACGAACGAAGTTTACTGCATATCCAGATACACGAATTGTTAATTGTGGATAGTTTTCTGGGTGCTCGTAAGCATCAATTAATGTTTCTCTATTTAAAACATTGACATTCAAATGATGTGCATCTCTTCCAAAATAAGCATCAAGAGTAGTTTTTAAGTTCAAAATTTGATCCTCTTTTGTAGATCCTAATGACTTAGGAATCATTGAAAAGGTATATGAAATACCATCTTGAGCATCATTGTATTTCAGTTTACTTACAGAGTTTAAAGAAGCGATAGCTCCATTTACATCTCTTCCGTGCATTGGGTTAGCTCCAGGAGCAAATGATTCACCACCTTTTCTTCCATCAGGAGTTGCTCCAGTATTTGTACCATACATCACGTTAGATGTGATTGTTAGTAAAGAAAGGGTTGGAGTAGCATTTTTATAGGTTTTGTGTTTTCTTAATTCCTCAATGAATAAGCTTGTGATTTCTATAGCGATATCATCTACACGATTGTCATCATTACCAAATTTAGGGAAGTCACCTTCAATATTGAAATCTACGGTTAATCCTTGTTCATTTCTGATAGGTTTTACTTTGGCATATTTTATTGCAGATAAAGAGTCCGCAATGATTGAAATACCAGCAGCACCGTAAGCAATATCAATGGCAGGATCACTATCAATTAATGCCATTTGGGCTCTTTCATAATAGTATTTATCATGCATATAATGAATGATGAACATCGATTTAGCATATACACGAGCTACTTCAGCTAATGTTTTTTTGAAAGAAGCCATTACTGTGTCGTAATCTAATACTTCATCTTTTATTTCAGGAATGTTATTGACAACTAGAGCTCCATGATGTTCTTCTCTTCCTGCATTTAATGATAATAATAATGCTTTAGGTAGGTTGGCACGCGCTCCAAAATGTTGAATTGATTTACCAATTTTTTGATAAGAAACACAACAAGCAATTCCGTAGTCATCAGAACCTCTGTTAGCTTTCATCAAATCATCGTTTTCATACTGTAAAGATGAAGTATCGATAGATACTTGAGCACAGAAATCTTTGAAACCTTTTGGAAGGTTTTGTGACCAAAGAATAGTTAAGTTTGGTTCTGGTGAAGCACCTAAATTATAAAGGGTTTGTAAGAAACGGAAGGAAGTTTTAGTAACTTTTGTTCTACCATCGTGGAATTGACCTCCAATAGCTTCAGTTACCCATGTTGGATCTCCACCAAATATTTCGTCATAAGCACCTGGACGTAAATGGCGAACAACTCGAAGTTTCATAACGAATTGATCAATGAATTCTTGAGCTTCTTCTTCAGTAATTAAACCACTTTTTAAATCTTGTTCAATATAAATGTCCAAGAAAGATGAAACGTTACCTAGTGACATTGCAGCACCATCTTGTTCTTTTACAGCACTTAAATAAGCTAAATAAGTGAATTGAACGGCTTCATATGCAGTAGTAGCTGGTTTAGAAACATCGACACCATAAGATAGTGCCATAGTTTTCATATCTTGTAATGCTTTGATTTGGCTGGTGATTTCTTCACGTAAGCGTACTTTATGTTCGCTCATCTCTCCAGTAATATTCGCAAAATCAGCTTTTTTTGCTTCAATTAATGCATCAGCTCCATATAAAGGTAAACGTCTAAAGTCACCAATGATTCTTCCTCTGGCATAATTATCAGGTAATCCTGTTAAAACGTGTTTAGAACGATATGTTTTGATCTCGGTATCGTAAGCATCAAAAACGGCTTGATTATGGTCTTTTGCATAATTGAAAATGTCTGATACTCTTTCTGACACTTGTAACCCTTTTTCTTTAACTGCGGATTCTACTAGTTTGATTCCGCCAAAAGGTTTCATCGCTCTTTTGAGCAAAACATCTGTTTGAAGACCAACAATCACCTCATTTTCTTTGTCAATATATCCAGGACCGAAAGCAGTAATATTTGAGATAGTCTCAGTATCGATGGCTAAACAACCATTATTTTGTCTTTCTTTTAATAATTGTTCTTTACATGCCTCCCACAATTTTGTGGTTTTGTTTGAAGGTCCAACCAAAAAATCTGAAGTTCCTTCATACGGAGTTATGTTTTTTACTACAAAATCATAAACATCAATCGTTGTAGTCCAATTTCCCTTTTTAAACGTTGCTGTATTTGTTACAATTTCCATTTCATTAATTTTTTTCAATGTTCTTAAAATACTTGTAATCATTTACTTAGCTAAATGAATACATTCAAATTTACGAAAAAAAAGCCTTGAAAAACAAGGCGAAATTAAAAGTGTCAAATGTTTTTGTTTTCATTAAAAAGACCTCAGAATTGGTAGAAATTCATGTTGTTTTTTTTGCTTTATGTATTTTTATAAAACATATTTAAGATAATGTTCGATTGTCATTTTGTTATTTTTTTAAAAAATATATTTTTTTGATTAAAATTTAGCTATGAAAAACTAAAAAAATAAGTCATTAGGATTTATTTTGAAGGAAATTTCTAATTAAATTTTAACTTTTTAGTTTTCTACAAAACAGCTTTATTTTTAAAGTTTTTCTCGATAGCTTTTATCATTTCTCCAGCAATATCTTTGTTTGTTGCTCCTTCAATTCCTTCTAATCCAGGAGACGAATTTACTTCGAGTAGTAAAGGTCCTTTAGAGGATCGAATAATGTCTACGCCAGCCACTTTTAAGTCCATAGCTTTAGCTGCTTTGATAGCAATCTTTTTTTCTTCACTTGTAACTTTTATTACAGAGGCTGTGCCACCAAGATGAATGTTGGCTCTAAATTCGCCTGGCATTGCTTCACGTTGAATGGCAGCTACGACTTTGCCATCAATTACAAAACAACGGATATCTTTTCCATTTGCTTCTTTGATGAATTCTTGCACTAAAATATTTGCATTTAAACTTTTGAATGCATTAATCACACTTTCAGCAGCTTTTTTAGTTTCTGCCAGAACTACTCCTTTACCTTGTGTACCTTCGAGGAGCTTTACAATTAAAGGAGGACCACCCACCATTTTTATTAAATCATTAGTGTCTAATGGAGAATTTGCAAATCCTGTGGTTGGAATGTCGACGCCATTGTTAAGTAATAATTGTAAAGAAAAGAGTTTGTCTCTAGATTGTGTTATCGCTGTAGATGAATTCAGGCAAAATACTTTTAAGGCCTCAAATTGACGGGTCAAAGCACAACCATAAAAAGTGATACTTGGTCGGATTCTCGGAATAATTGCATCAAATTGGTTCAGGATTTTTCCTCCTCTATAATGAATTTCAGGAGTTTTAGCATCCAATTTCATATAGCATTCTTTGATGTTCAAAAAATGCATTTCATGTCCTCGCATTTCACCAGCTTCCATGATTCGTTTGTTGCTGTATAATTCAGGATTGCTGGCCAAAACGCCAATACGTAAACCAGAACTTGCTTTTTCGGCATTCTTGTATAATTCTTTTAGATTGTCTACCGTAGGTTGTCCTAATAAGTATTTTTGCTCAGGGTCTACCAAAACACGTCCACTCATCGCTTCACGACCTAGAAGCATTCGAAATCCCATTGAGTCTCTATTGGTCAATGTCATTTCTATATTCCAAGTGTCGTCTCCAATTTTAAGTAAAGTCTGAATAACATAGCGTTGTTCTCTATACCCACTCGAACTTTTTACAATTCGCTTATCAATTAATGGTGCCTCACAATGAATAACAGTTTTGTTGTTATTTTGGATCGGATTAATATCAAATTTTACCCAATTGCTATCATTTTTGATAAATGGAGCAATATTTATTGCGTGCAAAGCCGAAGTTTTAGCTCCTGAATCGACTCTAGCTTTGATAGTAGGAATATTTAGGTCAGGGAAAGAGCACCATTCTTCGCTTCCTAAGATGACTTTGTTTTGTAGCATACAGCAAGTTATTTAATAAAACATCAAAAGTAACTTTTTGTTTTTTAAAAAAGTTAAATTAATATAAAGAATTAGCCCGTTATGTAGTAAAAAAAACATAACGGGCTAAAACAAATAATCTTTTTTAATCTATTGATTTGTAGGTTCTTCTGTTTTGTTTACATTAACTGTTAACTCAGAAGCACCTTCTTCAATGTCCATAAATATTTCGTCACCAGCATTAATTTTTGAAGTGATAATTTCTTCGGCTAGAGCATCTTCTACATATTTTTGGATAGCTCTTTTTAATGGTCTGGCACCAAATTGTTTGTCAAAACCTTTGTCTGCAATAAACGCTTTTGCTTTATCAGAAAGATTCAAGATGTATCCTAAATCTTTGATTCGAGCGTATAGCTTTTTTAATTCAATTTCGATAATCAAGTTGATGTCTTCTTTTTCTAATGAATTGAAAACAATAACATCATCGATTCTGTTTAAAAATTCAGGTGCAAAGGTTTTTTTCAATGCATTTTCGATAATGCTTTTTGAATTATCCTCGGCTTGCGCAATTTTTGCTGCAGTACCAAATCCAACACCTTGACCAAAATCTTTTAGCTGTCTAGCACCAACATTTGAAGTCATAATGATAATCGTGTTTTTAAAATCGATTTTGCGACCCAAACTGTCTGTCAAGAAGCCATCGTCTAATACTTGCAACATCATATTGAACACGTCTGGATGTGCTTTTTCTATTTCATCCAAAAGAACTACACAATATGGTTTTCTTCGTACTTTTTCGGTCAATTGTCCACCTTCTTCGTAACCAACATATCCTGGAGGTGCTCCCACTAATCTTGAAATGGCGAATTTTTCCATATATTCACTCATGTCGATTCTTATCAAGGCTTCTTCAGAATCAAACAATTCTTTCGCAAGTACTTTAGCTAATTGTGTTTTTCCGACACCAGTTTGACCTAAGAAAATAAAGGAACCAATGGGTTTGTTTGGGTCTTTTAAACCTGCTCTGTTTCTTTGAATAGAACGGGCTATTTTTAAAACCGCTTCATTTTGTCCAATTACTTTATTTTGAATAAGCTCTGGTAATTTAGCTAATTTATTGCTTTCAGTTTGTGCAATTCGGTTAACAGGAATGCCAGTCATCATAGAAACTACATCAGCAACATTGTCTTCTGTAACGTTGATTCGGTTATTTTTTGAGTCTTCTTCCCATTGCTCTTGTGCAATAGCTAAATCTTTTTCTATTCGTTTTTCATCATCACGTAATTTAGCAGCTTCTTCATATTTTTGTTTTTTAACTACCAAATTCTTCAATTCACGTACGTCTTCTAATTGACGCTCCAAATCTAAAATTTGCTTTGGAACATCTATATTAGTGATATGAACTCTTGAACCAGCTTCGTCTAGAGCATCAATAGCTTTGTCTGGTAAAAAGCGTTCCGACATATATCTGTCAGTTAGTTTTACACAAGCTTCAATGGCTTCAGGAGAATAAGTTACATTGTGATGGGATTCATATTTGTCTTTGATATTATTCAAAATAGTAATAGTTTCTTCAACCGAAGTTGGCTCTACGATTACTTTTTGAAAGCGTCTTTCTAAAGCGCCATCTTTTTCTATGTATTGGCGATATTCATCTAATGTGGTTGCACCTATACATTGAATTTCACCTCTTGCTAAGGCAGGTTTGAACATATTCGATGCGTCTAATGAACCTGTTGCTCCACCAGCACCAACTATGGTATGAATTTCGTCTATAAACAAGATGATATCATCGTTTTTTTCCAACTCATTCATAACGGCTTTCATACGTTCTTCAAACTGTCCTCTGTATTTTGTTCCAGCTACAAGGCTAGCTAAATCAAGAGTAACTACTCGCTTATTGAATAAAATTCTAGAAACTTTCTTTTGAATAATTCTTAAAGCTAATCCTTCTGCAATAGCAGATTTTCCAACTCCAGGTTCACCAATTAAAAGCGGGTTGTTCTTTTTGCGTCGACTTAGAATTTGAGAAACACGCTCAATTTCTTTCTCGCGACCTACGACGGGGTCTAATTTACCTTCTTCGGCCATTTCTGTTAAATCTCTCCCAAAATTATCTAAAACTGGTGTTTTGGATTTTTTGTTGGATTTATTCACAGGATTATTGAAGGTTCCTTCTTTAAGACTGTCATCTTGTCCTGAATCGTCATTGTATGATTCGTTTTTTGGCAAGTTGTCCATGTATTCTTGTTCGTTTGGAGTCATATTCAAATATTGTTCTTTGGCTAAATCATAATCTATTTTTAGTTTATTCAATAGCTTGGTTGTAGGGTCATTTTCGTTTCTCAAAATGCACAATAATAAGTGTGCTGTACTGATAGAAGAACTTTGGAATACCTTAGCTTCTAGGAAAGTAGTTTTTAAGGCTCTTTCAGCTTGACGGGTTAGGTGTAAGTTCTTTTTTTCAAGGTTTACATCAAGACTAGTGGGACTAGCAGGACTAAGAATCTCAACTTTTCTTCGTAGATGGTCTAAATCTACATCCAAATTGTTTAAAATATGGATAGCCTTTCCGTTTCCATCACGCAAAATGCCTAACATTAAATGTTCTGTACCAATAAAGTCATGTCCTAATCGTAAGGCTTCTTCTTTACTGTACGTAATAACATCTTTTACTCTAGGGGAAAAATTGTCATCCATGTGGTATCTATTTTTATATATGTAAATTTACTCATTTAGTATTTATAAACAAAAATCATTCCTACTAATATCAGTTGTCAGCTAAGTGACAAAAAAAATAGAAGAATCAAAGTTAAAATTATCGGAATTTATTAACTATTACAGCTTTTTTTATTGTTAATAAATTAGAAAAATTAGACTGTTAAAATGCCAAAAAAAAGTTCAGAAAGCCGTATATTGGCACGTTTTGAAATTAATATAATTATTTAATATAACAACTTATGTCTGAAGGAGAAAAGTTAATTCCTATTAACATAGAAGATGAAATGAAATCAGCTTACATCGATTATTCGATGTCTGTAATCGTATCAAGAGCACTTCCTGATGTTAGAGATGGTTTAAAACCCGTACATCGTAGAGTGCTATACGGAATGTATGATTTAGGAGTTTTTTCAAATAAAGCCCATAAAAAATCCGCGAGAATTGTCGGTGAAGTTTTAGGAAAGTATCACCCACACGGAGATACTTCTGTTTATGATGCCATGGTTCGTATGGCTCAAGAATGGAGTATGCGTTATTTATTAGTTGACGGACAAGGTAACTTTGGTTCTGTAGATGGAGATAGCCCTGCAGCCATGCGTTACACAGAAGCGAGAATGCGTAAAATCTCTGAAGAGATTATGGCTGATATCGAAAAAGAAACCGTGGATTTTCAATTGAATTTTGACGATACTTTGTATGAGCCAAAAGTAATGCCGACACGTGTTCCTACCTTATTAATTAATGGTGCGACAGGAATTGCAGTAGGTATGGCTACCAACATGCCACCCCATAACTTAACCGAAGTAGTCAATGGAACCCTAGCTTATATTGACAATAATGATATCGAGATTGACGAATTAATCACACATATTAAAGCTCCTGATTTTCCAACAGGAGGTATTATATACGGTTATGAAGGAGTGAGAGAAGCCTTTAAAACGGGTAGAGGTCGTATCGTGATGCGTGCTAAAGTAGGTTTTGAAGAAGTTGACGGAAGAGAGTCTATTGTAGTAACCGAAATTCCATATCAGGTAAATAAAGCTGATATGATTAAGCGTACAGCTGATTTAGTAAATGAAAAGAAAATTGAAGGTATAGCGAATATCCGTGACGAGTCAGACAGAAACGGTATGCGTATAGTTTACATCTTAAAACGTGACGCTACTCCAAATGTAGTGTTGAATACCTTGTATAAATTTACTCAATTACAATCTTCGTTTAGCGTAAATAATATTGCTTTAGTAGATGGTCGCCCACAACTGTTGAATCTAAAAGATTTGATTCACTATTTTGTTCAGCATCGTCATGACGTTGTAATCAGAAGAACACAATTTGAGTTAAGAAAAGCAGAAGAACGCGCTCATATTTTAGAGGGTCTTATTATTGCTTCAGATAACATAGACGAAGTAATTGCATTAATTAAAGCTTCTAAAAATACTGAAGAGGCGAGAGATAAATTAATTGAAAGATTTAATTTGTCAGATATTCAGGCTCGTGCAATTGTTGAAATGCGATTAAGACAATTAACAGGTCTTGAACAAGATAAATTGAGAGCGGAGTACGAAGAAATTATGAAGTTAATAGATCACTTGCGTGCTTTATTATCAGATGTAAATTTGCGTATTGCTTTGATAAAAGAAGAACTAATCGAAATTAGAGATAAATACGGAGATACTCGTCGTTCTTTGATTGAATATTCAGGTGGAGATGTAAGTATTGAAGATTTAATTGCTGATGAGAGTGTGGTTGTGACTATTTCTCATGCAGGATATATTAAACGTACTAATCTGAGTGAGTATAAAACACAAAATAGAGGAGGAGTTGGGCAAAAAAGTGCTGGCACGAGGGATCAAGATTTCTTGGAACATATGTTTGTAGCAACCAACCACCAATATATGATGTTCTTTACTCAAAAAGGTAAGTGTTTCTGGATGAGAGTGTATGAGATTCCTGAAGGAAACAAGACTGCAAAAGGAAGAGCAATTCAAAATTTAGTTAATATTGAAAGTGATGACAAAGTAAAGGCGTATATTTGTACACAAGATTTAAAAGATAAAGACTACATAAATAGCCATAATTTAATTATGGTTACCAAGCAAGGTCAGGTTAAGAAAACTTCTTTAGAGAAATATTCAAAACCACGTGTGAATGGAGTAGCTGCTATTACAATTAAAGAAGGAGATGAATTGTTGGGTGCACAATTAACAAATGGAGAAAGTCAAATTATATTAGCAGTTAAATCTGGAAAGTTAGTTCGTTTTGAAGAAACAAAAACGCGTCCAATGGGAAGAACCGCTTCCGGTGTTCGAGGAATTACTTTAAAAGACGAATCCGACGAAGTTATAGGAATGGTTACTGTGGATAAAGAAGATATTAGTGACTCTCAAATTTTAGTGGTTACCGAGAATGGATATGGAAAACGAACCAAGTTGGTTGAAGATGGCGAAGATGTGTATCGAATTACAAATCGTGGAGGAAAAGGAGTTAAAACATTAAATATTACAGAAAAAACCGGTAAATTAATCTCTATTAATGCGGTTACCGATGCTGATGATTTAATGATTATTAATAAATCTGGATTAACAATCAGAATGGCTATTGAAGACTTACGTGTTATGGGTCGTGCTACTCAAGGAGTTAAATTGATTAACTTAAAAGGAAATGATTCGATAGCTGCGGTTACAAAAGTAATGAAAGATGAAGCAGATGAAAATGGTAATTCTGAAGATTCAGCTGTTGAACGTGTAAAACCAGTACTTGAAGTCCTTGAAGATGATACAGTCGTAGATGACGATGATGATGACGATGATGTAGTTGAGGACGACAACGATGAGGAGGAAGATATAAATGATGAAGATTAATAAGTAATAAATAAATAAAAATAGAATACCATGAAAAGTAAATATGTATTACTCGCATCAACTATGTTGATATCAGTAGCTACTTTTGCACAAAAAGATCAAATTAAAGCAGCTGAAAAAGCATTAAAAGCGGGTAAATCCGACGAAGCCAAAACAATTTTGTTAGATGCCGAATCGGTTATAGTAAATGCTACTGAAGCTGAAAAAGCACAGTACTATTTTGTTAAAGGAAATGTGATGTTAGATTTGGCTAACAAAAGTATAGATAAAGACGCTAATTTATCTTCAGCGGCTGGTGCGTTTCAGGAATTGCTTGAGGTTGAGAAAGCATCTGGTAAATCAAAATATACGGCACAAGCTACTAAGTCTGTAATGGATATCAAATATAAATTGATTAACGAGGCTATTGCGGATTCTAAGTCAGATAAATATGAAATAGCTGCCAAAAAATTGTATGATGCGTATCAATTAGATAAAAAAGATACTATCAATTTATATTATGCAGCGTCAACCTATGTAAATGCAAAAAATTATGACGCTGCTCTAAAAAATTACGACGAATTAAAAAAATTAAACTATTCTGGTAAAGGAACTAATTATTTCGCAGTAAATAAGTTGACTTCTCAAGAAGATATGTACTTGACAGCTGCAGAAAGAGATCGTATGATTAAATTAGGGACACATGAAAAACCAAGAACAGAAGTGATTCCTTCTAAAAGAGGTGAGATTTATAAAAACATTGCTTTGATTTTAGTGCAACAAGGTAAATCCAAAGAAGCACAACAAGCGGTAGCTGATGCAAGAAAAGCTAATCCAGAAGATACTTCACTAGCTTTAACAGAAGCAAACTTGTATTTAGAAGCTAAAGATTTTGATACGTATAAAAAATTAGTAGCAGATATTTTGGTTAAAAATCCAAATGACGCAGATTTGGTATTTAATTTAGGAGTTTTAAGTGCCAATGCAAAGAACACTGTCGATGCCGAAAAATATTACAATAGAGTAATTGAAATTAATCCAGCTTACACTAATGCTTATATTAATATTGCAGCTTTAAAACTAGAAAATGAGAAACCTATCATTGACGAAATGAATAAATTAGGTACTTCTACTAATGATATGAAGCGTTACGATGTTTTGAAGAAAAAAAGAGAGGAGTTGTTTAAAAGCACAATCCCTTTTCTTAAAAAAGCGGTTGATTTAGACCCAAAAAACGTTGACGTTGCAAAAACATTGTTGAATGTGTACAGTGCATTAGAAATGACTGCTGAATACAAAGAATTAAAAGCAAAAATTCAATAATTAAATTTATGATTTGCAAAAAAAAACGCCATTCTTTAAAGAATGGCGTTTTTTTATGATTTGCTTCGTAATATCCAAAAGTTAAATTTGCAAAATTTTACTTAAAATAAGAAAAGGTTTCATTGTTTTCGATTTTTAACAAGGTTTCGTAAATTAATTGAATTACATTCTCTACATCTTTACGATGAACCATCTCTACAGTTGTATGCATATATCGCAATGGTAATGAAATTAACGCTGATGCTACACCTCCATTACTGTATGCAAAAGCATCAGTATCTGTTCCAGTTACACGTGAGGAAGCTAAACGCTGAAAAGGAATTCCTTTTTCTGAAGCCGTATTTAAAATAAGTTCTCTTAGGTTGTTTTGTACAGCTGGTGCGTAAGTTATTACTGGGCCTTTGCCTATTTTGGTCTCACCTTCAATCTTCTTGTCGATCATTGGTGTTGTTGAATCGTGACAAACGTCTGTGACTATAGCAACATTAGGTTTGATAGTTTGTGTAATCATTTCCGCTCCTCTTAACCCAACTTCTTCTTGAACAGCATTAGTAATATACAGACCAAAGGGAAGTTGTTTTTTGTTTTCGTGTAATAATCGAGCAACCTCTGCAATCATAAAACCTCCCATTCTGTTGTCAATTGCACGACAAACAAATTTGTTTTCATTCATAATCATGAATTCATCAGGGTAAGTAATGACACAGCCAACGTGTACACCGAGTTTTTCAACCTCTTCTTTGGTTTCACAACCTAAGTCAATGAAGATATTACTTGTTTTTGGATTTTCTTCTTTATCTCTATTTCGCGTGTGAATGGCAGGCCAACCAAAAACTCCTTTTACGATTCCTTTTTTGGTATGAATATTTACACGTTTCGAAGGAGCGATTTGATGATCCGAACCTCCGTTTCTAATTACATATACTAATCCGTCTTCGGTAATGTAATTTACATACCAGGCAATTTCATCAGCATGTCCCTCGATTACAACTTTGAAAGGAGCTTCTGGATTGATAACCCCAACGGCAGTTCCATAGGTGTCTGTGATAAAAGTGTCTACATATGGCTTTAGGTATTCCATCCAAATTTTTTGACCCTCAGATTCAAATCCAGTAGGTGAGGCATTGTTTAAATATTTTTCCAAAAAAGCCAAAGAATTGGCGTTTAATATTGATGCTGAACTCATATAAATTATTTTTTGCTAATTTATAAATTTGGCATTAGACTTGGAGTATAAATTTATAATTTTGAATTATAAAATTTTACTATGAACCGAATCTACATTTGTTTGTTTTTCTTTTTTTGTTTTCTCTCAACTAATGCACAGGTTGTTCAAAAGGGAAACGAAAAAAATGACCCTGCCATTATTGAAAATGACAGTATTCTCAGTGATACCATTCTGTTACCCGAGATAATTATTAGTAAAGAAAAATTAAGTTTAGAAGATAAAAAGCAATTTCTAATTCTTCAAAATAGAGTATATAAAACGTATCCTTATGCTAAACTAGCATCTGAAAGATTAGTAGCACTCAGAAAAGGAATGTCGTATTTGAAAACAAATAAAGAAAAAAAGAAGTATTTTAAAATTGTTGAAGACTATTTGACAAATGAATTTGAAGCTAAACTTAAAAAGTTGTCTAGAAAACAAGGTCAGATATTGGTAAAACTAATTCATAGACAAACAGGAACAACAACTTATGAATTGGTTTCCGACTTGAAAAGTGGCTGGAAGGCCTTTTGGGCTAATACTACAGCTAGAGTTTTTGATATTAATTTAAAGACAAAGTATAATCCTTACGATGTTAATGAGGATTTTTTAATTGAAACGATTTTAGTTCGTGCTTTTGAATCAGGTCGTCTTCAAAACCAACCACCTGCAACGCCTGTTAATTATGAAGACTTAAATGAGTCTTGGCATGCAAAGGCTAGTAAGCTTCAATAGTAACAGTGTTTTATGTGAATTGCTTTTTTTAGGAGCTTTTTCCGGCTGTCCGTTGTATCTCTTGGGTCGAACCCCGCCCCAAGAGGATGCCACTCCCATCCGGGCTAGGGTAGTGAATGCTAAAAGAGCGTTTTTTTAATGATTATTACCTAATATATACAAAGTATGGATAGTGTATGAATACATTATATATAGTATAGAAAAAGTAATGGTGTAATAATGCTAACTACTATATGAGGAATAATTAGTCTTATTGTACCCTGAAAATATAGTACTTAATGGTGTTATTTGTGCTTTAAACTCATTGTGCTTGTTGTGAATCACATTTTTTACAAAGCTAAGGTTTTTGTTAAATAATGATTATCAATACTTTATTGTTTCATTAAAAAATAAATCAAAAAAAGCTTTAAAAAAGGCTTGTTAAAACGGAAAAAGGTGTTACTTTTGCACCCGCAACAACGGCAACGTTCATTTAAATACTGACAAGCGATTGATATAAAAGAAGAGAAATTTTCGAAAAAAAATATCAAAAAAAGCTTGTGAGAAATAAAAACGCTGTTTACCTTTGCACCCCGCAAAAGACGCGAAGTTCCTTGAGAGATTGATAAGAAGATGAGGGCTAAATGGAAATAAAAATTT